>DAIDHB010000342.1 GCA_027452145.1 Planctomycetales bacterium
GCCGGTGGGGCCGGCGCCGCCCGGCCGCGGGCGGCCGCCCGCCGGGCCCCCAAGCCACGCGCCACCCGCGGGTTGGCCGCCGAGGACGACGGCGAGAAGCCCGAGCCCCCACCGCTTCCCGTCGCCGGCCGGGTCTGGGACTCGAGGATCGTGATCCCGTCATCCCCGCGCCCGGATCCGCCGGCCGGCCGACCGGTCGTCGTGGTCGTCGTCGCGGCCCATCGGCCCGGCCCGGTGCGCTCGATCGTCGTCCGCCCCGCGCCCGTCGGCCGCCCCGCCGCCAGGGCCTCGCCGCGGGCCGAGGGCGAGAAGCCCCCTCCCCCGCCGCCAGGTCGCGGCCCGGCACCGGGACCGCGCCCCATGCCCGGCCGCGGCGGCATCGGCTGCGCGTCGCGGTTCAAGAGCGAGGTCAGCGCCCAGATCGCCAGGAACGTCAGCGGGATGATGAACTGGAGGAAGAGCTGGAATTGCATCCGGGGAATTCCCTGTTGAATGCCCCTGGGGCACGCCCCGGAGACAATCGGCGTCGGCCTTTCGACTCAACCTCGATGAGACACTGGCTCTGGAATGCCTACAAGGCTCCGAGACCATTTCGTAGGGTGGGCATTGCCCACCAGTTCGAAGCCTCGACCTTTGCCATGGAAATACTGTCAGGCTGGAAAGCCTGACCTACGGGGCCTCGACCGGTGGGCAATGCCCACCCAGGGCTTTCAGAGTGAAGGGCTGCTTATGCCAGCTCTGTGCTCCGCAAATCATTGGGAGATCGCAAGTTATGCCAGCAATCAGCGAGTTATGCGAGGCATAATTGCCTATCTTACGATGTTTTGGGACTTTCAACACGACTGTTCAATCCGATAGTGTTTTGCCCTAATGACTTAGGGCAATCTTCCAACACCTTGAAAGCCCTGGCAATGCCCACCCTACGCCATCCGATCGCCTTCGATAATGTGCTTCACCCCGAGTCGATCACCGGCTCCAACTCTGCGATCCGTGCCTCGAGCTGCTTCCGGGAATCCCAGGGACAAGACATCTCGGGATCGTCCGGGAGCGGAGGGTACGGACCACCCCAGTTGCCGGCGCCGCCCCAGTATTCCATGTAGGCCGGCTCGAGCCTCAGGAAATGCTGACAGGTGATGCCTCGCTCCCAGGAGAGGCGATGAGCATGCCCGGCATTCTGCCCGAGATGCATCTCGCGAATATAGAGATCCATGAACTGTCGCTCGTGAGGAAGAAGGGCCATGATTCCTCCCCGGCAGTGGCGTCGATCACAAATCACGACGGCGTGCTATTCTCCCGCCGCGCGTTGCCCGTGCCGGCGATCGCGCTGCGCATCTCGGTATCGGCCTGGACGTTCCGCAGGTTGTAATACTCGCCGATGCTGATATTCCCCTGGCGGAACGCCTCGGCGATCGCGCGGGGGACCTCGGCCTCGGCCTCGACGACCTTGGCCCGGTTCTCCTGCACCTGCGCGATCATCTCCTGCTCCTTGGCGACGGAGAACGCGCGGTGTTCCTCGGCCTTGGCCCGAGCCACGCGCGTATCGGCCTCGGCCTGGAGCGCCTGGAGGTTCGCGCCGATGTTGTCGCCCACGTCCACGTCGGCGATGTCGATGGAGAGGATCTCGTACGCCGTGCCCGCGTCGAGTCCCTTTTCCAGCACGCGCTTCGAGATCGTGTCGGGCTTCTCCAGCACCTGCTTGTGGGTGTCGGCCGAGCCGATCGCGTTGACGATGCCCTCGCCGACGCGGGCGATGATCGTTTCATCGGTCGCACCGCCGACCAGGCGGTCGAGGTTGGTCCGCACCGTGACCTTCGCCTTGACCTTGAGCTGGATGCCGTCCTTGGCGACGCCGTCGATGCTGTTCCGCCCGCTGGCGGGGTCCGGGCACTGGATGACCTTGGGATTGACGCTCGTCTGTACGGCCTCGAGCACGTTACGGCCGGCCAGGTCGATCGCCGCGGCGCGCTTGTACGACAGCGGGATGTCCGCGCGATTCGCGGCGATCAGGGCCCGCACCACGTTGGGGACATTGCCGCCGGCGAGGTAGTGGGCCTCGAGCGCCCGCGTGGTCATCCCGTCCTTCTCGGAGAGGCCGGCCTGATAGGCCATGATCTTGGACCGCACGATGATGTTCGGGTTCACCTTGCGGAACGACATCCCGACCAGCTCGAGGATGCTGATGCTGGCCGACGTCATCTTCGCCTGGAGCCACAGGTTGGCGTACTTGGCCAGGAAGATGCACAGGATGATCGCAATGCCGACCAGGACAAAGACGAGGAACAGGACATAGGTGCCGGGATTCATCGGGAGAGCATCCTGGGTGTCTTGGTGTTTCCTCGGACGAGAGGCCGCACCAACGAGACCGGCGCGGTCGCGGACCCGGATCCCGCCGGCCGCCAGGCCAGAGGGATCAGGCCCCGTGCCTCTCATGTTACCCGATCGCTCGGGTCGCCCGCCAATCCCCCGCCCGGTCGCGACGAGGCGAGACCCGCGGCGACGGAGGAGCCGCCCGGGAGGGCGAGCGAGCCTCCCGATGGACGCGCCGGGCCGCGTCGATCCTCGCTCCCCGCCCCTACCCGATCATGACACCTCGACCAGATCCTGGACCTTCTCGTCCGAGCTGGTCTCCTCGACGACCTCGATCAGCATGCCGTAGAAGCTTCGGTAGATGAAGCCGGCCGCGATGGCGAAGGCGACGACGGCCAGCAGCCCCCGCCACACCGGCGCCATCACGACCGCCAGCTCGGCCGCCAGCAGGCCGAACAGCGTGGCGAACTTGATGATCGGGTTCATCGCCACCGAGCTGGTGTCCTTGAACGGGTCGCCCACGGTGTCGCCCACAACCGTCGCCGCGTGCAGCGCCGTCCCCTTCTCGCGCAGCTCGGTCTCGACGATCTTCTTGGCGTTGTCCCACGCACCGCCGGCATTCGCCATGAAGATCGCCTGGAACAACCCCGAGATCGCCAGCCCGATCAGGTAGCCGACGAAGAAGTACGGATTGACGAACGCCGCGCCCAGGGTCACGAAGAAGATCGTGAGGAAGATGTTGAGCATCCCCACCTGGGCATACCGCGTGCAGATCGCCACGACCCGTTTCGAGTCCTCGAGGCTCGCCCTGGCCGTGCCGTCGAGCCGCATGTTCCGCTTGATGAACGCCACCGCGCGGTACGCTCCGGTGATCACCGCCTGCGTGCTCGCCCCGGTGAACCAGTAGATCACCCCCGTGCCGAAGAGGATTCCCAGCAAGAACGGGGCATGCAGGATCGACAGGTTCACCACATGCCCCGGGTCGAGCTGGAGGTGCCCATTGGGGCCCTTGACCCCCGCCAGCATCACCACGATCGAGAAGATCATGGTGGTCGCGCCCACGACCGCGGTGCCGATCAGCACGGGCTTGGCCGTGGCCTTGAAGGTGTTGCCGGCGCCGTCGTTCTCCTCCAGTAGCAGCTTGGCGCGCTGGAAATCGGGCTCGAAGCCGAATTCGCGCCGCAGGTTCTCGGCGATATTCGGCTGCTGCTCGATCAGCGACAGCTCGTAGACGCTCTGCGCGTTGTCGGTGACCGGCCCATAACTATCGACGGCGATCGTCACCGGTCCCATGCCCAGGAAGCCGAAGGCGACCAGGCCGAACGCGAACACCGCCCGCGCGACCATCAGGTCCTGCGGGAACGTCTGGCTCACGGCGTAGGCCACCGCCATCAAGCCCACGATCGCCACGCCGCCGACCCAGAAGCTCGAGAAATTCCCGGCCGTCAGCCCGCTGAGCACGTTCAGCGACGCGCCCCCCTCGCGGCTGGCGGTGACCACCTCCTTCACATGCGTCGAGTTGGTCGAGGTGAAGATCTTGGTCATCTCGGGGATGATCGCCCCGGCCAGCGTGCCCAGCGTGATCACCGTCGCCAGCTTCCACCACAGGTGGCCGTCGCCGGCCAGGTGAGGGATCAGCGCGAAGCTGGCCAGATACGTGGCGATGATCGAGATCCCGCTGGTGATCCAGACCAGCCGGGTCAGCGGCTCCTCGTAGTCGAAGTGCGAGTCATGCAGGTACTTCTTCCGCGAGATCGACTCATTTACCAGATAGGCCACGCCGCTGGCGACGACCATCAGGATCCGCATCGCGAAAATCCAGACCAGCAGGTCCGCCTGCACCTGCGGGCTGAACACGGCCAGCGTGATGAACGTGATCAGCGCCACGCCGGTGACGCCATAGGTCTCGAATCCGTCGGCCGTCGGCCCGATCGAGTCGCCCGCGTTGTCCCCGGTGCAATCCGCGATCACGCCCGGGTTCCGCGCGTCGTCCTCGTCGATCCGGAAGACGATCTTCATCAGGTCGGCGCCGATATCGGCGATCTTGGTGAAGATGCCGCCGGCGACCCGCAGGGCGGCCGCGCCCAGGCTCTCGCCGATGGCGAACCCGATGAAGCACGGGCCGGCGAGCGTCCGCGGGACGAACAGCAGGATGCCGAGCATGATCACCAGCTCGACGCTGATCAGCACCATGCCGATCGACATCCCCGCCCGCAACGGGATCGAGTAGCACAGGAACCGCGAGCCGGTCAGCGAGGCCATGCTGGTGCGGCTGTTGGCGAAAGTGTTGATCCGGATGCCGAACCACGCCACGGCGTAACTGCCGGCGATCCCGATCACGCTGAACAGCAGGATGATCCCCACCCGCGCCGGCCTCGAGATCCCCGCCGCGTGGTCCGCGGCCTCGGCGACCGCGCCCTCCGACAGGAACCCGAAATAGGCGACGATCACCGCCGCGATAAACAGCCAGAGGAGCATGATGAACTTCCCCTGGTTGAGCAGGTAGGTCTTGCAGGTCGCCTAGATCAGCTCCGAGACCTCCCGCATCGACTGATGCACCGGCAACCGCCGGAGCTGCTGGTAGATCACCAGCCCGAACACCAGCCCGGCGCCGCAGATGAACATCCCAACGATCAACAGAGCCTGACCGCTGAGCAGGCCCCCGAGGATCCGGGTCGTGTGGATGTCGGGCAGAACCAGATCGGCCTCGCCCGCGGCGCTTGCAACGCCCGGGAATGCCAGCATCATCAACGACGCGAGGAGCCAGCCGAGCTTCGAGACATGGCGCTGGCAGACGTGGAGACTCTTCATGGGGATGCAAATTCCTTTCCGGCGGCCCGAATGGGAGAGGTGGGCCGCACCGACCACGATCCGACGACCTCGCTGCTGCCGGTCGATTCGTTCGTCAGGATTCCCTCGCACCCGCCCGCCCCGCGGTACGTCGCGGAAGGGCGTGGCTCGCCCGGCGGCACCGCCACGGGACGCCTGAAGAGGGACGGGTATCCTCCTCAACCAGGCAATTTCGATGCCCTCGTCGGTGTTAACCACAGGACGCGTGCCCAACAGGGCACTTCTACCCTCGAATTGTAATCGATCGGCGAAGATTTGGCGGTAGGTCCTGGTCCCCCGACGTTTCCCGATGGCGTCATTCCGGGCGCGGCCCGACCGGAATCAACCCGCAGGAATTCGGAGACCTCAACGCAAATCTTCTACGGAAAAGACCCTTGCGCCACCAACCCATCGCGTTGCTGATCCAACCGGGATGTCGCACGGCAGCATCGGAGGAACGCGGCGCCCCTCGGCGCGCTGGGCGTGGGAGGCGGCCGTGAGCGCGACACCCTCATCAGTCGAATCGAAACAGCCCCGGTGCCGAAGCTCGCGGGTCGCGCGAGGCCAGGCGGAGGCAAACCTTGGGATTGCAAGGATTCCCATCAACGACTGGCCCGCATGCCGCAGGGCGAAAATGATTCACGAGGCACGGACAAGGGTCCGCAAATCGCCCGCCAGCGCGCCTGCATCCGCGTAGCGGTCGTCCGGCCTGCGTGCCAGACAGCGCTGGCAGATCCGGTCGAGACCTTCCGGCAGCGCCGGCTCGATCGACCGCGGCGGCGGGAACTCTCCGGCAAGAATCCGCTCTCTCAGCTCCAGCGGCGATCGCGACTCGAACGGCCGGCGGCCGGTCAGCAGCTCGAACAGCACCACGCCGAGCGCGTGGATGTCCGCCCGGTGATCGGCCGGACCGAGGGCCTCATCCAGTTGCTCGGGGGCCATGTACGGGAGCGTCCCCGCCACACGAACGTCCTTCAACAGCTCCTCCTCGACCACCGCGATGCCGAAGTCGGTCAGGTAGGCCCGCCCGCCGCCGTCGATCAGGATGTTGGCCGGCTTGATGTCGCGGTGGACGTATCCGTGGGCGTGCGCATGGCCGAGCGCATCGGCCACCTCGGCGACGATGCGAACCGCATCGTCCAGGGGCAGCCGGCCCTGCTCCATCCGCTCGGCCAGGTTCCGGCCGTCGATCCACTCCGACACGATGAAGCAGCTCGCGCCGTCGCGGCCGACGTCGTGCACCGGCACGATGTTCGGATGCCGGAGCCGGGCGACCTTCTTGGCCTCCATCCGGCACTGGTCGACCTCCTCCGCGCCGACCAGCCGGTCCGCCTTCGGGATCTTCACGGCGACCGGACGGTCGAGCCACGTATCAACGGCCCGGTAAACCCGGCCGAAGCCGCCCACGCCGATCAGCGCATCGAGGCGATAACGATCCGCCAGGGTCCGCGGCAGGTCCGTGTCGCGAGGCATGGTCTCGTTCCGCTCCTCGCCCGGGCCGGTCGCGTCCTCGAGCGGACGATCGAGCCAGCCGATCCGGCCGAGCTTGCCGATCAGCCGGCGGAGCTCATCCGCGCGGTCCGGGCAGTCGCCGCACAGGTCCTCCGGTGAAGGAGACCGCCCCTGGGCGCGGGCCTGTTCCCAGCGCACCAGCCGGTCGAGCATGTCGTCTCGGGTTGTCGACATCGGAATCTCACTCGCCCCCGGGCGGTTCGCCGTCCAGCGCGTCTTGGAGCAGCAATCGGGCCGAGGCCCAGCGGCGCTGAACGGTCCTGGTCGCCACACCCAGAGCCTCGGCCGCCTGGGCGTGCGTCATCCCTCGATACCAGAGCAGGCCGACGACCTCGCGTTCCTCGGCCGGTAGCCGCTCGACCGCCTCGTGGAACGCCATCCAGCCCTCCAGGGTCTCGGGCGGCCCCGATCGGTCGCCGATCTCCGCCAGCCTGAGGCCCGGGTCGGTGCCGTCGGTGTGATGATTCGCACCAGCGCCTTCGGGACCGTAGTAACTTCGCGCCAGGTCGATCAGCTCGCGGCGGATCTGGGTCGCGGCCAGGTTGTCGAAGTGGCGGACGGTCTCCGGCCGGACGTCGGCCAGGCTGCGGTGCAACCGCACCAGAGCGGCGTTGAGCAGGTCGTCGGTCTGCTCCCAGCGATGGACGCGGGGGTGGCGGCGGAGCATCGCCCGCGCCAGGGCGGCGAAACGCGACTGCGCCAGGCGGATCAAGCCCTCTCGCGCCGAGGCGTCCCCGGCCCGGTGGCGTCCGAGCAACTCGTCGGCCTCGCTGGTCTGACCCATCAACCGCCCACCGCTCTCGAAATGCCGCGCCTCCGAAACACCCTCATCTTATCGGCGCGTCCAGGCGTTGGCCGATTCCGCAGCCGGAACCTCTTCCGGTAAATCGACTTGCGGGATTCCGGCCGTACGCGATCATCGGATTCTCGTCGGTGCGATGTCCACCCGCAGCCCTGGCTCTCGCAGTCTCTTCCAGGGCGGTCGCTCGTTGACCACCGCCTGACCCGATGAGACCGATCGAATAAGGACGCGAGCCATGGCCAGAGAAATCCAATCGTCCGAATGGGAAGCTGAGGTATTGCGCTCGTCCGTGCCGGTGCTGGTGGACGTGTACGGCACCTACTGCCCGCCGTGCCGGGCGCTAGCGCCGACGGTCGACCGGCTCGCCGCCGAGTATCAGGGGAGAGCCAGCGTCGTGAAGCTCGACGTCGAGGCCGACCGGGCGCTCGCGGCCGGCTTGCAGGTGACGTCCGTCCCCACGGTGATTGCGTTCCGAGACGGCAAGGAGACCGGCCGACTCGTTGGACTGCGGCCCGAGAGCGCCTACCGCAAGATGCTGGCGGAGGCCGGGGTGTCCTGAGCGGGGAGCTAACCGCAAGGATGTACCCCCTCCGTCACGCTCGCCTGGCGGAGGGGCGCCGACCGAGGCCCTGCCGGCGCTCAATGCCGCGGTCGCTCGATCCCCGAGCTCTGGTTGATGGATCGAGCGGCTGGCCGCGCTCACCCGGCCTTCTTCGTCCTGCGGGACGGCGGGGCCGGGTTGACGCGCAGTTCCTTCACCCGGCGGCCTCCCGGCTCCATGATCACGATGACGCGAGCCCCTTCCTTGAGGGCCGGATCGGCGAGACCCTGCTTGCTCACGGTCCCCCGATCCAGGACCTTGAGGTCGTTCGGCAGCAGGAAAGAGCGGGTCGTGCCATTGAGGAGCGTCACGACGAGCAACCGGCGGCCGGCATTGTAGGACCTGATGGTCCCCGGGAACTCGTCGTCCGAGTCATCCGCCTCCTCGGCCGCCGGCTTCCTGGCAGGAGCCTCGTCTTTTCGGATGACCGTTCTCGCCTTCGAGGCGGGCGCGGCGGTCGACGTGCCGCCGGCGGGCTCCCGGCGGGCGGTCGGCGACCTCGCGGCAGTCCCGCCGCTCTCCCTCGTCCCGGCGGCGGTGGTTGTACGACGATCGTAGCCCAGGTGGATCTCCCGGACGGTGGTGCCGCTGGCGACGACGGTCAGGCTCATGCCCTCGTGGAACCTCGGGTCCTTCAGGCCACGACGGACCTTGCCCCCGCGCGGGCCGAGGATGGTCGTCTCCTCGGTGAGGTTCAGCGTCCTCTCGGTGCCGGCCTCCGTGACGATCGTGAGCGTCTCCTTCTCGGGGTCCACCCTCTTGACGTGCCCCTCGATGCCGCCGGGAATGCGGGGCTTTTCGCCCTTTGTCGCCTCCTGGGCCCCGGACGATTGCCATCCGGCGATCACGATCGCGGCAGCCACCGCGAGACGAGCCAGCTTGCGCGCCATGGTCGGATACCTCTGATGGACGGAATGAACCGGAATCGGCTCGTTCCGGAAGGACACCGTCGTGAGAACGAAATACGGGACGACTGCCCTGTCGACATGTTGGTCGGTTTCGCAATTCACATGGTGTACCCTTCTGTGCGATCCAATCAAGGGGCGATCGGGCGAAACTTCTCGCCCTCGGCCAGGGCGACGGCGACGGCCCGCTGCTGGGCATCGGATGCGCCGATCTTGCCGAGCCGGATGGTCCGGGTAAGACTGTTACGCGCCGGCGTCATCGGAGACAGCCCCCGTGCGACACTCGCCTCTTCTCGGTATCGTGGGAATATGGCGATCCCCGCAATCGAGCACGACCGATCGGCGCCCGAGGGGCGGCTCGCGCGGCAGCAGGGACGACGGGAGTCTTGTGTGGCAATGACGGTACGTCGCTCCATGATCTGGGTCGCGGTTGCCGCGCTGGTCTGCGTGCTGTTGACGTGGCTCGCGCGAGCCGTCTCCGACGTTCGCGAAGTGGCGCGCTCCTCGCAGTGCGTTGGCAACCTCAAGCAGATCGCGGTCGCCCTGCTCAATTACGAGTCAGCCCACGGATGCTTTCCACCGGCCTACGTGGCCGATGCCAGCGGCCGGCCGCTCTATAGCTGGCGGGTCCTGTTGATGGCGGAGCTCGACCGCGGACCCGCCGGCTACCTGGGCGGCCGGCTGGTGAAAAACTTCCATTTCGACGAGCCGTGGGACAGCCCGAACAACAGCAAGCTGCACGGCCTCGTCTGGGCGTCCTTCCAGTGCCCCAGCGACCCGGCCTTCCCGACGTCGACCGAGACGAATTATGTCGCCGTCGTCGGTCCCAGGACCATGTTCCCGAGCGATGGAACCTCGCGGCGTCTTGCCGACGTGACCGATGGTCCCGGCAAGACCTTCATGCTGGTGGAAGTCGCCAATTCCGGGATTCACTGGATGGAGCCCAGAGACCTGGACTGGACGACGATGAGTTTCCAGCTCAACGACCGAACCCGACCGAGCGTCTCGAGCCATCACACGTTCAACGGCCCCCATGCGCAGACCGTCGACGGCTCGATCTATATCCTTCCTCGGAGCCTCACACCGGAAGCATTGAGGGCCTTGCTCACGATCGCGGGCGGAGAGAGAATCGACCCTGCCGAATGGACAACCGGAGGTTGAACGAGTTCCCGACGAACCGCGCCGGTGCGAGGCGTCGAAAGTCATTCACCCGCTTCAAGTCTCGACAAGGGCCAGGGACATGCCGCTCTCCAGGATGACAACCCGGCGCTGGATGGTGATCGCGGCGGTCGCGGCGCTCGTCCTGGCGGTCCCGATCTGGGTGGTCCATCTGGGGATCATCGACCGGGCCTGGCTGCCGGCACTCGTCGCGCTGATGCTCTACGCCGGCTCGACCCCCTTCCGGTGGAAGCGACCGCGCCTCGATCCCGATGACGACCGCGACAGCCCGCCTGGGATCCTCAACCGGGGCTCGCTGCTCCGTCGCGGCCCGGAGCGCCGGGACGTCCGCCAGTTGTGGGACCGCTGGAGCCTGTAACGCCAGCCCGGCGCGGTATTCTCCGCACGCGAC
>DAIDHB010000343.1 GCA_027452145.1 Planctomycetales bacterium
GTGGTGCCGTCGTACACCTTGGTGTCGCCGGTCGCGATGATGGTCAAGTCGGCGGGCGTGATGGTCCCGGAGGCGCTCCGCGTGGTGACCGTGTAGTCGTTCCCGCCATCGCCGTCGTTGACGGTGTAGCCGGTGACCTTCAGTGTGCTGCCATTGATCCCGAGTACGTCCTTCGAGGTGAACGCCTGGATTAGCCCGGTCACCGTGTCGCTGCCGTAGGTCGTGCTAACGGTGGGGGCTGCGGAGGAGCCGGTGGTGCCATCGTACACCTTGGTGTCGTCGGTCGCCGTGACGGTCAGTGGAGCGGGCGTGATCACGCCCGCCGAAGTCGGCACCAATGCATACGTGTAATTATTTCCGTTGTTGCCGTCGTCGACGGTCCCGACCGGCGTCAGCGTCAACCCGGTGCCCACATTTCTGGTGCTGTACGTCTCGGTGAAGTGGGGTTTGTCACCGGTGGCCAAGCTGCCCGACGTGATCGTCGGGACCACCGTCGCCGCGCTCGCCGTGCCATCGTAGACCTTGGTGCTGGCAACCGCCGTGATCGTGAGCGCCGCCGGGTTGACCGTCAGTTGACTCGATCCGTTGGCTGCGAGGAAAACGCCATCGGTCGCGTACTCGTAGGTGACGTCGTAGACCTTCACGTTCAGCACCACGTCCGTGCGTGTGAACTGGGTCGAGAAGGAACCGTCGGCGGCGATCTTGGCGTCTTTTGTCACGCCGTTGACCGTGACGGCCACGGCCTCTCCAGCCGGAGCCTGCGAACCGGACTCGAGCGTGCCCGTGAACGTCACCGTGTTCCCGTATGTGACCGTCTGGCCGCTCAGTCCGGAGAAGTTCGGCTGGATCTGATTGGTCAGTTTGAATGAAGCCGACGACGTCACTCCGATGGCGGAAGCGGTCACGGTATAGGTACCGGCGGTGGCGTTGGCCGTGGCCGTGACGCTCGCCGGGCCGCTCGCGCTCGTGACCGCCGAACTGGCACTGAGCGTGGCACTGGCGCCCGACGATGGCGCACTGAAGTTGATGGTCGCCCCCGGGAGCGCCGCGCCGGCGAAATCCTCGGTCAACAGGGCCGCCAATGCAGAACCGAATGCCTGGCTGACCATCGTGCTTTGAGCGCTTCCCGACGAAACGGCCACGGTGTAGCCCTGGTCCTGGAAGGCGCCGATGTCGACGCTTCCGGAAGTCGGACGCGGCGCCCCCCGCTCGTCGGTGGTGATGCCGCCCACGGCCGTACCCGCGCCAATGGCGGCGCTGCCGGGCAAGAGCGCCATGGTCTCGCTCGGTCCGCCGTAGGCGCCGAGTGGGGCCAGTCCCGGGCCGGCGAGACCGGTCAAGACGATGTTGTTGTCGATGCCCTTTGTGAGGCCGCCCGCCCCACCGGGTCCGACCAGGTTATACGAGCTGGAGCTGTCGACGCTGCCGAAGATGTCGCTGGCGGAGCCGCCGCTCCCGGTGTTGCCGGCGACGATCGTGTCCTGCAAGGTCGCCGTGCCTTTGTCATACAGGCCGCCGCCGTTTGCGCTGGCGTAGTTGCCGCTGACGGTGCAGCCGGTCAGGCTCGCCGTGCCGTCGACCACGAGGCCGCCGCCGGCCTTGGCCGAGTTGCCGCTGATCGTGCACTCGATGAGCGCCAGTGTACCCACGTCACCCAGCCCGCCGCCGTTGTCCGTCGCCGAGTTTCCGGAGATGGTGCAGTCGGTGAGCGTGGTGTTCCCCTTGTTATACAGGCCGCCGCCGTCGAGGCTGGCCGAGCCGCCGCTGATGGTGAGTCCCGAGATGGAGGCGGTCACGCCGGAGTCGACGACGAATACACGGCTCGCACCCCCGCCGCTGACTGTCAAGCCCCCTGTCGGGTCGGTGATTGTCTCGATCCCGCTCGTGTCGCTCAGCTCGAGCGGACCCTGCGTCAGCATGATCGTCTGCGCCGTGCCGAAGACGTTTGAGTCCAGCGTGATCGTCTGGGCCCCGCCCATCACATTAGCCAGGTTGATGGCCTGGCGCAGGCTCAGGTCGCCCGAAGGCGAGCCAGTACCGTCGCTCTTGGTATTGACCACGAGGCCGGTCTGAACCTGGAAGGCGCCGATGTCGGGCGTGGGGGTGTCGAGGGGCTCGCCACGCTGGTCGGTCGTGATACCGCTGACGGCCGTGCCCTGGCCGATGGCCCAGCTACCGGGAAGGAGCGCCATGGTCTGTGTTGGGCCGCCGTAATCGCCTAGCGGGGCCAGTCCCAGGTCGCTCACGCTCGGCAGGTAGATATTCCCGTTGACCCCATTGGTGAGCCCGCCCTGACCGCCTGTGCCGAGCAGGTTATAGCCTCCCGAGACATTCTGATTACCGGCGATGTCACTGGCGATCATGGAACCCGGCAGGGTGTTGCCGGCGATAATCGTGTCGGTCAGGGACGCTGGGCCGTTGTTGTCCAGCCCGCCGCCGTTCGTGGCGGAGTTGCCGCTGACCGTGCATGCCGTCAGAGTGACGGTGAGATTGTCGTACAGGCCGCGGATGCCGAACACGCCACCGCCGCTTGTGGCGGCATTGCCGCTGATCGTACAGTCGGTCAGGTTGGTGAACAATTGGTTCTCGACGCCGCCGCCGGTGGTAGCGGTGTTGTCGCTGATGGTGCAGTCCCCGATGTTCGCCGTGGTGTTGACGACCAGGCCGCCGCCGCCAACCGAGGCGTAGTTATCGCTGATCGTGGAATCGGTGATGCTCGACGCCTTGCTGGTACCCGAGAGGAACAGTCCACCTCCCTGCCCTTTGGCGGTGTTGCCGCTGACCGTGCAGCCGGTCAGATTCACCTTGCCCGTAGAGAGAAAGCCACCGCCGCTTTGACCCGTAAAGTTGTCGCTGATCGTGCAATCGGTGACGGTGACGATCGCCGCGCCACCCGATTGCACTCCGCCGCCCCCTCCACCAAAGACCGCATTGCCGCTGACGGTGCAATTGGTCAAGGTCAGAGCGGCGTCATCCGACAGGCCGCCGCCTCCTGCGCCGTCGAAGCCCGAGGCGGTGTTGCTGGTGATGGTGCAGCCGGTCAGGGTCATCGTGCCGATGTGATTCCACAAGCCGCCGCCATAGTGAGCGCTGTTGCTGGTGATGGTGCAGCCGGTCAGGGTCATCGTGCCCGATGAGTTCGACACTCCGCCGCCATCCCCGTTGGAGTTGCCGCTGATGGTGCAATCGGTCAGGTAGGCTGTGCCGCCATCATTGGCTATGCCGGCCCCAATCTGAAAGTAATCAATCGTGTTGCCTTTAATCGTGCAATCGGTCAGGGTCACAGTGCCGTTATTCAACAGGCCGCCTCCGTCACCACTACCTTGACCGAGCTTGCCCCCGGTGAAAGTCAGGCCCGAAATCGACGCCCTGACCCCTCCCTCGACCTGGAAGACCCGGCCCTGGCCGCCGGCGCTGACCGTCACGCCCGCCGCCGGGCCGGTGATCGTCTGTGTCCCACTCGTGTTGCTCAGGTCGAGCTCGTTCCCACCCAGGGTGATCGTCTTTGCCGTGCTGAAGAGCGTGGGATCGAAGTTGATCGTGTTGGCGCCCAAGGTCGCGTTGACTTCGCCGATCACGTACCGCAGGGTCCCGGCGCTGCCATCGTCGGCCGTGCTTGTCACGGTGAAGGTCGCGAGCAGCCGGCGCTCCTCCAGTTCCAGCAATCCCGGCCGCAGCCGATGCCGATCCCCTCGCCGGGATCGCAATCCCAAGTTCCAGCTCTTCATGGTTCCCCGGACCCCCGGCCCTTTTGATCAAGGGATCAGATGTGTGCTCCAACCGTGACACCCGCATGGAAGGACAGGCCGCTCTGATTCAGAACTCACGCCTGGGGGTGTCCCTACCCAACCGTCGATGTAACCGGTTCTTCCGGCCTCCGGCCCTTCCCAGTAAGGTGCTCGGATGCGGGCGGAATCTTGATTCCCGATGGGGCTCCCGTTAGGATGGTTGCCTTCAACCAATCCGATCTCAATGGACTGCTACTGCCGAACGACTTCCGGGATTGGCGCCGAGAAGCTCGGTCGGATGGCGACTCGCTGTGGTCGATTTGGGCCAGCGAATGCAACCGTGCGTGGCCCCTTGGCAGGCCCTGGTTCTGCCGCCCACAACCAGGTTGACCACGCGACCCAACGCACTTCTCCCTCTATCTGGATTACAAAACGGTTCGACACGCATCGCAAAAAAACCAATCGGAGCATCCCAAGTCCTTCAGCTAGCGTCTCCTTTATCCACGGAGATTTCAGCGATGAGGCTGGTCGATGGCGATGACGTCTCCACGAGTCCGACCTTGCTGAGCCAGGTCGCCGACTGGCAGGACCATCCGGCCTGGGTCCGGTTCCGGGACACCTACGACCCCTACTTGCGACGCTGGTGCTGCGGCTACGGCCTGGGCCCGGAGGCGATCGACGAAATCCGCGACATCATCTGGTGCGAGCTGGCCGGGCGGATGCGGACCTTCGAGTACGACCCCAGCGGCTCGTTCCGCGGCTGGCTGCGGCGGCTGTGCCAGTCGCGCGTGCTCAATTACCTGCACCAGCGGCGGGCTCACCCGCACGTCAGCCTCGATGATCGTGAGGACGAGCCGACGGCCGGCGGGCGCGGGATCTCTGGCCAGCCAGCCGACATTGATGATGAAGGCGAAGAGGCAATCGACCCGGCCCTGCGCCTGCTCCTGGACGCGGGCGCGCAAATCCAGGCGGCGGTGCGGGCGCGAGTCAAGCCCCACAACTGGGAAGCGTTCTCGCTGGTCGCGATCTACGACTGGAGCGTCGAGCAGGCCGCCAACACCCTCGGGATGACCCGGGCCGCGGTTTATGCCGCCAAGGAGCGGGTGGCCCGGATGCTGCGCGACGAGGGCCTGCGCGTCCTGGACCAGCGGGCATCCGGCGCCTGATCGACGTCCCTGTCACCCGATCCGATTGCGGAGGAACTCTGGTGGAGCCGTCATCGCCGTGCCCTGGCGAGGAGATCCTGCGGTCGCTCGGCACCGATGCGCTCGACGAGGCGAGCTTCGACGCCGTCGAGGAGCACGTCGAGGGCTGCCCGGACTGCCAGGCGATTCTGGAGCGGCTCGCGCGCCGGCGCCCCGGCCTCCGGCTCGTGCTGCCCGGCCCGGAGCGATTGCCGCGCATCCCGGGCTTCGCGATCCAGCACGAGCTGGGCCGCGGCGCCATGGGCGTGGTCTACCTGGCCGTCCGCACCGGCGGCCTGGGCCGCCCCGTGGCCATCAAGGTCCTCCGCTCCGCCGCGAGCGGCGAGAGCCCCGCCGCCCGCCGGCGCTGGCTCCGCGAGGCGCGGGCGGTGGCCAGCATCCGGCACCCCAACGTGGTGACGCTCTACGATCACGGCGAGGCCGACGGCTGGTTCTACCTCGTGCTCGAATACGTCACGGGCGGAACCCTCAAAGAGCGACTGGGCAATCCCCTGCCGCCGCAAGTGGCGGCCGGACTGGTCGAGACGATCGCCCTCGCGGTCGGAGATTTCCACGTCCGGGGGCTGCACCACCTCGACCTGAAGCCCTCCAACATCCTCCTGGACGGGGCGGAGAAGGACGCCCCCTGGGAGCGGGTGATTCCCAAGGTCTCCGATTTCGGCCTGGCGCTCTGCGACGGCGACGACGATCCCGGCCTGTCGGAGCCGAGCCTGGCCGCCATTCGGGGGACGCCTTCGTACATGGCGCCCGAGCAGGCCGCCGCGTCGTGCGGCCAGCTCGGGGCCGCGACCGATATCCATGCGCTTGGGGCCATTCTCTACGAGCTGCTGACCGGCCGGCCGCCGTTCCAGGGGGCTTCGACGCTGGAGACGCTCGACCAGGTGCGCCACCAGGAGCCCGTGCCGCCCCAGCGCCTGAACCCGAAGCTCCCCCGCGACCTGGAGACCATCGCGCTCAAATGCCTGGAGAAGAACCCTTCTCGCCGCTACGCCTCGACCGAGGCGCTAGCTGGAGACCTGCGCCGCTGGATCGACGGCAAGCCGATTGCGGCGCGGCCCGTCGCTCCGATCGAGCACGCCTGGCGATGGTGCCGCCGACGGCCCGCGGTCGCCGCCCTGGCCGCCGCCTTTCTGCTGGCGTTCACGGGTGGTTACCTCGGCATGTCCGTCCTCTGGAGACGTGCCGAGTTCGAGCGTAGGAGGGCCGAGCGGGAACGGTCGCAGGCGCAGGCGGCGCAGGCGCGGGCCGAGTCCAACTCCCGGACCGCCTTGGAGCTGGTGGGCCAGTTGGTCGATCTGAATGCCGGCGGCGCGGCAACGACTCCCAAGGTTCCCAGCCTGGAGGAGACGGCCTCGCTGCTGGAGAGCACGCGGCGGCACTTCCTCGATCTCGCTCCTCGTGAGCCCGACCGCGAGCGGTTCTTCTCTCGACTCCATTCCCTGGATGTGCGGCTGTGGAGCGTCCTTTCCGATTTGCACCGCTTCGATGAGTTGCAGCGCCTGCTCGAAGAATCGATCCGGGAGGCGGAGGCCGCCGTTGGGCGGAATCCCCGCACCATCTTGGCGTGGCGGTGCCAGGTGCATCACCACCCGGAGCTTGCTTCGATTGCCGAGAGGCAGGGCAGGGCGCGTGATTGCGAGGCCCATCAGCGCCGCGCCGTCGCCTGCGCCGAGGAATGGTCGCGCATCGATCCTGGCAGCGAGCCCCTTGTGAACCTTGTCACGTGCCGCAGAAAACTCGCGCGGCGCCTGGTATCGTGCGCGTGCCGGGCCGAGGCCAGGGACTTGCTGCTCGCCAACCATCATGCCCTCTGGCGATGCGCCCCCGGGATCGTTGATGAGCACATCGTGGCCGAGCGCGTCCTCAGCTACCTGGAGTTTCGCCATCTGGGCGTGGGAGCGATTCCTTCGCCCGCGGCCGAGGACACCGGCCATCCCGACACAGGAGTCGTCCTCGGCTCGGCCGCATCGGACGCCCTGCCGGCGCCCGCCTGGGCGTATCTGGCGGCCGCCAGCCTCCATCTCGGCGATCAGAGCGTCTCGGCGAAGTTCCCCGAGGCCGTCGTGGCGTTCTCGTTCACACGCGAGCTATGCCAGATGGCCGCCGACCATCGCCACTGGGGTCAATTCGATCGGGCCCGGCAAACCGCCGATCGACTGCTCGCCTTTGGCCGGCTCGTGGTCGAGCGACACCCGAACGATCCGCTCGCTTACCTCGTGCTCGCCAACGCGTTCGACCAGGTGCAGAAAAATGCCTGGCGCCCGACCGAGGATCGCCCGACGATCGAGGTGAGCCTGAGGCAGGCCATCGAGGCCACCCAGCATGCCCTCGACCTCGCTCCATACGACGAAGTCGCCCGTCAACAGATGGAACGGCTGCGGAGAAAGCTTCACGATCTCCTCCATCCGTGATGAGGGGCGGTGTCCTCGCCCGCAACCCGCCAACCCGCCCGACCGAACCCTCGCCGACGACGGCCGGGACCCGACGGGCATCACCCGCCGACTGCCGGAGGCCGGGAGATAACGGAGAACGGAGAACGCGGCGAGTTCCGGGCCCACCGAAGCCGTCGAGAGCGGCCGTCGGACGCTATTTGACGTTGGCAACCAGGCGAGCCAAGATCGGGCCGCGGAGTGGGTTCCCGGTGGGTTCGGGCGAATCGGCCCGGCCGGCGGTCGATCGGCCGTTCCTTATCCCTTACGGATCTGATCCCAGGTCTGGGCGTCGATCCCGGGGAAACGGTTCAGGTGCGCCAGGTTCGTCGTCGCGATGGTGACGGTGTCCCCGGGCCCGCCGGCGAGCGCCGCTTGCCCGGCGAGGATGGCATCGGCGTCGAGGGCGTCGGGCGACGCCGTAGGGGTCCCCGTCTGCCGAACGAAGGCCCAGAATTCCTCGGCCCTGATCATCGCGTCGGTTGTCAGGGTCAGTTGTCGGAAGCCGCTGCTCGGATCGAGCGCGAAATCGAGTCGCCTCAGGCTGCCGACGGCGCGAATTCGCAGGAGTTCGCGACGGACTTCGTAGTGGGCGATCTCCGGGATGATGATCGTTGCGCCGGCCGCCACGATGGCGTTGAGCCACGCGTTGTAATGAACGACCTGCGGCTTGTTCGGGGCGCGGACCATCAGGCCGAGCGGCCCGCTGTCCAGGAGGATCAGCCTCGCCATGGTCAATAGAGGCCCTCGAAGAGCTTGCGGTGGGGGCGATGCGCATCGAGGTCGCGCATGGCCTCTTCCCACGCCCCTGGCGGGTCTTCATCGGGCAGGGTCTTCATCCGCTCGATGAAGGCGGCGATCGCCCTGGCATTCCGGGCCTGCTCCTCGGGCGTGATGGGGAGGACGCGGCCATGGGCGTCGTTGCACGGCACAGGACGAGGGATCGCCGGGCGTCCTCGATCCTGCGACGGAGCCTCTCTCGTCGTCTGACGATCCGGGTCTTCGGCGTGCAGGTCCATGGTCCGATCCTCCTCATTCGAGATCACAGTGGCTCTGTAGAAGTGTACGCCGGCCCGCCCATGCGCGGGAGGCTTGATCGGTGCGCGAGCGCGGAAACCGAGACGAGCGCGGAAGCCGGAACGCAGCTCGCTTCCCTGTCCGGTCGGCACGTCCGGCCAGCTTGGCCTCGGCCGGGCCGGGTCGGATCCGATCGAATCGGACCCGGGGCGGCCGGCGCCGCGGAGGCGGGCGGGTGGGAACCCGGCGGGGCGGGCCGAGTGCGGTGTGACGCGTCCCGCTGCGACCGGCTGGTCCAGGGCCGCCGCACCATCGATCGGAGGAAGTCCGAAGGAGCGACGTGGAATCGGAAGCTCCTGACACGAATGGGGCATCGCGCGCCCGCAGACTTCAACTGGCGACTCCGGACTCGAGATAGAAGATCATGCTCCACAGGCGGTCGATCTCGCCGCGCTCGATCACTTCGAGCGGCTTCAGACCGTCGAAGGCCTCGTTCGGCGTGTCGAGCCACCCAGGGATCGCATCCGCCTCGACGACCTCGGCGAGCCGCTCCCGGAACCGGTCGAGCTCCTTGATGCGGCGGAGCCCCGGCTCGCTCACGGGCTTACCACCCTCCCAGTCGGCGATCGCGCGCTCGGAGAAGCCCGCGAGGCGGGAGAAGAGCTTGCGGCTGAGGCCGAGCCGACCGCGGACCGAGCCGACGGACGGCGGAACGACCGCGGGTCGGAACGCGACCGACCGCGTCGCTACCGTCTTCGTGTCGGACTTCTTCCTGGCTGCCATGACCACCTCCTCCCCACATCATGCCGAGGATGACCGGGGAGTCAAAAGGATCTGCGTGCAGATTTGCATGCAGATTACGGCCGGTGGGGGAGCTCGTCCGCGTTGACGATCTCGAGTGCGCTCCCGCGGGCGAGATTGTCGGGGAACAGGATGAGGTTCACCCCGTCCGTCCTCGCCGCCGACAGGACGAGGAGCCCCTCCCAGTCGAGCTCGCGGACAAGACGCCCGATGGCCTGGATCAGCGCCTCGCGGCCGGCGGCCTGCTGCTCGCGCCACGGCTCGTCGAGCATCCGCCGCGCGGAAACGCGGAGGGTAGACCGGGTCGGCCCGTTGGTGAGGTCGAGCACGCGGGCGAGACGGACGCGGACCGAGACGGTCACGCGCGGCATCGCCGACTCGATCGGGAGGCCGTAGTGGCGGAAGTGGGCCAGCACCTCGTCGAGCGCGGTGTGCGGGTCGAGGCTCGCGTAGACGGTGGGGAAACCGCGGGGTGGATTCCAGCGGGCGCCCGCGCTCCGGCTGCCGAAGCCGGTCAGGAGGTCATCCCTGTTCGCGTACCGGGGGACGCGGAGCGATAGACCACCCTGGACCAGGGTGCGGCCCTCACGTCGCAGCGCTCCGGTGCCCTGCGGTGCCGACCGGATTCGGGGTGGAGCATCTCTTCCCCGTGCTGCGGGGTTGACCGTCGATATCGTGTCGCGACGCGACGGTCTCCAATCTTGCGGATTCCTTCCCGACTGCCCAGTGGAACGCATGCGGATGGCCGCGTGGCTCAACTGACGACTCGCGCGCTCCGGTCCTGGCACACCGACGCAAGCTCAGGCGCGGCCTCTGGCCTTCTGGCCGCCGGAGCGGTTCCCATGCGGGCACACCTCGTGGAAATGAATCGGGGCCGATCTCACCCACGGCCCGCCAACACATCCGGGCCGCGGACGGAAGTCCCGCCGCCCGGCGGGCCAGGGCCGGACCGGCGATGCAACGGACGGCCTCGCGGGCCCAAGCCGGACGGACGGATCGGGGCCGGGACCAGGCGGATGGCGGATGCTGGGATCGTTGGCATCCGCAGATGGGCAATCCACCGCGCGAGCCCGCGACGAGGGCGTTTTCCCGATTGCCCGGCCGTCTGGGTGATTGACGAATGTCCCGGTTCTGGTCCCTGAAGAATGTCCCCGTTCCTGTCTGTCCCCGTTCCTGTCTCGTTCTGGGCAGCGTGATCCACCGAGGCGTAGAGGGGCCTGGTCGGACGGGCGAGAGGATCGGCCCGGTGACCCGGGGGTTAGGCCGCGGTCATCGAGGCGACTTCCGAGGAGGACCAGCCGGCTCCTCGTCTTCCTTCTCCTCCAGGACGCCGCCGATCTGTCCCCTGTCGTTGATGACCGTGGCGGAGGCGAAGTTCGGGCCCCACTTGTCGAGGACGCGCAACGGTCCCTTGTCGTGGACGAATGCGTTCGGCCCGAGCTTGCCCCCGGAGGGGCCGTCCACCATCCCGACGATCACGTCGCGGTTGTTGATGGCGAGCGCCTCGGATTTCACGTAGCCCTGGGGCTTCGCCAGTGGACGGAGGCCGCGGGACCTCGACCAGGTTACCGCGTGTGACAGGCCATCGGGCGTGTATCGCGTGCCGACCACAATGCCCGCGTTGTTGACGGCGCGTGGGACCATCGAACCGACGTTACCGATCTTCTCCCGTGTCCAGCGGCCCGAGGCGTCCCGCGTCCAGAGGCAGGGGGAGTCGGCCTCCATGGCCGCGATGAACCGGCCGTCGCCGCTGATCGGGACGTGCATGGCTCGCAGTTGCGTGGACTCCGGCAGGACCGCGGCTTTCCAGGCGTCGCCGTCGCGCTCCCAGATACAGGCCCTCTTCCGGTTGGGGCCGACCGAGTAGCCGCTGATGCGGCGGCCGTCGCGGCTGATCCCGCTGGCGACGGAGGACAGGTCGCCCTCCGGCATCCCGATACCGCGGATGCCGGCCCGGACGTCCCAGACGAATGCCTGGGTGCTCCCCGTCGCGCGCGGCCCGGGGCTGATGGGCCTGCTGACATACCCCACCACGATCCCATCGTCGCTCACCCCGGCCGGCGACGTGGCGGTGTATCCCTCGAGGACGGGCAGATGGGTGATGTCCTTCCCCCGGGCGTAGAACGGCACCTCCTTGATCATCGCGGGATCCTTCCGATCCTCGACCGCCTCGAACCCGACGATGTCGCCGCGCTCGTTGATCCCCGTGGCGACGATGTCGATGTCCCTGGGCGTCACCAACTGGTAGTTTTCGCCGGGCTGGGCCGCCGCGGCGAGTGCGGGCAAGCCGAGGGCGGCGCCCAGCAGGACGATGACCCGTAGCATCGAGAACCCTCCCAGTGACCACCCTTGCCGACGAGTTGAGGACTTCCCTGAACAGCGAGTCTAACATCCGTCGCGGGCGGCCCGGAAGGTATCGTCGTTGCGGCCGATCGCCCGCGAGATCTCACGTCCCCGCCTTCGGGATCGGTCGTCCCAGGGCGAGGTGCTCAGCCCGGGGATACCGCCCGCCATCGGGCAGGACGCGAGCCCGGGTCGTCGCCTGGCCGGCCAGAGGGCCTGATTCGCCCAAGCGCCTTCAAGGCCCGGATGCCCGCCGCCATCCGCGCCCGCTGCTCCTCCCTCGACATGACGATGTGCCCCTGGTCGTCGAGTCGCACCGGGCCGAACGCCGGGATCAGGCCCCGCTCGTCGCGCAGGCCGTCGTAATGGACCTCGAAGGGCTCGGGCTTCGCGTCGGTGGACATGCATGACCTCCCGTCAGGGGATCCGATCGCCGCGTCCGCTCGCTTCCATTATCCGCGATCGGCACCTATTCACCAAGCTCAGGCCAGACCCGGGATTTCGTCGTAGCCCGCCATCGTCTGGGTGAACTCGCGAGACAGGTTCGTGACGAGCCGCAACTGGCCCACGTCGAAGAGCGTGTGCAGGAGGGTGCCGAGGAGGTGGCGGCTCGTGATCGGCTCGGACTGCGGCGCTGATGCGTCTCGGTTCGATCGGCCGATGACCCGGCCCGCCGGGTAGCCGCCGCCGACGAGCAACAGGGGGCCGAGGCCGCCCCAGTGGTCGCGCCCGCCCTTCGCGTTGATCCGAGGCGTGCGGCCCATCTCGCCGCAGGCGACCAGGAGGATGCGATCCTCCAGGCCCCGGGCGTGCAGGTCGTCGATGAAGGCCCCCAGGGCATGGTCGAGCGGCGGAGCCATGTAGCGCATGCCCTCGACCATCGGGGCGTTGTTGACGTCGGCGTGCATGTCCCAGACGAAGTTGGTTGTCACCGTCACGAAGCCGCATCCGCGCTCGCAGAGTCGGCGGGCCAGGAGCAGCAACCGGCCCAGAGACTTCGCGTTGTCGACGTAGTTGTCGTGGTTCTTCCAGGTCCTGCTGATCGCGTCGGGCCGGACGAGCGGCGCGGTGTCGTAGCGGGCGACGACGCGAGGATCCTCGCGGGTCAGGTCGAAGGCCTCGGCCAGGCCGCCCTCGATGAGGCGATACGCCTGGTCGCGCAGCCGGTCGACGCCCTCGGCGGCTCGCGACGAATCGTGGGCACGCGCGACGGAGGCCAGCAGGGCCTGGAGGTGTCGGCGGTCGTCGAGGCGCTCGCGGGGAATCCGCAGCTTGAACCCGTCGCCGACTCCCTCGCCCTGGCTGGGGTCAAACGGGGCATACGCCGACGAGAGCAAGCCGGTCGCATCGAAGCGGCCGAATGCCTTCGTGGTCGGCCGCGTGGTGCGGTCGACGGCCCTCGGGAAGAGGACGACGTTCGTGGGGAGCCCCGATTCCGGGTGGTTGGGCCCGGCGACTCGAGCGAGGATCGCGCCCGGGTTGGCCCCGAACGAGTCACGCCCGACGAGCGGCTTGAGGTTGTGATTGGCGTCGCCGGGGACGAACGACCGGACGATGTTCATCCGGTCGGCCCGCGCGGCGAGCTGGGGGAAGGTGCCGCCGAAGGTGATACCGGGGATCGCGGTGGCGATCTCCCCGGTCGCGCTTCGAATTCCCTCGGGCCGGTCCATCTTCGGGTCGAAGGTCTCGGTCTGACTGGGACCGCCGTGGAGGAAGAGGAAGATCACCGACTTCCCGGTCAGCACGCCGGGAATCTCCCCCGCCCGAGCACCCAGGGCGGACAGATCGCCGAGGCTAGTGCCGAGGGCCCCGAGTGCCGCGGCGCCGCCGATCCGGAGGAACGATCGGCGCGTGCCTCGCGCATCATGGTCGTAGAACGTCAGCATATCCGACCTCCTCGGCGGGGTGGCGCCGGTCGGGGGTGCACGGGGCCCGTGCCGGGTCGCGTCGCCTGCAACGGCGACCGTGCCCGATTTTCACGGATCTCACGCCCGTCGTCAAACGGCCGACCCGGCGGTGAGTCGCGGGGGACCCGCGGGCCCGGCCCGGGTGGGTCGCCGGAGGCCGCATCAAGGAAGGTCCTGGTTCCCGTCCCCTGAACCACCCTTCTCAGGGGATGGGAAACGGGGCGGCTCTACCGTGGCCTGGCCCAGGGCTGGGCCCTCGGGCCGATGGCCAGGATGTCGGCCATCCGGCGGAAGACCCCGGCCCAGTCGCCTCGCTTCGCCTGCTGGAACAAATGGACGCTGGAATACCAGGGCGAGTCGGATCGATCGAGCAGCCAGCGCCAGTCGGCGCAAGAAGCCAGCGCGATCCACGTCGGCCGTCCCAGGCCGCCCGAGCAGTGGGCGACCGCCGTGTCGGGGCTGACGACCAGATCGAGCGCGCTGATGATCGCGGCCGTGTCCAGCCAGTCCCCGACCTGGTATTCGAAGCCCAGGTCGACGATGGAAAAACCGATCCCGGCGAGCTGCTCGCACCCGGGGCCTTTCTGGAGGCTGACCAGCGAGACCCCCGGAACGGCCGCCAGCGGCGCGAGGTGATCGAGGCGGAAGGAACGCCTTCCATCCGCGGCTTGCCGCGGATGCCCCTGCCAGGTGACGCCAACCCGGAGTCGCCCGGGAACTGCCTGGAGGGTGTTCGTCCATCGCCGGATCGTCTCGCTGTCGGCCGAAAGGTAAGGCTCGTCGCCATTCATCGTCTCGGCGGTCACCCCGAGGGCCGCTGTCAGGCCGAGGACGGTGGCCTGGGCGGCGGCTGGCGGCACGGCGGTGCGTTCGATCACGATGCGGTCGACCCCGCGGCATCGCCGGAGGAGGCGAGCCTCGGCCCGCCGGCAGAGCAGCACAATCTCTCGCGCGCGCTGGCGGGCCTCGGCAGCGAAGCGGACGGCCATCAGGGCATCGCCGTAGCCGTCGGTCGTTGTGTTGAGTACCAGGGTGCCGTCGAGTCGCTCGCCGCGCCAGGTCGGGATCTGGTGGATCCGGATGCCCTCGGCGCCCGGGGCCTCGTGGCGACGCTCGAGCGCCGGCCAGCCGGCGGCGAAGTCGCCCAGCTTCAGCCTGAGGAGGCCGCGCTCGAATTCGACGGCGGGGCTCACGGCCGCGGGAAAGTCGCGTGCGAAGGAGTCGTAGGCGTCCGCGGCTTCCCCGGGGCGACCGTCCCATTCGAGGGCCTGGGCCATGCGGGTCAGGAGCGCCGCGTCGCCAGGCCGCAGGCGCAGGGCCCCGCGAAGCTCGGCCGCGGCGGCGGCGTAGTCGTGCCGACCATCGCGCAGCAGGTTCCCGAGGTTCACCCGGGCCGGATACGACTCGGGAGCGAGCTGGATCGCCGCGCGAAACTCCGCCTCGGCGCCGTCCATATCGCCCAGGATCTGAAGGGCGATGCCGAGGTTGTTGCGCGCGCCCGGCAGACAGGGATCGAGCCGGATCGCCTCGCGCAGGTCGGCCAGGGCCGCCTGAGCGCGCCCCTCGCGGATGAGCGCGAACCCGCGGTTGCTGAGATCCATCGCCCGGGCGGAGCGGTCGGCGGCGGCCGCTTTGCCCGGCGCCGGGCCTGGCGGTGGAATGCCGCCGCCCCGGCGCATGCGCTCAGCACGGCTGTGTCTTCTGGACCTGCGCATGAGAATCCCTAACGGCCCCGTCGGGTGCGGGGGATCCGGAGCCATCCTGGCAGTACCGCTTCGCGGCGCATGGGCCGACGGCCTGGTCGATCGGGTGCCCGGCCCAACCCCTGCGCGGACTCCTTCCGCATCCCGCCATCAGCGGGTGACACTTCCCTCGGTACTCGGGCCGATCCTGCCGGGACGACCGCGGACCTGGAAACCCGCGGAGGCCGCCCCGGATGCGGTCATGGGACACACGTCGGAGGTAAGACTATCACGGCTGTCGGAGGAAGACAAGCTCATCTTTGCCACGTCAGGCGTGGAATTTACACGAGGTTACTCATCAAATCCGGTCCGAGTGTGTCAGCCGAATCGCGGGCGACAGGATTGGATCATCGGACTCAGGACAGCGACGCGGTTGAAGACTCAAAACAGGGACACGATTCGATTCGCTTCTCGACCAGATCCGATCGGCCGGGTCCGCCTGACCTCGCCGGGTCCTCCGCCGTCGGCCCCGTCGTCGAATGCCGAACGGCCGGGCCTGGTGCCTCGAATTCGGCATTTCGGTTGCTACCATGGGAAGGGTCCGGCTCGGCGGCCCGGATCGGACCGGCCCCTGCGCCGGGGAATCCCTGGGTCCCTCGCCTCGTCGCCGGAGACCGTCATGTCGTTCCGCGGTGTCTTCATCACGATCTTCCTCGGCACGGCATTGATCGTGGCGGCGTTCATGGTCAATGCGCATCGGCCCGGATTGGACCTGGCGCATCCGACCGCGGCGCTCGTCCGGGCCACGGGCAAGTGCGCCGAATGCCACCGGCAGGAGACCTCAGCGGTCGTCCACGAATTCGAGATGAGCCGGCACAACGCCGTCGGGGTCAACTGCCTCGAATGCCACCGGCCGGTCGACGGCCAGGAGGCGCTGGACCACCGCGGATTCACCATCTCGCGGACGATGACGGCGGCCAACTGCAAGCAGTGCCACGAGACCGAGTACGACCAGTACCTCCGCAGTCGTCATGCGGCGCCGGCGTGGGCGTCGGTCAGCGGCAAGGGGGACTTCACCGTCGAGCAGATCGCCTTCTCCGAGCGGTTCCACAAGGGAGCCGTCGACCGCAAGCCGATGGCCATCACCGAGCGCGAGGGGCCCGTCGCCGTGAGCAAGGGGTGCCTGAAGTGCCACGAGGTCGGCCGGCCCAACCGGGACGGATCGATCGGCACCTGCACGGCCTGCCACGCCCGGCACGCCGCCTCGGTCGAGCTGGCCCGGACCCCCGAGACCTGCGGGCAGTGCCACATGGGGCCCGACCACTCGCAGATCGAGATCTACCACGAGTCGAAGCACGGCGTCCTGTTCAACGCCCAGAAGGCCCATTTCAACCTGGCGGCCCGGCCCAAGCAGCTCACGACCAGGGACATGCCGGTGCCCACCTGCGCTACCTGCCACATGAGCGGTCTGGAGGGCCAGAAGGTCACGCACGACGTCACCGAGCGGCTCAGCTACTGGCTCTTCGCCGCGACCTCCGAGAAGCGCCCGACCTACGCCCAGGGGCAGGCCAACATGAAGGACACCTGCCTGAAATGCCATACCACGCCCCGGATCGAGCAATACTACAAGGACGCCGAGGCGGTGGTCGACTCGACCAATGCGCTGGTCAAGCAGGCCGACGACCTGATGAAGGGGCTCCGCGACGAGAAGCTCCTCACGCCCGACCCGTTCGACGAGCCGATCGATTATGTGTACTTCGACCTCTGGCACTACTTCGGGCGGACGGCCAAGCACGGGGCGTTCATGGGCGGGGCCGACTTCGTGCAGTGGCATGGCTTCTACGAGATGAACGTCAAGCTCGTCGAGCTGAAGAAGCAGGCCGAGGAGTTGCGGGCGGCGCATCGGGCCAGTTCCAGGGCAGGGGGCGAAGGCGGTGGCAAGCGAAGTACGGGCGCGGGCGAATAACTGGTGGGCCGATCCGCTGAGCTTCGTCGAGCTGTTCGCGGTCGGCAACATCGCCTTCCTCGCGGTGGACATCGGACTGGCGCACGCGGTCAACGCGTTCGCCCGGCCGGCGGAGTGGGTTCCGGTGGCGTTCTCGCTGGCCGCCCCGGCTGTGCTCGCGGCGGCGATGGCGATGGGAGGGCTGCGGCCCGCGTCGCGATCGGGCGAGGGGTCGGCCGCGCGCCGGGTCGCGCGCCGGCTGGGGCTGCTGGTCGGGTGGGGCGCGGTCGCGGTCGGGATCGCGGGGCTCCTGCTGCACCTCGAGAGCGCCTTCTTCGAGGAGCAGACCATCAAGAACCTCGTCTACACGGCGCCGTTCGCGGCGCCGCTGGCCTATGCGGGGATCGGCCTCCTGTTGATCCTCGATCGCATGGTCGACGCCCGGTCCGTCGAATGGGCGCGGTGGGTAGTGCTGCTGGCCCTGGGCGGATTCGCCGGGAATTTCGTGCTCACGCTCGCCGATCACGCGCAGAACGGGTTTTTTCGGCCGTCGGAATGGGTCGGGGTGATCGCCAGCGCGTGGGCGGTGTCGAGCCTCTGCGCCGTGCTCGTGGTATACGACAACCGGCCGCTCGTCGGGCTGGCGCTGGCGGTCATGGCTGCCGAGGTTGCGGTGGGATTACTGGGGTTCTACCTCCACGTCGAGGCGGATCTGAGCGCCCCGGCGGCCAGCCTGTGGGAGCGGTTCGTCTACGGGGCGCCGCTGTTCGCCCCGCTCCTGTTCGCTGACCTCGCCGTGCTGGGCGCGCTGGCGCTCTGGGCGATTGCCCGGACGCAGCGAGTGGCGACGGCCGAGGCGGGGGCGGTCGACCCGACGTGAGCCGTCGCGGCGGGATCGCCTCAGGAGGCACCGTCCGGCGTGCTGACCGTTTCCGTGCTTTTGCGCGGGCGCTGCGGGTCATCGCGGACATCGAGCCAGAGCAGCATGATGCTGACACCCGAGGCGATCGCCAGCAGCCACTCGCCCGGCCGGGACCACCAGGCGACGAGGCCCCCGGTGGAGAACGCCAGCGCCACGCCGAGGATCGTCAGCGAGAGCCGGCGGTGGAACCGGCCGACGTCCGTCTCGTGGAACTCGGCGAGTGAGTGATAGACGCGCCGCCCCTCGCCGTGCGGCGCGCAGAAGGTCATGAGCGGGCAGGCGTTGCACGACGAGGCCGGGGCCTTGTAGATGGCCAGCCGGTCCCGGTCGTCGTAGGTGTCGAGCGTCAACAGCTCGCCCTGCGGGCACTCGTAGCGATCGAGATGCGCGTCATAGGCGAAGCCGTCGTGCGCGTGGTGCTGGGCCCGACGGAAGTGGGCCCTGGCGAGGGATTCCAGCGCCCAGCCGCCCGCCCAGAGGACCACGATGTACCCCACGAGCAGGACGAGCGTCAGGTCGATGGAAAGGCCCCAGACGTTTAGCAAGGGCAACATGCGAGAAACTCCGGCGAACCGGCGACGTGAGTCGCACGGTGCGAATTGGTCCCGGCCTGCGGGACCAACATCCACCGATTCCGGGACAGGCCCTCAGCCCCGACCGGCGGCCGGGGCCGGCGTGACCTCGGTGAACAGCGAGGCGCCCGCTGCGGTCGCCTCGGTCGACGGTCGGTCGGCCGCGGCCGCAGCCGGCCCTGATCGTGTCCGCAGGGCGATCTTCAATGTCAGCCAGACCAGCGGGGCCGAGCCCGCCATGAAGACCAGGTCGCCCGGCATCCGCGCCCAGGAGAGCCACGGGTAGTTGCGGAACCATTCCGTGCGCGCGTGCCAGTAGCCGTTGGTCACCACGTCGCCGAGCTGCAAGACGCCGAGCGGGAACAGGTGGCCGAGGATCATCAGCATCAGCCCGATGTTGGTCGCCCAGAACGAGAACCGCACCAGCCCCTCGCTCCAGTCCTCGGGCCGCGCGAGGTAGCGGGCGCAGAAGACCAGTAGCGCCAGCGCGAGCATCCCGTAGACACCCATGAACGCCGCGTGGCCGTGGTTGGAGGTCAGCAGGGTGCCGATCTCGAAGTAGCTGACCACCGGCAGGTTGATGAGGAAGCCGAAGACCCCCGCCCCGAAAAAGTTCCAGAACCCGACCGAGGCGAGGAACAGCACGGCCCAGCGGTGCGGGAAGGCCGAGGCCTCGCCCACCTGCTGGCGGTTGCCGAGCTGGAGGAACGACCAGGCCTCGACGGTGAGCAGCGTCAGCGGGATGACCTCGGCCGCCGAGAAGAAGGCGCCCAGCGACATCTCGACCGCCGGGCCGCCGCTGAAATAGCAGTGATGCAGCGTCCCCACGACGCCGCCGACCGAGTAGAGCAAAATGTCGAAGTAGATCAGCCGGGTGGCGAACCGCTCGGAGACGATCCCCATCAGGACGAAGATCAGCGCCACCAGCATCGTCGTGAAGAGCTCGAGGAAGTCTTCCACCCAGAGATGTACCACCCAGAACCGCCAGAAGTCGCCGATGGCGAACGTGCTCTGGGTGTGCGTGAGCAGGCCCACGGCGTAGAAGGCGGGGATGGACAGGGCGCTGTAGAGGAACAGCCAGGGGAGATTGCCGCGGCTCTCGATCCCCAGGCGAGGCCGGAGCCCACGATAGATGATGGCCAGCCAGAGCACCATGCCGACGATGAGCAGGTACATCCAGAATCGCCCCAGATCGAGATATTCCCAACCCTGCGCGCCGAGGAAGGATCGCTGGCCGCGGGGCAGGAGGCCGTGGTAGCTGAGGTACTCGCCGCCCAGGCTGCCGAAGACGACGACGGCCAGGGCGGCGAGGAGCGCCGTCGCGAGCAGGCCCTGTCCCTTCGGCTCGCGGCCGGAGAGGAGCGGGGCGAGGAAGATCCCGGCCGCGAGGTAGGCCGTGGCCACGAAGAAGATGGCTAACTGGACATGCCAGGTTCGTGTCAGGTTATAGGGGAGCCATCGGGGCAGGTCGATCCCGAAGAATCCGCCTGCCTCGACCATGTAGTGCACGGTGGCCCCGCCGATGAGGTTCTGGAGCAGGAACAGCGCCGCCACGACGAGGAAGTACCAGGCCGTGACACGCTGGGCGGGCGTCAGCGGCACGTCGGCGGGCGGCACGAAGCGGATGCGACGCTCCTCGGACTCGTGCCAGCCGACGGCGTGGGAGTACCGGCCATAGAGGCCCAGCACGATGCCGATGCCGCCCAGCAGGGCGACCAGCGACAGGGCGCTCCACATGATGGCGTCGCCGGTCAGCGTGTTGCCGACGAGATCCTCGGGGGGCCAGTTGTTCGTGTACGAGTAGGGCAACCCGGGCCGGCGGGCGGCGGCCGTCCAGGCCGTCCAGGCGATGAAGGCGGTGATCTTGCGGGTGTCCTCCGGGTCCGGGATCATCGCGGGCTTCAGCCCCGACCCGCTGACCTTCCGGCCGTAGACGAGCTCGCCGAAGTGGTCGTGGATCTCGCGGAACGCCGAGACCTGCCCGGCGGTCCAGACGAGTGTCCCCGTCTTCGGGTCGTAGCGATTCTCCTGGAGCTCCTTGCGGGCGCGCTGCCGGCCCGCATCGTCGCCGCCGTACTGGCCGGCCATGTGGACGGCCTCGCGGTGGAGGTAGTCGGCCGTGAAGTCCGGCCCGAGGTAGGCCCCATGGCCATAGACGGTGCCGAACTGCATCAGGCCGTAGGTCAGGAACAGCTCCTGGCCCTCGAGGATCTGCCCCTTCGTGAACAGCTCATTCCCCGCCTCATCCACGACCCGATCGGGTACGGGCGCCGAGTCCTGATAGATCCGGACGGCGGAGAAGGTGAGGATGCCGAAGCCGAACACGAAGGTGAGGACGGCTCCCTGGAGCCACAGGGAAGACACCGTCATCGGGCGGCGAGGGGAGAGGCTCGTGCTCACGAGGATGGATCCCAGTTAGGTGGGCGTGACGGCCGTCGGCAACTTTTACGGCCGATCCCGGAACTGCCGAGGTCCGCAGCGTCCCGAACATGAAGTGGTTGAACCACGGATCAGGATAAGGGCCGTGTGGCCGGTGTCAAGGACCCTGATCTCCCAGCCTGGAGAACTTGCCCCGACCTCCCGGTTGCCCGGGCGGGACCTGCAACGAACGGGCCAATCCGCCCGGGCCTCGAATCGGCGGTCGCGTGTTCGACCGCAAAAAATTTCGGGCATCCTGCGCGGAAATCGGCCGGGCCTGCGCATCACCGGATAGAGGCGATTTCGAGGCGGCGGGCGATGCGGACCCGGGCCCGGGAGCTTCGGTCGCGACGACGAACACCGACATCCCTCGTTGTTGATTCGACACCAGACGCCTTTCTCGCGACGCCGGCCGATCCTCGGCGGGGCAGGGGGCATCGTCCGTACCGAACCGCGCTCGCCGGCGCGAGCTCGATCCACGAGAGTGACCACCGTACGCGAGCCACGGAGCGACACCATGATCCAGCGCGGCCCGGAGTATGCGAAGCGGACCAGGAGGACTCGCAAGGCGGCGCGGCGGGCGAAGCCCGCGGTGACACTCCTGGAGGGTCGCGCGCTCCTCTCCACCTTCACCGTCACCAGCACGGCCGACGACGGCAGCACCGGCACGCTCCGCTGGGCGATCGGACAGGCCAACGCCGGCAGCCAGGCCGACTCCATCGCGTTCTCCAGCCTTTTCAATTCACCCCAGACCATCACCCTGACCGGCGGCGCCCTGGCGCTGACCGGCTCGGCGGCGACCACGATCACCGGGCCGGGGGCCGACCTCCTGACCGTCAGCGGCGGAGGGACCAGCGGCGTCTTCGTGATCTCGGGCGCGTCCGCGACGATCTCGGACATGACGATCACCGGCGGCTCGGCGGCCGTCGGCGCGGGCGTGCGCAACGACGGCGGCACGCTGGCGCTCGCCGATGTCACCGTGCGCGGCAACGACGCGACGGATCGAGGCGGCGGCGTCGCCACCCGGTTCGGCGGCTCCACGACCCTGCTCGACAGCACGGTCAGCGGCAACACGGCCGTCAACGGGGGCGGTGGCCTGATCGCGCAGAGCGCCACCCTGTCGGTGACGAACGCGACCATTACCGGCAACGCCGTGTCGTCGTCCTCGGGCGTGGGCGGCGGAATTGAATCGGACAGCGCCACGACGACGCTGGTCAACGACACGATCACGGCCAATACGGCCAGCACGGCCGGCGGGCTGGCGGCCCCGGGCGTCCCGGCGAACGCGACCAACACGATCGTCGCCGGGAACACCGGCGGAGACACCTCGGGCATCATCAACGGCGGGAACAACGTGATCGGCGGCGACCCGAAGCTCGGCGCGCTCGGCGACTACGGCGGGCCGACCCTCACCATGCCGCCGCTGCCGGGCAGCCCCGCGATCGGCGCCGGCACATCGACCGGGGCCCCGACGACCGACCAGCGCGGCCAGCCGCGCGGCACCTCGATCGACGCCGGCGCCTTCGCGTCGCAGCTCGTCATCCCGGTGAACACCCCGATCGACGGCGTCGGCTCGGCGCCGGGGCAGATGAGCCTGCGGCAGGCCGTCAACCTGGCCAATGTCCTGACGTCGGAGGACGCGATCGTCTTCTCGTCGGCGTTCCACGCATCGGCCCAGACGATCACCCTGACCGGCGGCCCGATCGTGCTGACCGACAGGGCGACGACCACCATCGTGGGGCCGGGCGCGAGCCTGCTGACGCTCAGCGGCAACAAGGCGGGCCGCGTGATCGAGCTGAACGGCGGCGGGGCGGCCATCCAGGGCCTGACGATCACCGACGGCGTGGCCGCGCAGGGCGGCGGCGTGTGGAGCAACGGCGGCACCCTCGTGCTGACCGATTCGGTGATCACCGGGAACCAGGCCACCGCGGGCAACGGCGGCGGCCTGCTGGCGAGCAACGGCACCACCACGCTCAACAACGTCACGTTCAGCGGCAACCTCGCCGCGGGTTCGGGCTCGGGCAGCGGCGGCACCGGCGGGTTCGGCGGCGCCCTGGCCACGAGCGGCACCGCGACGATGACCGGCTGCACCCTCACCGGCAACAAGGGTGTCTACGGCGGCGGCGCGATGAACCTCGGCGGCAGCATGACCCTGGACAACTGCACGGTCAGCAATAACGTGGCGACCGGCCCCGTCGGCGATCCCTATGGCGGCGGACTGGGCGGGGGCATCGACTCCGCCACCGGCACGCTGGCCATGAGCGGCTGCACCATCACCGGCAATCGCTCGCTCGGCGTCACCAGCGGCGGCAACAACGGCCTCGGCGGCGGTGTCTATGCCGGGAGCTACGGGGCCGCCCCCACGACGAACGCCACGAATTGCACGATCACCGGCAACAGCGCGGTCAACGGCGGCGGCGGCATGGACCTGATGGGGGGCTCGGCGAAGCTGGTGAACTGCACGATCACGGGCAACTCGGGCACGGGGCAGGTGGGGGCGACCGACCTGACGATGCTCGACGGCATCAGCGCCACGGTGATTAACACGATCGTCGGTGGGATCTCCGGCAACTACGGCGGGTCCAGCAACCTGATCGGCGGCGCCCCCGGGCTAACTGCCCTGGGCTATTTCGGCGGGCCGACGATGACGATGGCCCCGCTGCCGGGCAGTCCGGCGATCGGCAAGGGGACCACGGCCGGCGCCCCGGCGACCGACCAGCGCGGCCTGCCGCGATCCGGCAGCGTGGATATCGGCGCCTACCAGACCCAGCCCGGCCTGGTCGTCAACACGACGGTCGACGGCAATCTCACCAGTCCGGGCCAGTTGGACCTCCGCCAGGCGATCAACCTGGCCAACTCCTTGCCGTCGGACGACACCATCACCTTCTCCAGCCTGTTCAACACTCCGCAGACGATCGCGCTGACCGGCGGGCAACTGGTGATCGACGACAGGGCCGACACGACGGTCACCGGGACCGGGGCGAACATGCTGTCGATCAGCGGCGGCGGGACCTCGCGGGTGTTCGCGGTCTACGGCGGCACGGCGACGTTCTCGAACCTGACGATCAGCGGCGGCCGGGCCAACTACGGCGGCGGCCTGCGCAACATCGGCGGCACGGTCGCGCTGAACGACTGCACGATCAGCGGCAACAACGCCTTCGGCCAGGGCCAGGGCGCCACCCAGAGCGGCGGCGGCGGCCTGTATCTCAAGGGAGGTACGCTCACGCTGACCGGCTGCACCGTCGCGGGCAACTCGTCCTACAGCGACGGCGGTGGCGTGGCCGTCTACGAGGGTACCGCCACGCTGATCGGCTGCACGATCAGCGGCAACGACGTCACGGGCGGCGGCGGCGGCGGCGTGTTCAACGCTCACGGCACGGAGGGGCTGACCAACTGCACCATCAGCGGCAATCGAGCGATCTCCCTCGGCGGAGGACTTTACTGCATATCAATCTATGGATTATCGCTCACCAACTGCACCGTCACCGGCAACTTCGGCAAGTACGGAGGCGGCATCTACTCGGGAGGCAGCCAGGCCGCGGTGGCGAACACGATCATTGCCGGCAATTCCGCCAGCGGCGGCGGCAATGACGTCACGGGCAGCGGCGGCATCGGCGGCAGCCACAACCTGATCGGCGGCAACCCGTTGCTGGCCCCGCTGGGCAATTACGGCGGGCCGACGCCGACCATGCCGCTCCTCCCGGGCAGCCCGGCGATCGGCGCCGGCACCGCCACGGGAGCCCCGACGGTCGACCAGCGCGGCGAGTCGCGGTCCGGGCACGTCGACATCGGCGCCTTCCAGAGCCAGGGCTTCACCCTCACTCCCGCACCCGGCAGCAATGCCCAGTCGACCCCGGTCGGCTCGGCGTTCGCCAACCCGCTGACCGTGATCGTGACGGCGAACAACCCGGTCGAGCCCGTGGATGGCGGCGTTGTCTCCTACGCCGTCACGCCGGTCGGGGGCGCCGCCGCCACGCTCTCGGCCGTCTCGGCCACCATCACGAACGGCCGGGCGAGCGTGACGGCCACGGCCAACGGCACGCCCGGGACATACATCGTCACCGCGTCCGCAACAGGGGCCGCCTCGACCGGCCTGGCCCTGATCAACACCGAGAAGCCCAGCCTGACGGTGACGACCACCAGGGACGCGGTGAACGCCGTCGACGGCCTGACGAGCCTGCGCGAGGCGATCGCCTACGCGAACAGCCACCCCGGGCCCGACACGATCATCCTCGGGCCGGGACTGCTCGGGCCCGGCAAGCACGTCATCCGCCTCACCGGCGGCCCGCTGATCCTGAACGACCCGGCGACCACCACGATCATCGGTCCCGGCGCGAAGCGGGTGACGATCCGCGGCGACGGACATGGCTCGGTATTCCAGGTCGAGGGGGGCTCGCTGGTGCTCGAGGGGCTGACGATCAGCGGCGGCCGGGCGGCTCGCGGCGGCGGCGTCCTGAACCAGGGCGGCCGGCTGGTGCTGGACCACGTCGTGCTCCGCGGCAACCATGCCCGCCTCGGCGGCGGGGTGTACAGCGACGGCCGAACGATCCTGAATCACGTGAGGCTCGGCGGCAACACGGCTCGCGTCGGCGCCGGCATGTTCACCGCTCGCAAGGCAATCCTCGATCGGACGGGGGCATCGGGGCGTTCAGCCGCCCCGGCCGCGGAGATCCTCTCCGACAACGTCAACGGCATCGGAGCTGTCCCGATGAAGGGCGGCTCGGCGCAGTTCAGAGTCTGAGTGAGAAGCGTTCCGCGAACGAATCGAGGGTCACCCTGCTCGACCGGCCCCTCATCCGCCCTTCGGGCACCTTCTCCCCGCGGGTCGCGGGGAGAAGGGGACGGCCTCGACTGTCGCCGGGGTTGGCCCGCGCGGCACGACGAGAGAGCGGTCGCGGTCGCCCTCGCCCCGCGACGCGGGGAAAGGGATGGGGTGAGGGGCCCGACTGGGCGCGAGCGGACCGTTTGCGAGTCGGTTCCGAGGCTGAAGACAATGCACACGGCGCCTGGCGTCGCCCGTTCGCCGGAGTCTCATCGATGGCCGGACGGCCCCAGGATCATCGCCTCGGCCTCGCGGCGGAGGAGGCCATATTCGACGCGGTCCGCCCAGGAGGGTGGGCGGTCCATCGCTCCGTCGCCGTCGGTCCGACGGGTCGCCTCGTCGAAGGTCCGCGCCGCCTCGGCCGCCCGGCCGAGGCGGTGCTGGGCCATCGCGAGGAACAGCCGGTCCCGGACGGCCCGGTTCCCCTGCTTCGCCGCGATCGCCTGCTCGAGGCGAGCGAGCGCCTCCGGGAAACGGCCCGCCCGGTAGAGGACCGCGCCCAGGGTGCAGACGAAGTCGGGCCGTTCGCTCGGCGAACCCTGTTTCACCGCGCGCTCGGCCAGCTCGACCACCGGAGCGAGGTCATCCGTCGCGCCCGGCGCGAGCGTGCAGATCCTGGCGACGAAATCCGCCTCCTCGGGAGCATCGGCCCGGGGAGCCTGTTCCAGGAGGTCGACGCACATCGCGCGGTAGCCGCCCTCGGGTCCCGCTTCCAACGCGACCAGAGCGCCCCGGATCCAGGCCGGCGGCGCGACCGGCTCTTGCCGCCGGGCCCTGTCATAAAGTACGGCGGCCTGCCCCCAGTCTGCCAGCGCGGCGTGCTCGTCGGCGAGGGCGATCAGGGCCCCGCCCTCAGCCCCGAGCCCGGCCACTTTCACGAGGCTGGCGACCTGGTCCTCGCGCCGGCCGAGCCGGCCGAGGATTCGGGCCCGGATCGCGTACAGCTCGGCGTCCCTCGGCGCCGCGGCCAGGCAACGGTCGAGATACCAGAGCGCCGTCCGCCACTGCGCGGCTCGCTCGCAATCGGCGATCCGCTGGCGATACCAGGCGTCGACGAGGGCCCGAGAAGCCAGCTCCTCGGCACGGCGATAGTCGGCGTCCGCGGCGTCGAACCGGCCGGCCGCCGACCCGGCGCGGGCCCGCCGCGCGCGAAGGAGCCAGGGGTCGGGCCGGTCCCCGCCGCCGTCCGCCGCGGCCCGATCGTCGATCAGGCGATCCAGATGCCAGCGCGCGGCGAACCAGTCCCCATCCTGCTCGGCGTCGCGTGCCCGCGCGTCGTGGTAGGCCGACGGGCCGACCGGGGACGCGTACGCGCCGTCGACGGTCCGCCCGGCGTCCTCCAGGCGGCCGGACCGTTCTTCCCAGTCGTCGGCGGCGAGCTTCTCGACATGACGGCCGGCATCCATCCGCATCCCGGTGAGGACCTGGAGCCGCAGCACCAGGCGATCGGGATCGCCCACCATCGGGACGGGCACGGGCCACGAGCGGGTGGTGCCGTCCACGGCCGTGGTGAGGAAGCCCCGGCCGTCGGGCGTGAAGCCCACGCCGGCGATCGGCGATCGCTGGACCATCGGCGGGCCGAGCGGCCGGGCGGTGGCGACGTCCCACAGCCGGGCCGACCCGTCGTTACACCCGACGCCGAGCAGGCCGCCGTCGGGGCTGAAGGCCAGCGCGGTGACGAGCGCGGCGTGGCCCAGCGTCGCGCCGGGCAGCGTGCGTCCCGTCGCGGCGTCGCGGATCTTCACCTCGGTCTCGAGCCGACCCGCCGTCGCCAGGCGGCGGCCGTCGGGGCTGAACGCGGCGCACGGGGCCCCCTGATGCGGCATCGGCGCGCCGAGCGGCCGGGCGGTGCGGGCGTCCCAGAGCCGGGCCGTGGCGTCATTGGACCGGGTCAAGAGCGCCCGGCCATCGGGACGGAATTCGACGCCGACCACCCAGTTCGCGTGCGGCATCGGCTCGCCGATCGGGCGGCCGGTCTCCAGGTCCCACAGCCGCGCCCCGTTCATCGGCTCGACCGTGCCGGCGGCCAGCGTCTTGCCGTCCGGGCTGAAGGCCAGGCTGAAGGCGATCCCGGCCTGGGCGATCGGCGGGCGGGCGACCCGGCCCGTGGCGGCGTCCCAGAACCGGACGTCCTGGCCGTAATCGCCGGCGGCGAGGGTGCGGCCATCGGGGCTGAAGGCCAGGGCCGAGACCCAGCGATGTTGCCAGATCGGCGGACCGAGCGGTCGGCCGTCGGCCGCGTCCCAGAGGCGGATGGAGCCCAGCTTGCTGTCGGTCAGCCCGGACGTCGGGTCGTGGCTCGCCGTCGCGACGGTGCGGCCGTCCGGGCTGAAGGCCACCATCCGCACCGGCCGGTCGTGGCGCAGCGGGACTCCGATCGGACTGCCGGTCGAGGTGTCCCAGAGCCGCGCGATCCGGCGGCCCTCGGTCACGACCACGGCCTTCCGGTCGGGGCTGAACGAGACGGCCTGGTTCAGGTAGTAGAACGGGAGCCAGGGTTCATCCTCCGGGCCGGGGTTGACCAGCCGCTTGCGTGCGTCGGGCCGGGCGAGCGGGCGCGACCGGGCCCCGGCGATGTCCCAGACCCGCGCCGTCGCGTCGTCGCCCCCGGTGACGACCGTCCGGCCGTCGGGGCTGATCGCGGCGGCCCGCATGAGGTCGGGCTGCCAGAGCGGCGTGCCGATGCGCTGGCCGGTCGAGGCCTCCCACAGATAGGCCGAGTGGTCGCTCGAGCAGACGGTCAGGATCGCGGCACCGTCCGGCCTGTAAGAGACCTGGTGCAGCCCGAAGCGATGGCGCAGGCGAGGGCCGATCGGTCGCGTCGTGTCGCGATCCCAGAGCAGCACGGTCTCGTCCCAGCTCCCGGTCAGCACGGTCGTCCCCGCGGGATGGACCGCGACGCTCCTGACGGCGTCCTGATGGGTGAACGGGCCGGCCAGCCTGGCGCGGGTGGCGATGTCCCAGAGGGATGCGGTCCCGTCGCCCGTCCCAAGGAGGACCGATCGGCCATCCGGCGCGAACGCCACGCCGTGCACCGCCTGCCGGAATCGGAACGGCTCGCCGCGAGGCTCGCCAGTCGTCGCATCCCAGATCCGCGCGGTGCCGTCCCGGCTGCCGATGAGGATCGCCTCGCCGGCAGTATCCAGCGCCAGGCGGCAGGACGAGCCGCCCGAGGGCAGCACGCCGCCGAAGGGCTTCCCCGTCGTCGCGTCCCAGCGCTGCACGCCGCCCCGCTCGTAGCCGACGACAAGCATCCGGCCATCAGGGGTCAGGGCGAGCTGGTCGACCGGGCCCGGCAGGCGGATCGGGGTGGCCGTCGGCCGGAAGGTCGTCGCGTCGCGGAATTCCAGGCGATCGCCCGACGCGATCGCGATCCGCGCACCGTCGGGGGTGAAGGCGCAGGCGCCGACGGGGCCGTCGAGCCGGATGATCTGGCGCAGGGCATGGACCTGCCCGCGCCAGGCGGAGAGGTTCATGCGGATCGCGCGCCGCAGCTCGACCGCGTCGGCCGGGGCGGTACTGAGGGCCTCGAGCATCCAGTGCAAGCCGCCGGCGGCGTCCCCCTCCTCGGCGAAGGCGATCCCCCGGTCGAGGAGCAGGCCGGCGGACTGGCGCAGCGAGACGTTGCGGGTCCGATCCACGAGGCCGCGCTGGCGATCGGCTTCCTTGAGGTTGCTCTCGGCCCGCCGCCACATCCAGGTCACGCCGCCGAAGCCCAGAATCACCGCCAGCACGCACAGGGCCGCAAGGGCCGCCACGGTCCGGTTGCGACGGCACCACCGCCAGCCGCGCTCCAGCGCCGAGACCCGCCGCGCGCGGATCGGCTCGCCGGCCAGGAACCGGCGCAGCTCCGCGGCCAGCTCCGTCGCGTCGCGGTAGCGGTGCGCCGGCTCCTTGCTCAGGCACTTCAGGCAGATCACCTCCAGGTCCCGCGGGATGCGGGCGTCGCGCTTCCGCGGCGGGATCGGCTCCTGGTGCAGCACCCGCTCGATCAGCCGCTCGCGGCTCGCGCCCTCGAAGGGGGCCTTGAGGGTCAACAGCTCGTAGAGCGTCGCCCCCAGCGCATAGATGTCGCCGCGCGCGTCCGAGTGCCCCTCAAACCGCTCAGGGGCCATGTATCGGAGCGTCCCCACAATGTCGCCGGGGTTCGTCAGGTCCTGCTGGCCGTCCGCCTTGGCCAGGCCGAAGTCGGTGACCCAGATGTTGCCCCGGGTGTCGAGGAGCAGGTTCGCCGGCTTGATGTCCCGGTGCAGGACGCCCGCGTCATGGGCGTGGGCCAGCGCCTCGGCCACCTGCGCCGCGATCTGGGCCACGCTCAGCCAGTAGGCCTGGATGCCCGATCGCCGGGTCTCGCTGCTCCGACGCAGGCCCGCGATCGAGCTCGCCGACGAGATGGCGCGGCCCGCCAGATCGCCCGGGGAGCAGTTGCTCGCGCCGGCGGCGTCCGGCTCGTCGGGATCGGTCGGCACCGGCGTCCGAACCCCGCCGTCCGCGACCGGTCCGGGCCGGCTCAGGAGCGATCGCGCCACCGCCTCGACCGACACTTCCAGAGGCGAGGTCGCGCCGGGGCCGGCAGGCCCCTTCGAGCCCGGCCAGGCTTCGCGATCCCGCAGCCGCCGCAGCTCGTCGAGGACCGCGTCCAGGCCCTGGCCCTGGATGTACTGCATCACGTAATAATGTAATCCGCCCTCCTCGCCCACCCCGAAGACCGGCACGATGTTCGTGTGGTGCAGGCGTGCCGCAGCGCGCGATTCACGCTCGAACCGCTCGCGCTGCTTCCGGTCGGGGAGCATCTGCCGCGGCAGAACCTTCAGCGCGACGTGCCGCCCGAGCGAGACCTGCTCGGCCTCGTAGACGACCCCCATGCCGCCGCGGCCGATCTCGCGCAGGACGCGGTAATCGCCCAGGCGCTCGGGGTGCTCGAGACGCCGCCGTCGCAGCGAATCACCGGCCGACGACGAGCCCGTGCCATCGCTTCCGGGCGCGATCCGCTCCATGATCACGAGCGCGGGGAATAGCTCGCGGATCTCCTCGGCGTGCTCGGGGTACTTCGCGGTGTACTCGGTCAGCGAGGGCCGCTCGCCGCGCCGGTATCGCTCGACGAATTCCTCCGCCAGCTCTTCGACCGCCTCGCGCCCGCCGGAAGACGTGGCCATGGAGATCTCTACCTGTCGGTGACGTACGGACCGCCGGAGTGGCCTCGGGGTCTGCCGCAGAAATGGAAGGCTCAACCATCCAGCAACCCCGGGAACTGGCTCAGCTCATCCTTCAGCCGCTTGAGGGCGCGGATATATCGGCTACTGGTCGTCGACTCCTTCATGCCGAGGGCCTCGGCCACCTCGGCGTTGGTCAATCGCTCGAAGTGCCGGAGGGTGAGGATCTCGCGGTCGAGCACGTCCATGCCGGCCAGGACCTCCTGCACGCGGAGGCGCATCTCGGCCCGGACGGCCGCCTGCGAGGGCGAGGTCAGCCGACCCAATAACTGGGCGGCCAGCGAAGCCGAGCTGGCCGTCGGCATCGGCCCCCGGTGCAGGCAGATCTCCTGGGCGGCGTCCCGCATCTTCGCCCCCAGGTGGCGGCGATGCGCATCGATCATCTTCTCGCCCGTGATGTGCCTGAGCCAGAGGAAAAACGGCAACGGCCGATTCACCCGGTACTCGGGCCAGCGCCTGGCCGCCTCGAGGAACGCTTCCTGGAGGATGTCCGAGTCGTCCACCCGACCCTGGAGCAGCCGGTTGAGGCGCAGGTGTACCATGCGCTTTAGCCGCTTTCGGTAGAGCGTCAAGAGCTCGGCCAGGGCCATCTCGTCGCCCTCGACGGCCCGGTCCAGCAATTCGTCCGCATCCGGGGGCTCGAGCAAGGGGATGTCTCCGCTACGCAACGCGATCGCTTGCCTCCCTGTCTATATTGCGCCCGCGAGACCCATTTTCGCGCGAGAAAATCAGGGCGAATCGGCCGCGAGCCGGTCCGCCAGCTCCTTCAACTGCTCGCGCTCGTCGTCGGTAAACCGGATGTACTGGGTGTTGTTCCCTTCACCGTCGACCCGGACGTAGGAGTAGACGACGCGAATTCGGCGCTCGCCGGCGATTTGCACGCCCGGCTCGGCGAGGAGCCGGTCCACGAACTCGCGGACGCTGCCGATGCGCTGGTTGCCGACCATCCAGAAGACGTCCCCCTCGGTGATGTCGCCGATCTTCAGGCGACCGGGATTCGGACCCGGATCGAGGATAAACGCCCCGCGGTCATTCCAGAGGTCGTAGGCGGATTTCAGCGCGGGCGTCACGTCCGCGAGCTTCATGTCGAGCACCGAGTAGGTCTTGACGCCGCCCGGCACCACGATCGGCTTCAGCCGGACGACCAGTTCGACCCTGTCGCCGTCGAGAGCCATCGGCACCTCGGCCTTCTGCTTGAACTCCAGGCTGCGGGCCTTCAGCACGCTCGGGCCTCCGCTCAGGCCGCGCAGGACGAACTTGCCGTTCGCGTCGGTCTGGGTCGACCTTTCATGTCCCAGATCCTTGCGACCGGCCATGACCATCGCGTGAGGGACCGGCTTTCCGGTCCGGCCGAGCACCGTGCCTGTCACCTTGTAGCCCGTTCGGAGGACGATGCGGAGCGACTCGCGATCCTTGAGGGCGACCGTGTAAATGTTGTCGATCTGGCCATGGACGTAATCGGGATGGATGAAGTAGACGAGTCCCCGGCCGGCGCCCTGGCCGATGTCGGGGAGCTTCTCGGAATAGCAGAAGAGTTCGAACGACCCGTCCCGACCGGTGGCGGTTCGTTCGATCCCGCCCGAGACGGTGACGTAGGACGCGTTGGCGGAGACGCTCGCCCCCGAGATGGGCTTCCCTTGCTCGTCGACGACCGTGCCGCGGAAGTAGAGCGAGGGCTTCAGCTTCAAGGACGCTTCCACCTCCGCGCCCGGCTTGACGTCGAAGGTCCTCGGATCGCCGCCGGACATCAGAGTCCCCACCAGCCGGCGATAGCCGGGCGTCATCGCATCGAGCGAGACCTTCGTCGGCCCGGTGATCCCGGGGATCTCCAGCCGGTAGGAGCCGTTCGCATCGGTCCGGGTCTCCATCAGCTTGCAAGGGACCTGGGGGCCGTCCACAAGCCCGCGGCCGACGTCGACGAACCGCATATCGATGGCGGGGATGGCCGCGCGCACGCGGACATCGGCCAGCGGGGCACCGCCCTCGTCCGTCACGCGTCCGCGGAGAATCGCCGCCCGGCCCTTCTCAGTTGGCCCGTCCGCGGGGTCCGGTTCGGCGGCGAAGACGGCGGCCAGCGGAAGAGCGGCGAACCCGGCCACGAGCATGCCACCGAAGGCGCCCAGCCGGGTCGCCCGGCGCTGTGCCAGCATGGGAATTCTCCTGGAGGACCACAACCAGACAGACAGGCTTTCCATGTTATGACGGTTGTCCCTGGCTGCCAACGGGATGTCCGCCGAATCGCGACGGCCTGCGTGGGGAACATCTCCGGCTTGACCCGACCACCAGCGGCTGGTGCAATCGGTCGGCGCGATCGCCCGGCGTGGCGTCCCACCCGAATCTGGCGCATCCCGCAGACCTGACACGAGGCGAGGTTGCTAAATGATGCTATCTAGAACTACTGCATCATACCCCGCATTCCGCCGCCCTGGACCCGACGGCCGCCGGACGGCGCGGGCCGGCCTCCTCGGCATCGCCGGACTGCTGGCCGGGCTCCTGGCCGCGGCTCCGCTGCGGGCCGACGAGATCTTCGTCCGGGCCAGCCAGGTGGGTTATGACATCGGCGACTCGAAGCTCGCCATGGCCTTCGCACGGGCGCCGCTGCCGGCCGAGTTCGCCGTCGTCGACGCCGAGACCGGGGAATCCGTCTTCACGGGGAAGACGACACCCGTGCCAGGCGAGCGCTGGGGGCAGTTCCATCATCATGCCGAGCTGGACGTCACCGGGCTCCGGCGGCCGGGGCGATATGTCGTGCGAGTCGGCGAGGCGCGATCGCTGCCGTTCGAGGTCGGCACGCGGGCGCTGGCCGGGCTGCCGGATCAGTTGCTCGAATTCCTGCGCCAGCAGCGCTGCGGGTACAACCCGTGGCTCGGTGTGGAGTGCCACCAGCACGACGGCCGGACGGCCTACGGACCACGCCCGGCCGGGACGGCGATCGACGCGGTCGGCGGCTGGCACGATGCGGGCGACCTGCTCAAGTATCACCTGACGTCCGGCAACGCCACGGCGCAGATGCTCCTGGCCTATCTCCTGGCCGGCGGGCGGGAATCGGCCGGCTCGCGCTTCGCCGACCGGGTCGATGCCCGGGGCGACCGTGGCTCCAACGGCATCCCCGACATTCTCGACGAGGCCCGATGGGGCCTGGAGTGGATGCTGAAGATGCACCCGGCTCCGGATGAGCTCTATCACCAGGTGGCCGACGACCGCGATCATACCGGCTTCCGCCTGCCCCAGAATGAAACCGCGGACTACGGCTGGGGAAAGGGAGGGCCCCGGGTGGTCTACTTCGCCGATGGAAAACCGCAGGGCCTGGGCCGGTACAAAAGCCAGTCAACCGGCGTGGCGAACATCGCCGGCCGGTTCGCCGCCGCGATGGGCCTCGCTCATCAGGCGTGGAAGGACGACCCGACACCGGCGGAGCGCGCCTTCGCCGAACGGTGCCTGAAGGCCGGCCGCGAGGTCTACGAGCTGGGCCGCGCCCGCGAGGGCTTCCAGCAGGGCAACTCGTACAAAGCTCCCTATCGCTACGAGGAATCGACCTGGGCCGACGACATGGAGTGGGGCGCGGCCGAGCTGTTCCGCGCGACGGGCGAACGGCGCTATCTCGACGACGCGCGGCGGTACGCGAAACTGGCGGCCGACGACACCTGGATGGGCCGCGAGCAGGCGCCTCATTACGGGTTCTACCCGTTTCAGAACGCGGGCCACTTCCGGCTATATGACCTGGTGGATCGGGACTTCCAGCAGACCCTCGCGGGCTATTACCGCGAGGGGATCGAGCGTTGCGTCCGGGCCGGCGCGAGCAATCCGTACCGAATCGGCGTGCCCTTTATCTGGTGCTCGAACAACCTCGTCGTGGCGCTGGTGACCCAGTGTGATTTCTACGAACGGATGACCGGCAACGCGCGCTACCGCGCCCTGGCGGCGCGCCATCGAGACTGGCTGGTCGGCCGGAACCCGTGGGGCTACACGATGTTCACCGAGGTCGGCCGGGTCTCGCCGAGAAACGTGCACCTCCAGACCACGAAGCTCACGGGCCGGACGGTACGCGGCGGGCTGGTGGACGGCCCGGTCCACGAGCGCATTTTTCGGTCACAGCGCGGTGTCGGGATCGCCGAGCCCGACCCGCTGGCGCCGTTCCAGGACGCGCGAGCGGTCTATCACGACGACATCAAGGATTATGTAACTGACGAGCCGACAATGGACGGCACGGCGTCGGCGATCCTGATGTGGACGCTAAATGGATAAACATTTGCTTGCGCATGCGAATCGCCGATGATTACCGGTGGCCTCGGGGGCTTATCCCCGGTCAAGCGAACCCGATGCGAAACAGCCTCGACCTGCAAGCCATCGATGGCATCATGGACCTGACTGGAGGGGGATGATATCGATCCACTGCGAGAAGCGGCGGAAATCGCCGACGTTGTGGGTGAGAAGCCGGCGGATACCGCCCGAGGTCATCGTGGCGACGATGTTGACATCGTAGACCTGCTTCCCGCCGCATGGGACGGCGGCGAGGATCGTCACGAGGGCCGCCGTGACTGACGGGCCGTCCTCGACGACGGGGAACCGCGCCAGCAGCGAAGCGATGTCCGCGAGCAACGAGACCATCTCGATCGGAGGCGTGTACGTCGAGGGGCGCGAGAGGGCCGAGAGATACTCGCGGAGCGTCTGGCGGCTGATCCAGAGGGGTGCGCCCGCGGCCTCCAGCTCGGTGATGCGCAGGACGGCCTCACCGTGCAGGGGAAACGCGGGTATGGCCGCGTAGATCAACACGTTCGTGTCGAGAAAGACGGGCTCAGGAGCCGCGGCCGCTGTCGTCATACAGCTCCTCGCGGCGGAAGGAGAAGCCCGCAGGCAGGTCAACCTGGACGTCGTGCCTGGGGAAACCGGTCATGATGGGTGCCCTGGGCCGGGCCGCGGCCTCGCCGATGACAAGCACGACGTCGTGCTGGCCGGGGGCGATTTCCGCCGGCAGTCGCAAAGTCGCCACGCCTTGCTCGTCCACGGTGACGCGTGTCTGGATGGTGATCATCGTCGGGCCGCTCGAACTGGAACCAGGAGTCGTCCGTCATTTCCAGCTCATTATCCCTCGCGTCGGATGGCTCGGCAACATCGACGCCTCACCGATGCCGGACCGCCGGGAGCGGCCTGCCGGCGGACGACCATCCGGCCCGTGTCTCATGTCGCTCGACCGGGCGGATCAGACCGTATCCGGCGGAGGGCGAGCCACCGGAAGTGCCGCGGGCTATCCATCCAGCAGGCGGTCCCGCAGCGGGTGGTCGAGCTCCGCCGATTCCTCGAGACCGGGCTTGTCCTTCGGAGCCCAGCCGAGCAGGGCCAGCTTGTTCCCTCGATCGAGCTCGGCCCACCCGCGGACGGCGAGGGCTTCATCCCAGGTGGTCTGCGTCAGCTCGCGGAATCGCCGGTTGGCCTCGGGCCGCCTGCCCCAGACGGTCTCCTGGAACCTGCCGGCAGGAACAGAATGATGGTCGTCCCCAGAATCGCGATCAGCGTGGCAGCCGCCACCTTCCAGCCGCGATCGAGGACGGCAGGCTCGAGCGGCATTCGCATGAGGTACGGGGCACGGGTCACCCGCGCGCCGGGAGGCCCCCGGGAAAGGATGGCCTCGGTCAGCGGCCCGACGGCGATCGTCGGCTCGGCGGGTACGCGGCCCTCGATCGTGATCCGGACCACGCCGGTCGAATCATCGCGTTGCACATGGAGCATGTGTCTGAACTCATCCCGGGGGTCCGCCCCGTTGTAGATGCGGGGAATCGTGGAGAGGCCGGAGTCGGCCAGGGCCGCATCCAGGACGGCCGGGGCCGTCAGACCGCGGAGGCGCGTCGGCCAGTCCTGCGGCGTGGGGGAGTCGCCTTGTCCTTCTCGCACCGAGGCGGCAGTGGGAGGGAAATCCACAAGAAGATCCATCTGGAAGCGGCGGCCGGGACCGTCGAGATTGAGCCGGATCCAGCCCAGGGATACAGCCAGGAAGGCGATCGCGGCCATGAGCCGCCTGACCGTCAATCGCGGCCGGAAGGATCTCATCGCGTCGCCCCTCGCCGGCCGCCTGATCGCGTCAGGGGGCCGGGCCTGCTCAGCCCCAGTGAGAGTTGGATCCTACGATGTCAGCGCACGTTGGCACCGAAGACCATGTGACATCTGCCTGAAATCTGTGCCACTTCATTCCTCGGCAGATATTCGCACAACACAACCCCTACGGGAGCGGTCAGGGCGAAACGGGCCGGCTCGGCTGAAGGGCTTGCTTCACGAGCGTGCGCAGTGCATCCAGCTCGACGGCTCGCTCGGTGTACTTGAGGGTGGCCGACACATCGGGCTTACCAGGTTTCCTCGATGGCAGCTTGATGCGAAGCTCTCGGGTCCTCGAGATCGTCGGCATCCCCCCGGGCAGCTTCACCTCGTCGGGCAGGACGGCGTATTTCCTGTCCTCGACGTTCTCAATGAGCATCCGGCCGCGGCCGATGTGGGCGATCAAATCGGGGAAATCCTTCGATCGTTCTATGTGACCGACGAGCCGACGATGGATGGCATGGCATGGCATGGCATGGCATCGGCGATCTTGATGTGAGTGGTAGAGGGAGACAGATCCGCGTCGGGAAGGCGGCGATAATCGGGGGCTCAACGGCTAGCGATCTCCGCCGGGCGACCCGGCCTGACGGCGGTGCCAGCCGGCGACTCGCGGCCGGACTGACGCAGGATATCGTCGATCACCTCCGACGCGGTACGGTCCTCGAACTCCGCCAGGCCGGTGATCAGCTCGAACATGAGCATGGCATAGTTGTCGTAGTCCTCCGAGTCCGGGACGAACTGGCATACTGGACGGCCATTCATGGATTCCCCGGGCGGCTCCTGGAAGGCCAGCATTCCTGGACGATCCGGAGGCAACGACTTCCAGCCACAGCGCTGGAGGTAGGTAACCACGTCCGCCAGCCGGAGCGAGCTGTGCCGGGGATCGATCCAGCGGCGGTACTGGTCGCGCGGGTCGATGGATCGCCTCACGTACGATGTCATGGCCATTCTCCTTCTCTCACCCGATCCATCAGCACCTGGACGGACTCGACCGAGAACACGTTGCCCCGGGGGATCGCGACGCGGCAGGTCGTCTGGCTGGCCGTCGCCACCGCCCCGCGGAGCGACATCCAGTAAGCACAACGGCGGAGAATCAGGGCGTCTTCCGTCTGACTTGACCAGTCATTCTCGTCCTCGGGCAAGACCAGGACCACCAGAATCCGAGGCCGGGCGGCGTTTTGCTGTCGGAGGATGTTGTAGGCTCGGACCTCCAGGTCATAGGCCACCGCGTCCTCCCGAACGGCAGCGCGGGCGGTACTCTTGAGCTGGACGTCGAGTTGCGGGCCGCTGTCCCAGAGCTGGTGACCGTGGGCCTCGACGCTCCGCAAGAACAGGTCGAATCCCAGGTCGTTCTCCGTGGTGCCGCAGATGAGACCGGCCCGGGCCGCGATCGCACGCACGTAAGCTCGACAGAGCGCCTCCTGACGCAGGTTGCGGGGCAGCATGACGACGCCTCCCTGCCTCGGGTCGCGCGGCCGCCACAGTCTGCCGCTTGCCCCAGGTACTCGCGATGCCACAAGCCATTGTATCCGGATCGCGGACATCGGGATAGAACGACACCTCGTCGCCTGTTTACCGGCTGGCCCCTCCGTCGCCAGGAATGATCCTCGCGTCTCGGTGAGCTCCCGGCATGTTTACTGCCCTGTCGTGTTGGCTCGGTCTCCCTTGAGACGGGCCAGTTCCCGCTCGTAACGCTCGCGGTAGTCGAGTCCGCCCGGGCCGACGTCCGGATATCGCTTGCGCAGATTCTCATACTCTCGCCAGAACCAGTCCGCGCTGAAGCCGTTGAAATCCCACGAGGCGAACGCCGCGAGATTATGCAGCCAGTCGGCCAGGGCCCCGGCCAGTCGGCTTCTCCGGTATTGCCGCTGCCATTCCAGCGGGTTCCAAGACGCCGACCCCCTCGACTGGCAGAGGTTGCGGATGTCCAGCATGGCCTGATACAGCAGGTAGCAATAGGCAGCCTTCTCCCGGTCATTCAGCGGGGTCACGCTGGGTGGCCACACGATTCCGGCTCCGTGTTCGTTTCCAGGTCGAATGGTCGGCCCGACACCGGGACGGATGTCGTCTCATTTTTCCGCGGCCTTCGCGGTCCCGCAACCTCGCCGTGCCGGTTTGCCGGCGGCCCGGCGATCCGGAGGTGGCCAGGCGGCGAGCGGCCTGACCGGGCGGATCAGAGTGGCGGGCGGGACGCCCCATCGGACCCGGACCAGGCGAGCCGGCGGCATGGAGCGGTCGGGTTCTCGCGGAGTCCGACTTGCCAGGGCAACCTCAGGCCCGTCATCGCCATGGACGGAGCGGTCACGGCGATGCGGGTCGGCTCGGCTGAACGGCTTGCTTCACCAGCGTGCGAAGCGCGTCCAGCTCGACGGCCCGCTCGGTGGGCTTCCTCGAAATCGTCGGCATCCCCCCGGGCAGTTTCACCTCGTCGGGCACGACGGCGTATTTCCTGTCCTCGACGTTCTCGATGAGCATCCGGCCGCAGCCGATGTGGGCGATCAAATCGGGCGAATCCTTCGATCGTTCGAGAAACAGGACGACCCGTTCACCCTTCTCGGCGCTTGCCGTGTCGCACGGCTGCGTCGGCGTTGCGATGTAGCGGACCTCCTTGACCGGGTCTCCCTTCCAGGTCTCGAGAACCTCGGCCGTCGCCACCTTCACGGGCGGGAACTCCGACCCCGACCGTTGAAACTGGGCAGGACCATCCTCGACCTTGATCACACGCGCGACGACGATGCGGTCACTCCGGGCGGCGAGCTTCTTCAGGGCGATGTCCGCCACCTCGGCGTGCACTTGAGTGGGCGCGGCCAGCGACAGAACGACGAGCGAGAGACTCACAAGGCACGCCAGATCGCGAGGAGGGTGCACCATGGGTCGAACCTCGGGGCGGAGATGAGGAAGAGGCCAACTCCGGATCACTCGAGACAGGTTGTGACTCCGCCGGCCGGAAGTACCGACGGCCGGTTGTCAGCAGGGCCATTGTATCGGCGGCACCATGGCCAGAGAATCCAACATCTAAGACGACTTCAGGACCAGGTAGTCCACGCGCTCGATCTCAGGAACGTCATGGCTGGTCGTGCTGACTCCATTAACTACCTCGGTGTCATAAAAACCACCGTTCACGATTCTCCTCGACTCGCCAATACGGGGGGTCTTGTAGTCGAAGAAGTAGTCGAAAATGATTCCCGGGTCGCAGGCGTCCTGCTCGACGAAGAACCGGTCCACAAAGTCGTAGACGTTGTGGATATCCGCCAGGCGAACCTGGCGGCGTGTCGAGGTGAACCAGCTCTTCGCCGGCGCCGGCCGGCTATCGTCATCCTCGGCGAAGAAGTCCTCGACGACCTCGCCTTCCTCGATGAAGGTGTACCCGATGGACCCGCAGGTGTCGCTGACCCCATAACAGATGACCGGAGCCCTGATCCGACTTGAAAGCGCCTTCTCCCACTCGTAGCCCTTGTTTCCCCAGGGGACCCGAGTGGTATAGTCTCGCTCCACCGCGATCGACCACTCCTGACCCTCGAGGCGGAACACGAGGACCGCGTTGCTCTGGACGATCACCTCGCTACCGAGTACGTCACGCTGCCACGACTCGGCGCGTTCCGCGAGCATGCCGGCGACGTCCTCGACGGGGGCGCGGGCCAGCGGGATACAGCAGTTGTAGCCCATCAGGCAGAGGCCGCGGGTGTGCTTCCAGTCGCGTGATTTCATGGCTGGGCCTTTCGCCAGGCCGGGCGTCCGGGTGGAGGGGAATCGGAGTCATTGATCACCCGAAAATCAAACCATAGCCAATCAGCAGGCCGATCTGTGCCAGCAAGATCCAGGTGACGACCTGCGCGATGCGTTCGCTCAGCTCGGGCCGGCCTCGGCGAGGTCGGAGCCAGGCGACGACCCACACGCCCACGACGACGCCCGGGATGCTGAGCGACAGCCCGGGTCGGCACTCGCGGAGGATTACCGAGCCCACGGCCACCGCCGAGACGACGATCATGATGTCGAGGATCGAAATCCGGCGCATGGGGCCTCCTGGCGCGAGGCGAGGCGGAAACACCGCGAGGCGACGCGGATCACCTCGTGGTCGAACCGGATGCCATCTTCGGACGAACGCGCGGCCAGGTCAATCATCTGCGACTGCCGAAGCCGTGGTGCGAAAGTGCTCGGTCACCCATCGATTCCCCGACGGACGTGCGCGTGGGCCTTCCACTCCTCCAGCGTCATGATGCGCCCAGCGTGCATGTCCTCCAGACCTTGACGGATACCTTCGAGCACCAGGGCCTCCTCATCGATCTGATGGAGTTTCCGGTACGCGGCAACGTCCTGAATGACAAGCTCGGCCTTGCCGTCGATCGTCAGCACAACAGGCTCGCCCGTGCGCTTCAGTTGCGCGACAATCTCCGAGGGGTTCTCGAGGAAATGCGACAGCGACCTGATGTCGGGCATGCGGCCTCCCCCAGGACTCAAGCCTGCATCAGCGCGGGCATCTTGCCGATTCCCTAAAGCGCATTGCAGATGGGTGGCTCACGGAGGGGCCGGGCCGGCCAGGAGTCTGTGCTGGCCGGGTCCCGAGCCCCCGTCACGGGGCGATCGGATGTAGCCGGGGGGCGTCAGCC
>DAIDHB010000344.1 GCA_027452145.1 Planctomycetales bacterium
GACAGGGGACCGTGGCCGTGCATGAAGAAGCGATCCGCAAGGCGGACGTCCTGATCGAGGCGCTGCGATTCATCCGACAGTTTCACGGCAAGTACACCGTGATCAAGCTCGGCGGCTCCGTCATGGAGGACCCCGAAACGCTCCGCGCCCTGCTGGTCGACGTCGTCTTCATGCAGACGGTCGGCATGCGCCCGGTGATCGTGCACGGCGGCGGCAAGGCGATCACCCAGGCGATGGAGAAGGCCGGATTGACCGCCCGGTTCGTCCAGGGGCGGCGGTACACCGACGAGGCCACCCTCGAGATCGTCGCCCGGGTCCTGGCCGAGGAGATTAACGCCGACATCGTTCGGCACATCAACAAGTTCGGCGGGCGGGCCTCGGGCCTGCACCACAAAACGACGCTCCAGTGCCTCTACGGCCGGCGGCTCGCCCTGCCCGACGGCCACGGCGGTTCGATCGACCTGGGCCTGGTGGGCGAGGTCACCGAGGTCGAGGCGCTGCCGATCGAGAACCATTGCCTGGCCGGCGTCGTCCCCGTCCTCCCCTCGCTCGCCGAGGACGAGGAGAACGAGGGTCAATTGCTCAACGTCAACGCCGACACGGCCGCCGCCGCGGTCGCCCAGGCCATCCGGGCCGAGAAGCTGGTGTTCCTCACGGATACGCCCGGCATCCTCATGAACAAGGATGAACCGGAGAGCCTGCTGCCGGGTCTGACTCCCGAGGACTGCCACCGCCTGATCGAGCAGGGAGTGATCGACCGCGGCATGATCCCCAAGGTCGAGGCGTGCCTCGCCAGCCTCGAAAGCGGGGTCCTGAAGACCCACATCATCGATGGCAGGCTGCCGCACGCGCTTTTGCTTGAGATCTTCACCCACAAGGGAATCGGCACTGAGATCGCCCGCGAGGCCGCCCAGGCGCCCGGCGCCAGCCCCACCCGTCGCGCCGTGCTCACCAGGAGCTGAGCTGAAGCGGGCCGAACCGGCCGGCGGCCGCCGTTGGGCCGTCCACGCCGTCGACCTGACCGCGTTCCTCGTCGAATTCCCCCGTCACCGCGAACGTACCGGATTCCCAGGGAGACCCTCCGTTGAGCCAGATCGCCGGCCCGTCGACCGAGGCGACGATGTCGCAGTTCGAGCACTACGTCATCGCCAACTACAAGCGGTTCCCGGTCTGCCTGGTCCGCGGCGAGGGCTCGTGGATCTGGGACGCCGAGGGGAACCGGTATCTCGACCTGTTCCCCGGCTGGGGCTGCAACCTGATCGGACACTGCCCGCCCCGCGTGGTCGAGGCGGTCCGCGACCAGGTCGGCCGGCTGATCCACGTCCCGAACACCTGGTACATGGAGCCCCAGGGCGAACTGGCCGAGGCGCTTTCAACCAGGTCGTTCGGCGGCAAGTGCTTCTTCTGCAACAGCGGGGCCGAGGCCAACGAGGCCGCCATCAAGCTGGCCCGGGTTTACGGCCACGCCCGCGGCCGGACGAAGATCGTCACGATGGAGGGCGGCTTCCACGGGCGAACCTACGCCGCGCTCACGGCCACCGCCCAGCCCAAGTATCACGCCGGCTTCGAGCCGATGGTCCCCGGGTTCCAGTACGTCCCTTACAACGACCTGCCGGCCGTCGCCGAGGTCCTCGACGACAAAACCGCCGCGGTCCTCGTCGAGCCGATCCAGGGTGAGGGCGGCATCAACATCCCGGGCGCCGACTACCTGGCCGGGCTGCGGCAGCTCTGCGACCGCCGGGGCGTGCTCCTGATCCTCGACGAGGTCCAGACCGGCATGGGCCGCACCGGCAAGTGGTTTGCCTACCAGCACACGGGCATCCAGCCCGACATCCTGACCTGCGCCAAGGCCCTGGCCGGCGGCGTGGCGATGGGGGTGATGATCGCCCAGCCCGTGGTCGCCTCGGTGTTCAAGCCGGGGATGCACGCCTCGACCTTCGGCGGCAACCCGATCGCCTGCCGCGCGTCGCTGGCGACGATCGAGACGATCGAGGAGGACGGGCTGCTCGCGCGGGGCATCGCGATCGGCGAGCGGTTCCGCGGGCATTTCGAGCGGCTCAGGGCCGAGCTGCCCGACTTGATCCGCGAGATCCGCGTGCTGGGCACGATGATCGGCGTGGACCTCGCCATCGACGCGACCGCCATCGTCGGCCAGTGCCTCGAGCGCCGGGTGCTGATCAACGCCACCCACGGCCATGTCGTCCGCCTGCTCCCGGCGCTCAATATCGAAGACGAGCAGATTGACGAGAGTTGCTCCATCCTGGCCGACGTGCTGCGTCGGTCCGTCGCCTGATTTCCGGGTACTCCGCCATGCTCCGCCACTTCGTCGACCTGCTGGATCTGAGCCCCGAGGACGCCCGGCTGCTCATCGATCGATCGATCGAGCTGAAGCGCGCCGAGAAATCGGGCAACCGGCCGCAATGGCTGTCGGGCCGGACGCTCGGCCTGATCTTCGAGAAGCCGTCGTTGCGCACCCGCGTCAGCTTCGAGGCGGCGATCGCCCGGCTGGGGGGCAACGCGATCTTCCTCCGCGGCGAGGACGTCGGCCTCGGCACGCGCGAGAGCGTCGAGGACTTCGCCCGCGTGATCGGGCAGTATGTCGACGCCCTGGCCGTCCGGACGTACTCGCATGCGACGATCGAGGAACTCGCCCGCGCCGCCGAGATTCCGATCATCAACGCGCTGTCGGACGAGTCGCACCCGTGCCAGGCGATGGCCGAATTCATGACGATCGAGGAGCTGCGCCGCTCGCCGCGCGGGCAACGGCTGGTGTTCGTCGGCGACGGCAACAACGTGGCACGGTCGCTGTCGGTGGCCTCCGCGCTGCTCGGCGCCGAGTTCGTTCTGTGCAGTCCTGACGGCTATCGGTTTCCGGCCGAGTTCCGCGAGCGATTCGCCGCGCGGTTCCCGGGCCAGGTTCTCAAGCACGAGCCGGACCCGGCCATCGCGGTCGCCGGGGCTGATGTCGTCTACACGGACGTCTGGACCAGCATGGGCCAGGAACACGAGGCCATGCACCGCAAGGAGGCATTCGCCCCGTACCAGGTCAACGAAGCGTTGCTGGCCCGGGCCCGCGGCGACGCGATCTTCCTGCACTGCCTGCCCGCCCACCGCGAGGAGGAGGTTACGTCGGCCGTCCTCGACGGGCCGAACAGTCACGTCCTCCAGCAGGCCGCCAACCGGCTCCATTTCCAGATGGCGCTCCTGGTCTGGCTGCTGGCCGACATGCCGGGCTGAGAAAGGGATCTGGCGAACCGGCGACGTGAGTCGCCGGGTCCTCAAGCATCGGTCGCCTGGACCAGGCGACCCGGCGACGTGAGTCGCCGGGTCCTCAAGCATCGGTCGTCGGGTCGGCAGGAGTGAGGGACCCAGCGACTGACGTCGCCGGTTCGCCGA
>DAIDHB010000345.1 GCA_027452145.1 Planctomycetales bacterium
CGGCCACGCGCTCGCGGTCGCGCTTGTATAGCGCGCCGGTCTGGGTCTGGCGGATCGGCTCGGCGCCGGCGCGCTGCCACAGGGCGCCCAGGCGCAACAGCGGCTCGAGGCCGTCGGCCTCGCGGACCTGGCCGACGGGCCCGGCGGCCGGCGGGCGGCCCTCCGGCCGCACGGCGCGGAGGGCGCGCGGGACCGCCGGGTGCGCCAGCAGCCGGGCCGTCGGGGCCGCCGTCCGGGCGATCGCCGCGGCGAGGTCGTCCACCGGGCCGAGCTCGGCGTTCGGCTCGACCGCCAGCAAGCCCAGCTCCAGCAGGCGGACGATCGACGCCTCGGGCGTGTCGCCGAGGACCGCCAGCGCATGCGCCAGGCCCGCCGCCGGCATCGCCACGGCCTCGGTCACGGCGAACAGGCTCAGCGCCAGCCGCGAGCCCACCGGCAGCCGGGCCGCCATCGCCTCGACGACCGCCGGCCGATCGAGGTGCTCGGCCAGCTCCTCCGCGGCGCCCGACGGACGCAGCCGGTCCTCCGTCGGCGGCAGCCCCCGCTCTTGCCGGATCGCCGCCAGCCGCGAGCCCTTGTACCGCGACAGCGCCTGCCGAAACGCCAGGCGCGGCTCGTCCGTTCGGGCGATCGGCTGCGATCCGCTGGCCATCGGCAAGCCTCCACTATTGCTAGAGCCCCGAACATTTGCGCCGGCCCCCGAAGCATTGAACCGCCGAGGCACAGCGCGACCGGGCTAAAATCAATCAAAATATAATGAACTACAGAGACACCGAGACACAGAGATCGGACCGAGAAGAGAAGACGAGACCGATCGCCCCGGCCAAGCTGGCACGCCCCGACCCCCGATGGTCTTCTCTTCCGGTCTCTGTGTCTCGGTGTCTCTGTGGTTCATCATTCTTGATTGATAATTTGTTTGCGGATCGGCCGCGCTGTGCTCTTTGTACGACTCACTCCGAGAATCGCGTATGGCGTACCGGATTTCATCACGCCCTCGGTCACCGGATCTTGCATCGCCGAATCGGCTCTCCGTGTTTCGCTCTGTGCTCTCTGTGCCCTCTGTGGTGGGTCATCTTTTGATGGCTTGCGGCCCGGCCGCGCTGGGGTGAGTCATCTTCTGATGGCTTGCGGCCCGGCCGCGCCGCGGATTCCCTGCCCATCCGGCCCTCAGCGCACCACCCTCGGCGTGTGCCCCATCTTCCGCAGCTCGTCGACCACCGCCTCGGATTCCTCCGGCCGGACGAGGAGCACGGTCTCGGACAGGCGCCCGAGGATCCACCGCGCCAGGGTCTTCCGCGCCAGCAGCTCCTCGGCCAGCACCGGCTCGGCGGTCCGGATCAGGGCGACGTTCCGGTGCAGCTTGATCGGCGTCCGCGCGGTCGGTCGGCTCATGGTGGCGATACCGTCTGGTGAATGCAACGGGCGGCGGGTCTCGCGGGGTCGCTCAACTCGATGACGCGGGCGGGGTCAATCCTGGCGTTCCGAGCAGGCCGATGAGTCCTGCCGGGCCAGGCCGTGCTCGGCGAGCGCGTCCTCGTCGAGGATCTCGTAGCTGTAGCCCTGCTCGGTGAGGAAAAGCTGGCGGTGGTGGGCGAAGTCCATCTCGCGGGTATCCCGGCTGACGAGCGAGTAGAAGCTCGCCGGCCGCTCGCCCTCCTTCGGCCGGAGGATCCGACCCAGGCGCTGCGCCTCTTCCTGCCGGCTGCCGAAGGTGCCCGAGACCTGGATCATCACGTTCGCGTCGGGCAGGTCGATCGCGAAGTTCCCCACCTTCGACAGCACCAGCCGGCGGATCACCCCGCGGCGGAACTTGTCGTAGAGATCCTCGCGCTCGGAATTCGGCGTCTGGCCGGTGATCAGCGGGATGTCGAACCGCTCGGCGATCCGCCGCAGTTGCTTGAGATACTGGCCGATGACCAGCACCCGGTCGTCGGGGTGGTCGTTCCGATCGAGCAGGGTCGCCACGATGTCGTCCTTGAGCGGGTTCTCGCTGGCCAGGCGGAACTTCTCGCGCCACTCGGCCAGGGCGTACTCCATCCGCAACGCGCCGGGCAGTCCCAGGCGGACCTCGTGGCACTGCGCCTCGGCGATCCACCCCTTGGACTCGAGCACGCGCCAGGGGACGTCATATTTCTTGGGCCCGATCAGGCTGAACACGTCCTCCTCGCGGTGGTCCTCGCGGACGAGCGTGGCGGTGAGCCCCAGCCGACGGCGGGCCTGGATATCGGCCGTGATCCGGAACACGGGCGCCGGCAGCAGGTGGACCTCGTCGTAGACGATCAGCCCCCAGTCGCGGCCGTCGAAGAGGTGGAAGTGGGGGAAGTCGCCGTCCTTCCTGGGCCGGTAGGTGACGATCTGATACGTGGCCAGGGTGATCGGGGCCATGGTCTTGGAATCGCCGGTATACGTGCCGACCTGCCCGGGGTCGATGTCGGTCTTATCAATGATCTCGCGCCGCCATTGCTCGACGGCCGTGGTGCTGGTGGTGAGCACCAGGGTCTCGGTCTGGAGCGCGGTCATCGCCGTGATGCCGACGATCGTCTTGCCGGCGCCGCAGGGGAGCACGATGACGCCCGAGCCGCCCCGCGTGTCGCCCCCGGCGTAGAACGCCGCGACCGCGCCCTGCTGGTAGTCGCGCACCTTGAACGGCAGCCCCGAGCGGGCGGTCTCGCGCAACGCCATCGGCAAGGCCGCGCCGGCGACGTATCCGGCCAGGTCCTCGGCCGGATATCCGACGGCGATCAGCCCCTGCTTGAGCACGCCGCGATTGGCGTCGTCGACGGCGAAGCTCGTGTCGTCCACCCGCTCGCCCAGGTAATCGCGCACCCCGCGCTGGCGGGCCAGTTCCTCCAAAAGCGGCCGGTCGCCCGTGGTGAGCAGCAGCCGGCCGTCGACGCGGTGCAGCTTGACCCGCCCGTAGCGTCCGACCAGCTCGCGGAGGTCGGTCGGCAGGTTACCGGGCAGCGGGAACTTGGAGAAGGCCTGGAGCGCCTCGACCATCGCCTCGGCCGTCATCCCGGCCGCCGCTGCGTTCCACAGCGACAGGGGGGTCAGGCGGTAGGTGTGGATGTGCTCGGGGCTCTTCTCCAGCTCGGCAAACGGCGCGATCGCGTCGCGGGCCTCGGCGTGCAGCGGGTTGTCGACCTCCAGCAGGATCGTGCGGTCCCCCTGCACGATCAGCGGATTGGCGGGGTTGTACTGCATGGGCTCCTGGCCGGATCGGGTGAGGCGGGCGGGCGGACGCGGTCCCGACATCCATGACGTCCCCCGGCACCGCTCGGGCGAACGTTCCATCGTAGGGGCTCCCGGCCGGTTCCCGCAAGCCTGGCTTGCGCGCGGCGCGGGTCGGCTTCTCCTCCCCGGCGCAATCGGTCACTTATAGCCTCGAACAAAATGGGGACTGGCTCCGAGTTTTCGAGGTGCCCGTCCCCATTTTGTTCGAGGCCCTTATGGATGCGCCGTCGGATCCTCGATGGCCAACCCTTCGGCCGCGCCGGCGGCGTTGAGCCCTCGATCGGCCGGGACCAATCTCACCGGCCCGTACAAGCCCTAACAGAATGGGGACCGCTCCGAGTCTTCGAGGTGGCCCTCCCCATTTTGTTAGCGCGCTGCCGGATTCACGGACCTGGCGTTTCACCAGCGCCGAGGTGTCGAGGAAGAAATCCATCTCGGCAGCGCTCGCGGATGACCGGGCGCAGAAAGGGGGCCCCGGCCCGAAAACAAAGGCTCCGGGCGCCCTTTCCGCTCCCATGGTCCGATCCAGGCCCGGGGTGTCAATGGTCCCCGGCGTGCCAGAGCCGGATCGACCCGTCGTGGCTGGCGGAGGCCAGCGTCGACCCATCGGGCGAGAAGGTCACTGCGTTCACGCGACGGCCGTGCCCCTCGAGCTCGAGCATCAACTGCCCCGTGGTCGGGTCGTAGAGGCGGACCCTCGCGTCGCCGCACCCCACCGCGAGTGTCTGACCGTCGGGCGAAAACGCGAGGCCAGGGATTCCCTCGTCGCAGACCTTGACCGACCGCCGCTTCGACCAGGTGGCGGCGTCCCGGATCGTGAGGTATCCGGCGTCGTCCGCCGACGCCAGCAGGGTCCCGTCCGGCGAGAACGCCACGGCCGCGACCTGATCGGGACACGGCAACGAGAGAGTCCGACCGCCGCGCCTGAGCTCGATGACCCGGATGGTCCGATCGTTGCCCGCCGAGACCAGCCGATCGCCGGTCCGGTCGAACGCCAGGGCGCGGACGACGTCGGTATGCCCATCGAGCACCTGGACCGGCTCGCGACGATCAACGTCCCAGAGGCGCACGGTCCGGTCGGAGCCGGCCGAGGCCACCAGCCGGCGGTCGGGCGAGATCACCACGGCGCGCACCGGCTCGGTGTGACCGCCAAGCACCGCGATCTCGCCGCCGCCGGGCAGCTCCCACAGCCGGACCTTCCGGTCGAAGCCGGCGCTGGCCAGGAGCGACCCATCCGCGCTGACCGCTACCGAGGCCGCCAGCGCGCCATGGCCCTTCAGCGTCGATCGCAATCGGCCGTCGCGGGCGTCCCAGAGCTTGATCAAATGGTCGTCCGACGAGGAGATCAGTGTGGAACCGTCCCGGGAGTAGGCCAGCCCCCAGACCTCGGCCTTGTGCCCGGCGAGCCGATCCGGAGGCTCCGGCTTCCGGGAGAGGTGCCACGCGCGAAGCGGGCGGATGCCGGAGGAGATGATCAGCGACTCGCCTCCGGGCGTGAACGCGAGACAACCCACATGCCCCGTCTCGCCGGGGAAGCCCGCCAGCCTGCGCCCCGTGGACGTATCCCAGAGGGCCAGGGGGCGGCCGATCCCGCCCACGGCCAGCGCCTTCCCGTCCGGCGAGAAGGCAAAGCACAGCCCCTTTCCTACAGACCCCTCCATCGAGACCAACCGCGGACTTGACCGAACGTCCGCGATCAGTGAGATGTTGTCTCCGATTTCTGCAATGGCGGCGAGCCGATCCCCGTCGGGAGAAAACTGAAACCGGATGTGCGGGCACCTGATCGGGAGGCAGCCTAGCACACGCCGCGCCCGGACATCCCAGATCGTCACCCTCCCCAACTCGGCAACGGCCAGCGTGCGACCGTCGGGGGACACGGCGAGTTCCCAGATATCGACGAACGACTCCTCGGGCCCCGCGATCACGTCGCCGGTCATCGTGTCTCGCAGGGTCACGGCGCCGGTGGCCGCGCTCGTGGCCAGCCATCGCCCGTCCGGGGAACAGCCCATGCGCGTACACGCCACCGGCGCCGCACCCAGCACCGCAGGCGCCCCGCCGCTGTCGAGATTCCAGAACACCACCCTGTCTCTCGCCACATCGCCGGGCCAGGCGGCGTCCAGGACCATCAGCACCCTGTCATCGGGCGTAAATGCCGCCTTGAAATGCTGCGCGACCCGGGCTTGCGGCAGGCGGCCAAGCGGGCGGGCTGTCCTCGCGTCCCAGAGCGTGACCTGAAAGGGGGCCTTGAGGTCCGACTTCGAGGCCGAGACCAGGGCCCGGCCGGTGGGCGAGAACGCCAGGTGCTGCACGCTCCCGTCGTCGGCCCGGATGCGTGCGTGCTCCCGCCCCGCGGCGAGGTCCCAGAACACCACGGTCCCATCCATGTGGCCCGTGACCATCGTTCCTTTCCGGACCGCGACGGCGGTCGCGACGGCGAGCCCTTCCCGGGTCGAGAACACCGAGACGTCGTGGCGGCAGATCCGACAGAGATAGTGCCATTCGAAGCCGCTCGGCTCAGGCCCGCCCGGCTCGGACCGAAGGCCATCGAGAATGTCCTGGGCGAGCTCGACCCGGCCGGAGGCCCAGGCCTGCTGTCCGAGCCTCAACTGCGAGGCGTACCAGAGCCGCCGGGCCGCCGTCTCGCCGGCTTCGGCGCGCTCCAGTGCCGATTTCAGCTCGCTGTTGTGGCGGCGGAGCACACCGTTCTTCCATAGCCCGGCGCCGAACAGGCCGACGACCGCCAGGAGCAGCGCGCACGCCAGCGCGGCCATCGCCGGCCGGTGCCGCCGCGCCCACCGGGCCGCGCGGTCGACGAGCCCCGGCGGCCGCGCGCGGATCGGGCGATCCTCGAGGAACCGGCCCAGGTCGTCGGCCAGCTCCAGCGCCGTCGAGTACCGATCGCCAGGGTCGGTCGCGATCGCCTTGCGCACGATCGTGTCGAGGTCGCGGGGGATCGCGGGGTCGATGCGCCTCGGGGCCGTGGGCTCCGCCTCGGCGATCCTCCGCAGCAGCTCCAGCCGGTCGTCACCCTCGCGGACGGGGCGCAGGGTGATCAGCTCGTAGAGCGTGGCACCGAGCGAGTAGATGTCGGCCCGCTGATCGACGCCGACGCGCTCGCCCAGGGCCTGCTCGGGGCTCATGTACCGCAGCGTGCCGACCACGGCCCCGGACACCGTCAAATCGGCCTGCCCGGCGATCCGGGCGAGCCCGAAATCGCCGACCCAGAGCCATCCCGAGTCCTCGACCAGCAGGTTCGAGGGCTTGACGTCGCGGTGGATGATGCCCTGCTCGTGGGCGAAGTGCAGGGCCAGGGCGGCCTGCCGGCCCAGCTCCGCGGCCGTCCGGGGCGCGGTGAGCGTGCCGATGGTCGGGTCGGCGCATCCGCCCCCCGCCTCCCGGCCGCGCCGCGCCCGGGCGATGACCTGGGCGAGGGTGCGCCCCTCGATCAACTGCATGGCGAAGTAGTGCTGCCCGTCCTCCGAGCCGACCACGTGCACCGGGACGATGTGGGGATGCCGCAGGCAGGCCGCCGCCCGGGCCTCGACCAGGAACCGCTTGAGCTTGTGGGGATCGCCGGCGAACGCCGCGGGCAGCACCTTGAGGGCCACCCTCCGGTTGAGCGACCGCTGCACGGCCTCGTAGACGATCCCCATGCCCCCGCGCCCGATGACGCGGACGATCGAGAAGTCGCCCAGGGTCCCCGTCACCTCGGGTGCCGCCGCCGCATCGCCCGGCCGGTCGCCTCCCTCTCCCATCCGCGCCCCGACCCGTTCGAGCAGCTCGATCACGGTACGCAGGTCGATCAGCTCGGTCTCGACCGAGAAGTCGTCGGCCGCCGCCGGATGCCCCTCGGAGCCGCCGGCCGGACCCTCGTCCTCGGGCGGGCTGCCCGCGTGGTGGTCGCTCACGAAGCGGGCTCCTCATCGGTCCCCTCAAGCACGGCGCGGAACCGCCGGAGGGCCCGGAAGTGTCGCATTTTGACCGCACTGCCGCCGATCCCCAGCCGATCCGCGATCTCGCCCAGCGACAGCCGCTCGACGTAGCGGAGCTCGATGAACGTACGGTCGTCGCCCTCCAGCCGGGCGAGGACGGCCCGCACCCGCTCGCACTCCTCGTCCCGGACGGCGCCCGCGCTCGGGCTGGTGCCGGAGTCGACCAGCCGTTCGAGGGCCGCCCCCGCCCCCGCCCCCGCGGCGTTGGTGCACGGCCTCGATTCGACCGCGAAGGGGACGTCGCGCGCGGCGGACCGCTTGCGCGATCCCAGGTGGAACCGGTGCGTCCAGCCGAGGCGGACGAGCGTCAGCCGCCGCAGCCAGGTATAGAACGGTACCGGGCGTTCGCGGAGGAATCCGGCGAGCTTCTCGCTCGCCTCGACCAGCGCATCCTGGACCACGTCGGAGGGATCGAGTCGCGCGGCGACCCGGCGGTCGAGCCGCGCGGCGACCATGCGGCTCAGCCGGCCCCGATGCCGCCCGAAGAGCCGCCGGACCGCGTCATCATCGCCGCCCCTCGCCCGGGCGAGCAGTTCCTCCGTGTCGAGGCTGCCGGATTCCGGCAAGAGGTTTCTTCCCGGTGGCTGCCCGGCAACCGAATGCTTCGAACCGTCCGCCATCCAGACCCTCCACCTGGTTGACATCCAGGCATCATCGAATCGGATTGTCCTGTTCGCCGGAATCGCAAAAGAGGTCCCATGAACCGCGCCAGCACGGCAAGCGCCGGAAGTCCCGGCGGTCGCCTGAAGGCCTAACAAAACGGGACTGGCTCCGAGTGCTCGAGGTGCCTGTCCCCATCCTGGAAGGGCCTCATCAGGACGGCCTTCCCGTGACGGATGGCGAACGCGCCCGGGCCCGCGCCGGCCTTCACCGGGCTGGATCACCTCGACCTGCCCTCGTCGGTGCCGCCTGTCCAATCGAAAGCACCGGCGAGCCAATCGGCGGATGGTGGCGGGATTCACTCGCTGGGATCTCCGGCTTCTCTCCCCGGGATGGCCTCATCCCGGGCCATTTCGGCGCAAGGCACTCCAGGAGGTCGGTGCGTTCGCCGCTCCTGGGAACCGCCCAGCATCCGGAGTCGTTCGACAGCCTTCGGACATCAATCTCGGAATTTGAGTGACCCTTTTGCCGGCTTCGCAAAAGAAGATCTGTTGGCAGTGTTGCCGCGACCGACACCACCGTCGGAGCCTGGGCGATCCGTGATGACCATCCTGGATGCGTGTTCGGAGATTACCCCGAACCATACGCGTTTGCAAGCGGGTTGTTTGAAATCCACGAGTGGAGCATCTCCTATCCAGGCTGGCGCCTCGGGGATGCCAGGGCTCGACGAATCGACGGCAGTGCCCGGGCCGGCGACGACGCCGCAAGGCCTACCCCGTCCCACGTTATCGCGCTACCCGGACTCGAGAGATCGTCCTATCCGCGTCCCGTCCCGGCGTCCGCGCCCGAAGGCCGATTGCGGAGAATTAAACGGGGATGCAGCTAATTGGTGGCCGTGGGAAACTCGCTGCGTCCCGGTATCCGCGTCCCTTGTTCTGCAGGGTTTGCGGGGTGGGATCGATCAACCAGGCCGAATCCGAAGCCGGTTTTCTACAGAGCAGGTCCCGACCCCTTTTCGCACATCGTGGTGTCCGCGGCCAGCAGAGAGGCCTCCGGACCCGATCTGTCAGTTGAAAGACCTTTACCACTGCAACGGGGAGGATTCCAAGCATGCGCAGGTTTTTCGGTTTGGGTCTGTGTCTTGCCCTGATCGGCGCGATCCCCGGATCGGCGAAGGCTCAGAACCTCGTCGTCAACGGGGGATTCGAGACGGGCGATTTCACGGGCTGGACACTCTCAGATTCCACGTACACCTCGGTGACATCGACCCCCGCATTCGTCCACAGCGGAAATTACGGGGTCGCATACGGTTTCGTCGGGGGAGACAACTTCCTCTACCAGACGATCACGACAACGCCGGGCGAATCGTATACCTTCCAGTTCTTCCAGAAGACCGTTGACGGTACTCCGAACGACTTCCAGGCATACTGGGGAGGCAACCTGATCCTCGACGTGCCCAACTCGCCGAACGCTTCGAACTGGACTGACTACACATTCACCGAAATGGCCACCGGCACCTCGACCGAGATCAAGTTCGGGTTCCGACAGGATCCCGGCTACTCGGCATTCGACGACGTGAGCGTCACTCCGGCATCGGTCCCCGAGCCGGCGAGCTTCATCATGCTCGGCACCGCCGGCGCAGCCCTCCTGGCTCTCGGGCGGCGGCGAGCCAGGAGATCGGTCCCCATCGCCGTCTGATGCGCCGCCACAGCGCGACGAAGGAGAAAGAAGAGGGTCAGAGAAAGAAGAGGGTCAGGAACCTTTGATTTCGGCAGAGAGAAAGAAGAGGGTCAGGAACCTTTGATTTCGGCAGAGAAAGAAGAGGGTCAGGAACCTTTGATTTCGGTTCCAGACCCGAATGGCACAAGGATAACGTAACCAGCAGGGGCCGTGTGACTTGGGCTACGACCCCTCCGGGGTGCGAAGTGGCCCCCTTGGGGGGTAGACTCGCGGTATTAACTCCCCGCCAGTCGCCGCACCAAGGAGGCCACC
>DAIDHB010000346.1 GCA_027452145.1 Planctomycetales bacterium
GCAACGAGAGTTCGGTAGCGCGCGGCATCGAAGGAGTCTCCCGGGACCTCGAACAAAGACGATACCGCGACTCTACCGAAGGACCGAGACGCACGGAACTTGGTGTCCGAATTTCGCACGAAACATTGTGTCGCGTGACAGGCTCCTGCCAGGCCGCGGGAGAAGGCTCGGCAGGAGCCTCGCCCACCCCAGACCAGACTGGACCAACGGTTCCGCGTATCCGAATCGGGACGGCCGGATACGAACCGGCGTTCTCCTGCTCCCAGGGCAGGCGGATTACCAGGCTTTCCCACATCCCGGGAGGATCGCTCTGTCCAGCAGCACAGCACCCCGTGAGGGAGCCGAACCCTCTTCCCCGCCGTGAAAGGGCGGTATCCTGATCCGGTAGACGAACGGGGCAGAACCGATCTCATGACCGGCGAGTTGATCGTGCAGTGGGCCGGGTGGCGCTCGAATCCACGTCTCCACCTTTTCAGGGTAGCGCTAGACCATCTCAGCTACCGGCCCATCGTCGTGGCGGATGCCTCGTCAACCCGCCTCAACCGATCGGACGCGGCGACGTCCCGACGGGTTCGCGCGCCGGGACCGCAACCTCCGAGATGGCGACCGGCCCCGGTCGGCGCCGGGGTCGTGTGACGACCGAGGAACCTCGAGGAGCCGTGCGTCCTCGCCACTCGCCAACCGAGACCAGCGGCGTTACGATGGGGCTCGCCCGCCCCCGGGTATTCCCGCGGTCCTTCGGAGTTACGAGCCGGTGAATTCCCTGACGACCGACGACTCAGCCCCGCAGCGCGATGGAACCTCGTCCGCGAACGAATCCGCCGCCACAAGCCGGGTCGCGCGGTTCCGGATCATCCTGGCCGCGCTCTGGACGGCCGTGATCCTGGTCCTCTGCTGGGCGCCCAGGCAATACGTCCAGGAAGCCGAGGAAAACGCGCCCTGGTTCGCCATCCCGAACCTCGACAAGGTCGTCCACTGGGGCATCTTCGTCGTCTTCGCGGTCCTCTGGCTGCGAACGAGCGGCTCGCGGGGCCGATATCCAGCCGTCGCCCTCGCGGGCCTGGCCCTCGCCGTCGTCACCGAGGTCGGGCAGCTTATGCCTCAGGTCGGCCGCGACGGCAGTGTCGCCGACGGCATCACCGACCTGATCGGGCTGACGCTGGGCCTGATCCTGGCACGCTGGCTCGAGCCGCTCCTGGCGTGGCTCGAATCGAGGATTCTCGGGACAGAACGCCGGCCGCTGACCTGACATCGGGAGGACCGACATGAGGCGGGCTGTTGAGGTGTCTCGCGGGATCGTCATGGCCGGGCTGTTCGGATTGCTGCTCCTGACGCCCGGCTCGGCGTGCGCGGACGATAAAAACGACGCGCGGACGCTCCGGCTGGCCTGGGACCGCGAGATCCTCACGATCCGGGGCGACCACCTGCCCGGAGGCGCGGTCGAGGTCCTGTACATCGAGGCCTACTGCCGGCCGGGCTCGACCCGGCGCACGTGGGACAAGACGGTCATCCCGCACAGGACCGAGCTCGTCGAGGCGGCGGCGGACGGGAGCCTGATCCGGCTCCGATCGCGGCTCGACGACGGCGTGGTCGTCGACCACGAGATCCGCGCGGGACGGGACGAGGTCGACTTCCGCGTCGTCGCCTCCAACCCGACCGGCAAGGCGTCGGAGGTCGACTGGGCCCAGCCCTGCATCCGGGTCCATCGCTATGCGGGCGTGCCGTTCGAGCCCTCGTCGGAAAAGTACCTGCCGCGCTGCTTCCTTTTCATCGGCGGCCGCCCTGTGCGGATGCCGACGACGCCGTGGGCGCGCGAGGCGATCTACACGCCCGGGCAGGTCTGGTGTCCGGCTGGTGTGAATCGCGACGACGTCAACCCGCGGCCGCTCAGCCCGATTGCCCCTTCCAACGGCCTGATCGGCTGCATTTCGGCCGACGGCAAGGAGCTGCTGGCGACCGCGTGGGAGCCCTATCAGGAGCTGTTCCAGGGGGTCATCGTCTGCCTGCACTCCGATTTCCGGATCGGCGGGCTGCGGCCCGGTCAGTCGCGGACCATTCGGGGGAAGATCTACCTGATGCCGGCCGATATCCCGGCGCTGCTGGAACGCTACCACCGCGACTTCCCGGGGCAGGAGACGACCGGGCCGCCCGCCGCCCCGACCGCGGGGCCGGCGCGGAAGCTGATCGAGTTCGGCTGGGACGAGCCTGGCACGAGCTTCCTGCGCGCCCATCTCGCCGAGATGGAACGCACCCCGTTCGACGGATGCGTCTTCCACGTCGACACCCGATCCCCGGCCGGTGCGCCGGCGAGCCTCACCTGGCAGGGATGGGGCAAGAAGACCTTCTCGGCGGAGGACGCCACCCCGGCGCGCCGGGACCTCGAGGCCGTCGCCGCGTCGACGAAGCGGTTCCACGACAACTTCCTCCGCTTCAACACGACACCGGCCGATCTCGAGTGGTTCGACGACCACGCCGCCGTGATCGCCAACGCGCGGCTGGCGGCCGAGCTCGCGCGGGCCGGCCGGGCGCGGGGAATCCTGCTGGACACCGAGCAATACGAGGGAAAGCTCTTCGACTACCGCCGACAGCGCGACGCCTCACGGCACTCGTGGGCCGAATACGCCGTCCAGGCCAGGCTTCGCGGGTGCGAGGTCATGACCGCGATGCAGGAGGGTTATCCCGGCCTCACGGTCTTCCTGACATTCGGCGACAGCCTGGTCTGGAAGCAGAGCGAAGGCGGCAAGAAGCCGCTCGCCGAATGCAGCTACGGGCTGCTCGCCCCTTTCCTCGACGGCCTGATCGACGCGGCGCGGGATGGGACGCGGATCGTGGACGGACACGAGCCCTCCTACGGATACCGCGAGGCCCCGTCGTTCATTGAGGCCCGCCGGACGATCCTGCGCGACGCCGCGTCCCTCGCCTCCGATCGCGCCGCCTTTGCGAAGAGAGTCTCGGCGGGATTCGGCCTCTGGCTCGATTACGACTGGCGCAAGCTCGGCTGGAACGCGGACGACTCCTCGAAGAATTACTTCACGCCCCAGGGCTTCGAGACCGCCCTGCGCGCGGCGCTCGAGCAGTCCGACGAATACGTCTGGGTCTACTCCGAAACCCCGCGCTGGTGGTCCGAAAAGAGCGCCCCGGTGGCGCTGCCGGCGGCGTACTCGGACGCCGCTCGCCGGGCGCGTCGCGCCCTGGCCGGCGATGAACCGCCGCGTAGCCCGAAGCCCCCCGCAGCGCCCTCAGGCCAACGAACCGATGCGAACATTCACGTTCCAATCGGGCAGCCTTATGGAGCCGGCCAGGGTCCGGGGATCGCGATCGCTGCGGCCGGGCCCTTCCAGCTCTATTTCGACGGCGAGCTGCTGGCCGAGGGATCGACGGCCGGCGCGGCAAGGTTCATCCCGATGACCTTCCTTCCCGGCCGGCACACCCTCGCGATCGCGGCGAACCGTGTCCACGGTGAGGCGCCGGGCGTCCTTGTGCAGGTGGATGAACTGGAAAGAACATATACCAGCGGCGCGGGATGGAAGGCCATGTCCATGCCCGCCGGCGACTGGACATCGAACACGTACGAGGACGACTTCTGGCAAGAAGCCGCCCGGGTCGCCGATCTTTCAACCCGGCCGGCCACCGGCCTGCCCGCCGCGGCGCTCGCGTCGTCCGCCCGCTGGATCTGGTCTCCCCGGGCCGATGACGTTCTGGTCTCCCTGCGATGGACGTTCACCATCCAGGCCGAGGGATTTGGCCGCGGGACCACCGGCGGCGCGCGGGGAAAGCGCGTGGTCGCGACGAGCGCCGACGATCTCGCCCGGCTGGCCGCCCGACCCGGCCCGCTGACGATCCTGATCCCCGAGGGTGTGTACGACTTCCGCCGTCGCCGCAAGACAATCGCGTGCGCCAACCCGAACGATCCCCGCGACCCGAGCAAGGGGGTCACATACCGCATCCCGGTCGGCAAGAACGATTTCGGCTGCGAGCCCGGCGCGAAGAAGGTCGAGGTCGAGCGATGGGAGCGGGTGATTCGCCTGGCGAGCGACAAGTCGCTCATCGGCATGGGACGCGGGGCCTACCTGCGCGGAGCGTCGTTCTACCTCCGCCGGCCGCACCACAACGTGATCCTGCGCAACCTGTGCATCTACGACGTGAACCCGCACCTGGTCGAGGCGCGGGACGGGATCGAGGCCGTGGATGCGTCGGACCTCTGGGTGGATCACTGCACGTTCCGCTGGATCAGCGACGGCAACGACATGACCGGCAAGGAGGGAGTGCGCGGCGTGACGTTCTCCTGGGTCCACTACAACGGTGCGAACCAGTTCGTCTACCGGGGCCAGGACCACTATGCCGCGCTCCTGCACAACGCCGAGATCACGTATCACCACGTCTGGTGGGACGACGTCGCCGGCCGCGCGCCCAAGGCGACGGGTGCCGGCTGCCGGGTGCACGTCTATAACAACCTCCACACGCACAACCCGTATTTCGCGATCGCGGCCGGCGAGGGCGCACAGGTGCGGGTGGAAGCGTCGCAATTCCGGGATGTGCGCTTTCCCACCGAGCGCGAGGGCGGATCGATCGACTCGCGCGGCAATATCTACCGGGACATCACGGCCGGCCATCGGGTGAGCTGGCAGCCGGCCGAGGAGCCGAAGGATCCGGTCTTCAGCCCGCCTTACCCGTACTCGCCCGACCTGGTTGAGTCCGTGCCCGATTTGCTCCGCCGACGCTCCGGCGTCGGCGGTCCGTGGGGGATGGAGCCCGAATACTAGGGCCCGGCAGCGGCGTCCCCAACAGAGTCTCGCCCAGCCAGGGATGGCATCTTCCCCCTCGGCTCCCGCCAGGGGTGTCACGAATGCGCCTGCTCTCCGTGCCGCGGTACACGTTGCGCGACGACGCCGGAGATGTTTCCCGGAATCAACACGACGGCCGGCGACGGCGACGCGACCTAGGTGTTTCTCAGAGACGATGACGCGTCGGCCCGGACATGACTTGCCGGGTACGAGGCGGACCGGGTGGTCCGCATGGCGCAGCGGCTCGATCCGGCGAGGGCTGGCCGCGAGATGGTGTGTCAGGGAATCTCGGCGCGGGACGGTGGGCAACGTCCGGCCGCCTCCGACCGGGAAACGCGGGGCATGTCGTCAACTGGCGAGCGGATCGCCGGGAGGACGTTCGACCTGGGATTCGAAGACAACGGAGAGAATTGCCCATGAATCCGCTTCGACGATGGCTGTTTGGGGACCCGGACCGGCGGCGTGGCCGGCAGAGGCAGAGGAGCAAGGTTCGGCCCGCACTCGAGTCGCTCGAGTCGCGGGTCGTTCTTTATTCGGCAAGCGGCGCCGCGTGGCCGAATCCTCAGATCGTCACGATCAGCTTCATGCCGGACGGGACGGACCTCGGCGGGGGCGTCACCAGCAACCTCCAGTCCACCTTCAACAGCAACCCGAACCTGGCCGGCCGGTGGGAGAGCGTTATCCTCCAGGCGGCTCAGGTCTGGGCCCAGCAGACCAACATCAACTTCACGGTCGTCCCCGACGACGGGGCGCCGTGGGGCGGTGGTGTCGATCAGCAGGGGGATCCCGAGTTCGGCGACATCCGCATTGGCGGCTACAACTTCAACGACAACACGCTGGCCCTGACCGCGCAGCCGCCCCCGCTCAACAACTTCTCGGTCGCGGGCGACATGATGTTCAACACGGGCGAGGGCTTCCACGTCGGGTCGACTTACGACCTGTTCACCGTCGCGATGCACGAGTTTGGCCACTCGCTTGGGCTCTACGAGAGCAGCGTCTATAACTCGGTGATGTACGGCTACTACACCGGCATCAAGTACGGTCTCTATCCCGACGACATCGCCGGGATCCAGAGCATCTACGGCGGCCCGCGGACGCCCGACGCCTTCAACGCGAATGGCCAGTCGAACGGCTCCGAGTCGAGCGCGACGAACATCACCTCGCAGATCGACACCAGCTCGCTGACGGCGTTGGTGCCGAACCTCGACATCACCACGTCCAGCCAGAAGGAGTACTTCACCTTCACCGCGCCCTCGAACACGGGCAGCACGATGGACGTCCAGCTCCAGAGCGCCGGCCTGAGCCTGCTCTCGCCGGACCTGACCGTCTACGCGGCGGACGGCACGACCGTGCTGGCCAGCGGCAGCGGGATCGGGCAATACGGAACGACGCTCACGGTGCAGGTCCCGAACGTGACGCCCGGCGAGCAGTTCTACGTGATGGCCCAGGGTGCGTACAGCCGCTATAACCTCCAGATGAGCACCGGCCGCTATGCACTGGGCCTGAGCTTCAACGGCCAGGCCCCGCCGACGGAACCCTCGCCGATCGTGGCCGTCCCCGACGGCTATCCGACCCATGTCGGCGGCGGCCAGGCCTACAACACCAGCACCGTCGAATACAATCCGGCCAACCCCGTCGTCCAGGGCATCACCCCGGACAACGGCGTGAGCAGCCAGGACGGCGTAACCAACAATCCGCGGGTCAGCGTCCTGGGCTCGGCGCCGCCGGGCGACGTCGTCACGGTCTACGTCGACGGCCAGGAGCTGGGCACGACCGTCGCTCAGTCCGATGGCTCGTGGTCATACAACAACACGGCCGACGCCCTCTCCAGCGGCAACCACGTCTTCACCGCGCAGGCCACCGATTCCGCCGGATATGTGACGGCGATGTCCTACGGCTACACCGTCACCATCGACACGCACGTCCCGGCTCCTCCGCTCGTCGCCGCGATCTCGCCGGTCTCGGGCATCGGCCTCGCGGGACCGATCACCAGCTCGAGCAGTCCCACGATCTCGGGGTGGACCGAGCCGTCCGCGGTCGTGGCCATCGAGATCGTCGGCGCCGGTCCCATGAGCGGCATGGCCTGGCAGATCGGCGCGACCGAGGCCGACATCGCCGGATTCTGGTCCTACACCGTGAACCGGCCCCCGCTGCCGCAGGGCAACTACAGCGTCACCGCGGTGGCGATGGACGTCGCCGGGACCTGGAGCGCGCCGGCGCCGTCCTTCACCTTCACCGTCGCCACTAATCCGTGGACGTGGGGCCAGGCAGGCTCTGACAACGGCTCGGTCTCGGATCTCATCAACCAGTTGAGCATCGGCCTGGTGATGTTCAATTCCTCCAGCACGTCGTCATCCGGCAACACGCCGGGCAAGACGAACCAGCCGACCTAAGCTTGATTAGAGGTCGGTGGCTGGATCGTCCGGTTGGCAGCGCGAAAGCCTGCCGCCGGCCGATCCGGCCGTGAGAAGAGAATCCACTCGAACGGCACCCGAGCAAACGCATGGCGACACCAACGCGATTCCCGGACGCGAAGCGACGGTCGGCGACCCTGAGCCGGAGGCGGCACGGCCGTCGCCACCAGGCGGCCCGGCTGGCCCTCGAGCCGCTCGAGGTTCGCTGGCTGCCCAGCACGACGGGCGTGCAGCTCCCGCCCGCCGAGACCATCAACCTCGCCGACAACCTGGGCACGCTCGGCGCCCCCGTCCAGGCGTCGGGCTCGATCGGCGGCGGTCCCCAGGGGGCGGCGGACGTCGCCTGGTATCACTTCCAGCTCGGTCGGGCGTCGCAGGTCGACCTGACCGTCCGCACCCCGGCGGGCGACTCGCCGTTCGCGAGCGTACTCAGCCTGTTCAACAGCGACCCCAACGACGCGTGGAATCCCTACGGCGATCCCAACGCCTACGGCGACCCCTATGACCCGACCGGCCACCGCCTGATGGAACAGGTCCAGGCGAATCCCGGCACCGGCACCGCCCAGCTCGTGCAGGACCTGTCCCCCGGCGATTACTACGTCGCCATCAGCGGCGCGGGGAACCTCGACTTCTCGCCCGTCGTCGCCGGCAGCGGTTTCGACGGCGCCACGGGTTCCTACGTCCTTTCGGCCTCAGCGACGGACCTGGGCCTTTCCAGCAGCGGGCCGACGATGATCGCCTCGGACCCGGCGGCCGGTGCGACGCTGAACAGCTCGCCGCTGGCCATCCGGGTGGCGATGAGCGGCGCACTCGACCCGAACACGCTCAACCTGGGCCAGGACGTGCAGCTCCTCAGCCTGCCCGCGGGCGGCGGCCCGGCCAGCCCCGTCACGCTCGCCGGGATCAACTTCTCGGCCGCCAACGACGAGCTCCAGCTCTTTCCGCAGGCCCCGCTGGCCCCCGGCGGTTACGAGGTGCTGCTGCTCGGCGATCCGAGCGGAGGCGGCCAGGTCCTCGCCGGGCCCAGCGGCAGCAACCTCGGCCAGGACGCACAGCACCCCCAGGGCGCCAACGAGTCGTTCACCTTCCAGGTCAACGGGGTCGACGGCGTCGCGGGCGCAACCCCCTCCGACAGCACGACCGCGACCGCGCAGCAGCTCGGCGACATTACCGGGGCCGGGCTCGTCCGGATTGCGGGAGCCATCGGCGTGGATCCCTCGTTCAACCCCGGGCTGTCGTTCGACCCGATGTTCCCCGACCCGTGGAACAACCCGGCCAACCAGGTCGACCTGTACCACTTCAGCGTCATGGGCCCCGGCCGATTCATGCTGCTCGCCGATGCTTCCGCCGGCCTGATCGGCTCGCCGCTCGACCCGGGGCTCAGCGTCTGGAAGCTCGACCCGACGACCGGCCAGCTCGACTTCGTCGCCGGCAACAATAACACCGGCAACCCAATCAAGGGCACCGACGGCTCCCAGCCGCTCTACACGGACTCCGCCCTCTCGGCCGGCCTGACGGCCGGCGACTACTACATCGCGGTCGCCAACGGATCGAATACCCCTTCGCCGCTGGAATACCAGCCTCCCGGCAGCCCGGGAGTGTTCGACCCGAACCAACCGGGCAGCGCGCAAAACGGCATGACCACCGGCCCCTACGTCCTGGATCTGATGGTCGCGCCGGCGCCGGCCGCGCCGACCGTGGTCGAGTCCGCGCCCTTCCCCGGCCAGGCGCTCGGCTCCGCTCCCACCCGGGTGACCGTCCAGTTCTCCGGGCCGATGGACATGCAGTCGCTGACCTTCCAGTCCATCTCGCCCGAGGTCTACATCCTCAACGCCAATGGTACGACATACTTCCCCCGCCTGCTGAACTACGATCACACCACGAACACGGCGACGTTCCAGATGCTCGACGGCCTCCCGGATGGCTCGTACACGCTGCATCTCTCGGGGCCGACCGGGCTGGCCAACCTGGGCGGCGTACCGCTCGTCGGCAACAGCCGAAGCGGCGACTACGTCGTCCCGTTCACCGTGAACGGGCCGGACCGGGGGATCACGGGGAACCCGTCCCAGGGATACACGATCGCCTCACAGTACGGCGGCAACGTCGCGCAGCAGGTCGGTACGCTGTTCCCCGACGAGCTGGTGGCGGGCGTGACCATCGTGCGATCCCCCGAGTCGTCTCCCGCGGCCTCATCGTCCCCGCCCGAGGACCGCTACGCGATCCAGGTCCTTCAGAACCAGCAGTACGCGATCTCGTTCAGCGGCTCGAATCTCCCGGCCGGACTTCATGTCGCCGTGGTCGACGCCTCGGGCCGCGACGCCGTTGTCCATCGGTCATTCTTCGGAAACAGTTACCTGATCCCGCTCGCAGCGGGCTCCTACACGATCGTCGTCAGCGGCTGGCCCGCCGACCAGGAGGCGAGCGTCTCCTACGACATGACGATCCAGCTCTTTGGCGGCCAGGACAACGCGCCGCCGTTGACCGACGGGCCGGCTCCCGCGATCCAGATCGCCCTGGCCGGGCTGACGTCAACGTCCTCGCCGTCAACGGGCGGCGTCCCGTCGTCCACCGGCGGCGTCACGACGGTCGGATTCGACCCGGGCGGTGCCGTCGCTGGTCCGCTCACCTCCGGCACCGTCGCGGCCCCCTCGGGGACCACCGGCGGCTCGAACGGCGGCCCGGGCGTCGAGGGCACCGCGACCGTGGGAACATCCGCGGGCTCGGCCTCGATCAGCCTGGTCGCGAACGAGGCAGCAAGCGGCCTCTCGGGACTGGGCATGAGCCCGCTGGGAGGGTCGGGCGGCGCCGCGACGGCCGGGACGACGGGCGCGTCCTCGCCCGCGACGGTCCAGGTCGCGCTCGGGGCTCCGGGCGCCGGCTCCCCGGCATTCGGACGGCTGGCCCTGAGCCTTGTCACGCTGACCAGCGTGATCTCGACGAACCACGACGGCCAGGAAGTCCTGGCGACCGACCTGCCCAATCCCTCGGTGGACACCGAAGAGAATCCGACGGCCGACGCGCCCCAGGCCGACGGCCGCGAGGAGAACAGAACACCGGCCGCGGCCGGCATCGAGAACGACCGGTTGCAGGGCGCTCCGGCGACGGTGCCGGGCCAACCGCCCGCGTCCTCGGGGGTCCAGCCATCTCGCGGGCCGGCGCCCGTGACGCCCGGGACGAGGCCCACGCCGCCAGGGAACGTCTCCAACGGACCCTCCGTCCCCGCCGGTGCGGCGGGCGAACGGGCGGCCGTCTCCGGCGATGCGATCGCCGCACCGATCGCGGATCGGCCTCGCGCCGGGTCGCGGGCCGGGTTGGCCAGGATGGTGATCGCGGGTGCGATCGCGACCGCCGCCTTCCGCGGCCGCTCGGCAATTCGCGGCCTACACTGGAGGAAAGGGGCCTTCTCGACCTGGTGGCGGCTGGACGGCGCCTCGCCGGCGGAGCCGCACCCCGCCCGAGGCTCGCGGGGCGGGCGCGCAACGGCTCCCACCGCAGGCCCCACGCGATGCGACTCGACGATCGAGATGCCGGGCCGGTGAACCGACCGAAGGGAGACGAGCGAGCCCATGGGATTCCGGTTCGATGACGACACCCGGTCCGGCGCCGCCCCGCACTCTGCGACCCGGGATTCGACAAGCTTCGCGGCGCAGCGGTCGCTCAAGCGCGAGCTGCTGGGCCGACAGCGGGAAGGCTGGGCCGGCGGGCATCCGGAACAACCCGAGGCCCTCCTGGGTCGATGGCCCGGCGACGCCGAGAGCGACCCGGACGCCGCCAGCCTGCTGCTGGAGGACTACCTCCAGAAGCGCCGACGGGGCGAGGACATCACCCCGGAGGACTATGCCCGAAGCTTCCCCGCGCAGTCGGCGTCGTTCCGCCGGCTGATCGCGGCCGACACGGTCTGCCGGTCGCTCGGCCGCGAGAGCCAGGGCGCCCCCCTGCCCCTCCGCCTGCCCGGGACAGGCGACGAGGTCTTCGGGTTCCGCCTGGGCCGGCCGCTCGGCGAGGGCGCCTTCGCTCGCGTCTTCCTGGGCGAGCAGCGCGACCTGGCGGGCCGACCCGTCGTCCTGAAGGTCACCGACGTCGAGGGGAGCGAGCCGCAGACCCTGGCCCAGCTCCTCCACGCAAACATCGTCCCGATCTACTCGCTCCACGAGGATCGCCGGGCCGGGCTGCGTGCGGTCTGCATGCCCTATCTCGGCGGCGCCAGCCTCTCCACAGTCCTGGCGCGCCTCTGGTCCGACACGGACCGGCCGGCCACGGGCGAGCAGTTCGTCCGGGCACTCCATGCCGTCGAAGCCCCGCGGCCCTCGGCGTCGACCCCCGCCCTGGAGCCTCAGCCGGAGGATCCGCCCGCGAAGGCCGGGATCGCCGCGGGCCCGCCCGACGACGGCGGCGCAGCCGTACCGCTGGCAAGGCTGCGCTCGCTCTCCTTCGAGCGGGCCGCGGCATGGATCGTCGCCCAGCTCGCCGAGGGGCTGCACCACGCCCACGAGCGCGGCATCCTGCACCGCGACATCAAGCCGTCGAATATCCTCATCGCCGCCGACGGCCAGCCGCTCCTGCTGGACTTCAACCTGGCGCGTTCAGGCAACGAGGACCCGGCGCATGCCACGATCGGCGGGACGGTCGCCTACATGTCGCCCGAGCATCTCCGGGCGCTGGTCGGCCGCACCTCGGCACTGATCCGCCAGGTCGACCGGCGCTCCGACATTTATTCGCTGGGCATGGTACTCGCCGAGATGCTGACTGGCCACCGGCCGTTCGAGCAAAGCGGCAGCTACTCGGCGGTCCCGCTCCAGATCGAGGCGATGGCGCTGGAGCGGAGCAAGACGGTGCCCTCGGTCCGCCGCGTGCGACCGGAGCTGTCGTGGGGCATGGAGAGCATCGTCCGCAAGTGCCTGGCGGCCGAGCCGACGGAGCGCTACCAGCGCGCCGACCACGTGGCCGACGACCTGCGCCGGCTGGTCGAGGACCGACCGCTGCGCCACGCGCCCGAGCTGAGCCGTGTCGAGGCGGCGCGAAAGTTCGCCCGCCGCCATCCGCGCATCGCGTCGGCGGGCTCGGTCGTCGGGGCGGCCGCCGTGATCCTCCTCTCCGTGGGCGCCGCACTCGTCGCCGCCCGCTCGCGGCTCGCCGCCGCGGAGGCCCGCGAGCTGGTCCGCGCCCACGATGCCGGCGTCATGCGGGCACTCTGCCTCATCAACACCCAGCTCGATCTCCGCGACCACCTGAGCGAGGGCATCGCCGCGTGCGAGCGAACCCTCGCCCTCCTGGCCGATCCGGGCTCGCCCGACGGCGCGAGCGATCCGAAGTGGGACAGGCTCGCCCCGGCGGATCGCCGCCGACTGGCCGAGGATCGGCGCGAACTGCTCCTCCTCCTGGCCGACGCCCACGTCCGCCTGGCCAACGGATCGCCGCAGGCGGCCGCCTCGGCGCTGCGGCTGCTCGACCGCGCCGCCGCGATCCCGGGGCTGCCCGAGTCGCGCGCCCTCTGGCTCGACCGCGCGCGGTACCTCGCGATCACGGGCGATTCCGCCCGGGCCGACGACTGCCGCCGGCACGCCGGGTCGGTCCCCGCGGCGACCGCCCGCGACCACTATCTCATCGCCACGGCGATGGCCCGCCAGGGCGGCCCCGACCGCCTGCGCGCCGCCATCGCCGAGCTGGACGAGGCGCTCCGGCTCAACCCTCGCCATTACTGGTCGCTCCTCCAGCGCGGGATCTGCCGCCTGGATCGCGGCGAGCTGGCCGAGGCCGCCGGGGACTTCGGCCGGTGCACCGGGATCTGGCCCGATTTCGCCTGGGCCCACTTCAACCTGGGCTGCGCGCTCGACCGCTCCGGCGGCAAGTCGGCGGCAATCCTCGGCTACTCGGCGGCGATCGAGCTCGACCCGTCGCTCGCGCCGGCCTATGTCAACCGCGGCCTGGCGCGGCTGGAGCTGCGGCGCGATGCCGAGGCACTGGCGGATTTCGACCGGGCGATCGAGCTGGGCGCCCAAAACGCCTCGATCTCGGCCGGACGCGGCGTTGCGCTCGAGCGGCTGGGCCGGCACGCGGAGGCCGATGGCGCATTCGCCGACGCCCGGGCCCGATCCGCCGAGCTCGACGCGCCGGCCCGGGCTCGTCTGGCTCGCTCGCACGGATTCGCCGTCGCGGCGCGGGACCCGGAGCGAGCGAGGGCCGCGTTCGGCGAGGCCCTCGCCCACGACCCGCGCGACGCGAAGGCCCGCTACGGCCTGGGCATGCTCGCGATGACCCGCGGGGACGACGGCCGGGCGCTCCGGGAATTCGACCGGGCCCTGGCGATCGACCCGGACCAGCTCGACGCGCGTCGCTACCGCGCGATCCTGCTGGCACGACAGGGAGAATGGCAGCCGGCGATGCGCGAGGTGAACCTCTGCCTCCGGCGCGAGCCGCGCTCCCCCGACAGCCTGTACGCGGCCGCGTGCGTCGTCGCCCGCGCGCATGCCGCCGACCGCTCCGAGGCGACGGCCCGGCAGGCCCTCGACATGCTGGAGCGCGCCGTGGCCCAGGGGGCCGACCCCGCCCGCGCCGCCGACGACCCCGACCTGGCCTCGATCCGTCTCCACCCCCGCTTCGCCGGGCTCGCCGGCCGGTCCGGCGGTCGTCCCGCCGGCGAATCCCACGAATCCCGCCCGCCGACGCGCTGAGTCTCGGCGTATCGAGTCGTGACCTGTCTCACCGGAGTTCGACAAGCTCATGGATTCCACCGTCCTGCACCAGTCCAGGCCCGAAAAGTCACCGGCCGACGGTAGCGCCGCCGCCCCGCCCAAGTCGCCGCCGCACGAGGTGAAGGCCCTGGCGATCGTCCTGCGCGAGGAGTTCGGCGTGTCCTTCCGCTTCCACGACGCGTCCACCGGGGCGCTGCTCCTCGCGCCCGACCCCCGCGATTCGGCGTCGCACTGGGCCGCGGAGGCCCGACAGGCCGCGATCGCGCTGGCCGCCGACTCGCGCCCGCGCGTCGTGCCGGCGTCGCGCTCCGCGTACCTCATCGCCTTCCCGCTGACCGGCCTGGGACCTTCGCACATGGTCGCCATGGGTGTGCTGCCCGCCCTGGCCCGGGCGCGCGACGAGGCCAGGCAAGAGCGCGATCGCATCGAGCGCTGGGCCCGCGCCGTGCACGACCGCCTGGTCGGCGCGCGGGACATCAGCGACTGCCAGCGGAGCCACGCCGAGCTCGACCGCCGCTCGATGATCACCTGGGAGGCGTTGATCGCGCTCGATCGCCTGCACCGCGGGACACGCATCCACAAGGATCCCTCGCGCGAGCGGCGCCGCATCCTCCGCGCCGCCGGCGAGATGCTGGGTACGCAGGCGATGGCCTGGGTCCCTGCTGGGCGCGACGAGGAGGTCGTCCTGGAGGGCGAGCGGCTCCTCTCGCCCTGGGATTGCGGCCAGCTCGCCTCCGTCCTCGCCGGCCAGCCTTCCTGGAGGGAATCGGGCTATCTGCTCGTCAACGAAGCCCGCGAGTCGAGCTGGGGCGCTCGCTTCCCCCAGATCCTCAACCTCCTGGCCATCCCCGTCGAGGACCGGCGGCTGACCGGCTGGGTCCTCGCCTTCAACCGCCGCCGCGGGCCAGCGCGCTCGGGGGATGACGGCGTCCCGTCCCCGTCGCCCGCCGCGGCCGCATCTCAACCGGGTTCCTCCGACCACCCCGGCGCGGCCATCCGCCCGTTCCGTCGCTCCGATGCCGCACTCGTGATGCCCTTCGCCTCCCTCGTCGGCCTCCACGTCACCGCGTCAAGGCGCTACGTCCACATCAAGGACCTCCTGGTCGGCCTGACCCGCTCGCTCACCGCCGCGATCGACGCCAAGGACGCCTACACCTATGGGCACAGCGAGCGCGTGGCTCGCGTCGCCGTCGAGCTCGGCCGCGAGCTCGGCCTCCAGGAGGACGAGCTCAGCGACATCTACCTCGCCGGACTGCTGCACGATATCGGCAAAATCGGCGTCCGCGACGAGATCCTCACCAAACGCGGCCCGCTCACCGACGAAGAATTCAAGCATATCCAGCAGCACGTCATAATCGGTCATCGCATACTCGCCGACCTGCACGCCATCTCGCACCTCCTGCCCGGCGTCCTCTACCATCACGAGCGCTACGACGGGGCCGGGTATCCCGAGGGACTCAGGGGCGACGCCATCCCGCTCCTGGCGCGAATCCTCGCCGTGGCCGACAGCTTCGACGCGATGAACACCTCCCGCCCCTATCGCAACGCCATGCCGCCCGAGCGCGTCGATCAGATCCTTCGCGAAGGCTCCGGCGTCCAGTGGGACCCCCTCGTCATCGACGCCTACGTCCGCTGCCGCGACCGCCTGATGGAAATCCGCCAGCGCGGACTCGGCGAGTCCCTCCGCAACGCGATCGACGGCGCCCTCCGCCACGGCCCCGGCACCAACATCTTCGCCAGCATGGAGATGTCGATGATCGAGCGCTGAGCGACCGGCCGCCTCTCCACTCCGGAGACAAACCGACCGGCATCGGGTAGACTCGTCGCGATCGGGATCCCTCGATCCCGGGACCCGGACATCCGCCGCCGTCCGATCGCAGCGAGCCTCCCCATGCCCCTGAATGTCCGATCCGTGGGCGACGTGGTGATCCTCAGCAACTTCGCCCGGCTGATGAACGATCCCCGCTACGTCGACGCCGCGCGCGACCTCGACGAGCTGCTCGATCGCGGCGCGAAGCGATTCGTCATCGACCTGACGGGCGTCCGCGAGACCGGCGCCAGCTTCCTGGGCCTCCTGATGACGCTCACCCGCCGCATCCGCCAGGGGCGCGGCGAGGCCGTGCTGGCGAACCCCGGCCGCGAGATGAAGGCGTTCCTCCTCGATGAAATACAGATGGAGGAATACTGGGACATCTTCCCGAGCATCGAGGAGGCGGTGGCCTTCCAGAGCCGGGGCATGGATGGGGCGGACGACGACGACGGCGACGATTCGGCAAACTCGGTCCCGACGAACCAGGGCTGAAGCAGGTCAGAAAGGACGTTCCATGGGCGTTGGGGTCTACCTGCAAGGGAATGGCGCGGACGTCGCGAGGGATACCGATACGTGGTTCGAGCGCCTGGTCTCCTGGCTGGACGACCATGCCGGCGAGCCGCGGCTCGACCCGGCCCGGCTGGTGCGCGACGGCCAGGGGCACCCCGTCGCCACCGTCGCCCTGCACCCCTGCGCCGAGGACCTGGAGATCCGCCTCGCCGCCCCCGGCCGCCTGGTCGCCCGCGGCAAGACATCGGGAGCCGGACCGGGCTATCACATCTATCTCTGCGACCTCCTGGACCGGCTCGGCGCCGAGCTGGGCGTCGACTGGCACCCGCCCGACGAGGGATCCGGGGAGGAGGACGCCGGCGGATACTTCCGCGGCCGCGATGTCGCCGCGCTCGAGGAGGAGTTCCTCATGTGGCTCCGCCAGGTCGCGCGGATCGTGCGCGAGCGCCTGACCGAGGATTATACATCCCTCATGATCTCGATGCCGCTGGGCCACTCCTATCCCCACGTCGCGTCCCTGGTGACGCCGATGGGCCCGCGCGATCGCGAATGGCTCGCGGCCGTCGCCGACGATCCACGCCGGGGGATCGACGTGTTTCCCTGGTGGCCCGCCGGCACCGGCGCGACGCTGTCCCTCGGCCGGGCCCTGGCCAGGATGTGGCGCGACGTCCGATGGCGCGTCCCGCTCGGCGAGGACGAGGGCCGGCTGCTCATGGAGGTGCACCTCGACCTCGCGCGGGCCCACTCGCTCGACCCGGCGCTCGCCTACCCCTGGCGCGAATGGGCCGAGCTGATGGATTACGTGCAGGAATACTTCGGCTACCTCGAAATGCACAGCCAGGACGTTGAGGACGAGGTCCGCCGCCGCGCCGCGGCGATGCCGCAGGCGGGCTCACCGCCGCTGGTCGGCTACAGGCGCTCGCCCGTCCGCGCCATCCTGACCGACGGATGGTCGGTCGAGATCCCGGGCGCGATGGCCGAATCCTGGGACGACGAAGGGCTCTGGTCCGCCTGGGACGCCGAACGGGCGGTGCATTTCAAGTCGTTCGGCCTCACCCGCGCCGACGGCGAGAAGCCCTCCGCCGCCGAGATCGTCGAGGGCCTCAGCATCCCCGACGGCGAGCCCGTCGGACCGATCTCGGCCTCGCTCCCGGGCCGCGCCGTCCTGTACGAATCCGAGGAGGGCGATGAGTCGCTCTGGCGGATCACGGGCCACGCCGCGGTCGACGGCGGCCTCTGCATCTGCCACGTCCTGTTCCGCCAGCCCGAGGATCGCGACTGGGCGATCGCGACCTGGCGTTCGATCGCGATCGAGGGCTCCTGAAAGCCGCGAGACGACCGAGGCTTGCGCGAGTTCGAAGGATATCTCCCACCGTTCTCTCAGGGCCTGACGGGCAGATCGGCCCGGGCACACGCGGCGAACTCGTCGTGCATGCGCTGCCAGCGCGCGGCCAGCTCGCGGACCTGCTGGGAATGCTGCTCCGTCAGGTCTCGCGTCTCGGTGCGATCCGCGGCCAGGTCGAACAGCTCCCACGGCGCATCGCGCGCGGCGACGAGCTTCCAGTCGCCGACACGGATCGCACGGTTCCCCTCGTGTTCCCACCAGAGGGCCTCGTGCGTCACCGAACCGTCGCGAATGAAGGCTGGTAGCAGGCTTTTGCCCGGCAGCGGCGGCGCCTGTCCGGCGGCCCGCGGCCCAGGCGTACCCGACGCCGTCGCCGACTCCCCACCGGCTGCGGCGAGAATCGTCGGCACGAGGTCGATCACGTGGCCCGGGTCCCGCCGCAGCTCGCCCCGCGCGGCGATACCTCGGGGCCAGTGGGCGATCAGCGGGGTCGAGATCCCCCCCTCGTGGACCCAGGTCTTGTGGCGGCGGAACGGGGTATTCGCCACCGAGGACCAGCCCGGCCCCAGGCACAGATGCGACGCCGCCGAGCCCGCCGGCGCCGAAGGGTCGTGCCCGTCGTCCCTCACCATGATCTCGGCGCTGGCCCCATTGTCCGACAGGAAGAAAATCAGCGTATCGTCCCAGGCTCCCATCGCGCGAATCTGGTCGAGCACCCGGCCGATCTCGCGGTCCATCCGGTCGACCATCGCCGCGTGGATCTCCATCTTCGCCGCCTGGAACCGGCGCTGCGGGTCGGTGAGCGCTGACCACGGCAGCGGACGGTTGACCTCGCCCGGCCCGAGCTGCTCGATGGCCTTCGGGAAATCGTAGGGCGGCCCGACCTCTCGCTCCACCTCCGACAGCCGGCCGCGGACCAGTCCCATCTCCTGGATTCGCTTCCATCGCGCGGCCCGAATCACCTCCCACCCCTCGTCATACTTGCCCCGATATCGGGCGATGTCCTCGGGCGGCGCCTGCAAGGGGAAGTGGGGCGCGTTGAAGGCCAGGTACAGGAAGAACGGCCGGTCCCGATGGAGCCTCGCGTGCTCGCTCAGGTAGGCAATGGCGTGGTCAGCCATCGCGGCGGTCGTGTAATACCCTGTTCCCGGCGCGACCGGCGGCAGCCTGCGATCGTCCTCATAGACCACGCGCGGGCTGAAGTAACGCCCGAGGTCCTCCACGTAGTAAGAACGATCGAAGCCGTTCCGCAGCGGCATGCCGTCGACGTGCCACTTGCCCGAGTGATACGAACGATATCCTAGCGCCCGCAACCGATCGGGCAGCAGCCTTGCCCACGCCGGCCGCACGCCGCGGCCCCCGCTCTTGACCCCCGGGACGATATCGCGACGCACCTGCTGGGCGTAGTAGCCCGTCAGGATCGCCGCGCGCGACGGCCAGCACCGCGCGGTGTTGTAGAACTGAGTGAACCGAACGCCGCCCGCGGCCAGCCCGTCCAGATTCGGCGTGCGGATCTCGCCGCCCTGGCATCCCAGGTCCGAGAATCCCAGGTCATCGGCCAGGATGATCACAACATTCGGCCGCGCGGACCGGGAATCGTCCGCCCGCGCGAACGCCGACCCGGCCGCCAGGACCGCCATCGCAATCAGCACCGCCCGGCCAGCCCCGCCAGATCGCAACCCGCTCATCGCACGCCCCCCCGAGAAGTTCTCGAACCCCGCTGCGCCCCGCTCGTCTCATTTTCCGCGAGTTTGGGGCGAGCCGACGCGCCTGTCAACCGTCCGGCGAAAGCCGCGCGCATCGACGCCATGGGCATTGATTTTGCGGCCGCTGTCGGCCACGATCGAGCGATTCTCCGACCCCAGAGACACCAGGGGGTGATCATGTCCGCGACCGAAGATGACGCACGCGAGCCCACGCGCGACGAGATCGACCGCCTGGAGGGCCCCGTGGTCCTCGAGTTCGGCGCGAGCTGGTGCCCGCACTGCCGGGCGCTGGCACCGCGCCTTGCCCGGCTGCTCGAGGATTATCCGGACGTCCGCCACATCAAGGTCGAGGACGGCCCAGGGCGTCCTCTTGGACGTTCATTCCGCGTGAAGCTCTGGCCGAACCTGGTCTTCCTGAACGACGGACAGGCCGTTCGGCAACTCGCCCGGCCGGACATCGCCGAGGTCCGTGAGGCCCTCGCGCTGATCGCCGGTCCGAATCCTCGATCGGAGTCCCCATGAACCCCAGCTCGGGCGGCTCGAGTGCGTCCAGGCGGCCGCGGCCTGGTTGAAGTCCACGCCGCTCGGCCGACCCGGATCGCGGTCGGGGAATCTCAAACTCAACGGCTCCTGCGATCCTCGGCAGGTTCCCCGCGCTTCGACGCGAGGGCCCGCTGGGTCTCTCCTGGCCGATCGCGCCGGACCGGGGCCTTGAGCGCAACCGGCACGAACGGCGGATCGTAAAGCTTGCGCTCAACGAACTCCTCGATCACCACCTGAGGGTGTTCCTGCTCGATGATCTGAAGATCGAACGGCGTATGCCAGACGGCGTAGCACCGCGCGAAGTGCTCGGCGAAGTAGACGTGCATTGGCCCAAAGAATGAGTCTCCGAACACGACGGCGCGGGGAAGGCCCGGACCGTCGCATTCGCTGACCCATGGGGGCTTCTCCCTCGCCTCGCGGGTCTCGCGTCCCGCCGGTCCAGGATCGACGCTCCGCGCCTTCCTGCCGCCAATCGGTTCATAGATGGTCTCGGCCTCGGTCATCGCTTCGCCCAGTCCGAGCATGAGCGACAGGTCGGTCGACTTGCGGATCCGCACCGACCGGAAGGCCGACACCGGCGCCGCGTGAAGCCCCGGGAACCAGCGGCCCAGCTCAGCGATGATCGCCTGGTAGCCCACCATCGCGCCACGGGCGTTCCAGTGGGTGTCCCGCCGGAGGTACAGAAGGGCGGACGATTTCGACTTCAGCAGCGGCTCACGGAGGTCGAGAAGCGTCACGTCCGAATGGTTGCGCAGATAGCGGCGGAGCTGGTCGAGCCGAGTCTCCCGATGCAGCGGCCTGACGGTGCCCGGCATGTACTCGGGATAAATCGAGTGCTTGTTCGGCGCCACCACGGGCAGGTAGCGGATCCCCCGGCTCGCCAGCCAGTCGCGCTTCACCTCCAGCGCCGTCTTCCACGCCTCCAGCTCATCCTTCGAGAATGGCAGGCAGCGCCGGTAGTCCTCGGCACTCCACCCGCTGGTCAAGTACAGCCATCCGTCCCGGCCCAGCCAGACATCCGGCGACGACGAGACGCCAAGAGCCTTCACCAGCACCAGGTTGTTCCAGCGGATGAGCTGGTCCCGCAGGCCGAATGAGTCGTTGAAATACGCTTCGAACCGCGCCGGGAACGTCGCCAGGGCGGCCCGGTCGAATTCCAGCCTCGGTCTGGCCGCTCGCACTCGGTTCTCGTCCAGTCTGAGCGTGCGGACCCCCAGCGCATTCATGGCCAGCGGCGTCCAGATGGCGGCCAGGAACAGCACGACAAGGGCCCAATTCGCCACCCGCGACCGAGGTCGTTCCACCTGCTTGACCGTGTCCATATCCGACTCCCCTCCCGACCGGCCACCGCATGAGGCCCCGCTCAGAATCGGAAATAGATGAAGGGGTTGTGCGTCCCCGAGGCCAGCCTCGCGGCGCAGGCGACGAGCAGCGCCATGTGGCCAACAACTCCGCAGAGTGCTCGTATCTCGGCCCCGAGCGGCCACGACGTCCCACCCGTCAGGCGACTCCACGCCGCCCGCCAGGCCGTCGACAGCCGAGGACCGATCGGCAGGCACGAGACGATTCCGACGCTCATCGCCATCAGCAGCAGGCCGTCCACGTACCGGGCGAGGTACACGCTCTCGCCCCGGCCGTGCCCGAGCCCGGCCATCGCCGCCAGGTATCCCATCGCCCCGGCGAGCGTCGTCGCCCGGAAGAAGACCCAGGTGATCGCGACCATCAGCAGGAGGTACACATGACGGTACACCGCCCGCGCTCGCTCCAGCCTCCGGCCCAGCCCCATCCGCTCGGCGATCAGCAGGCCGCCGTGCAGCGCGCCCCAGACGATGAAGTTCCAGCTCGCCCCGTGCCACAGGCCGCAGAGCAGGAACACCGTCGCGAGGTTTAGATAGGTCCGCACCGCACCGCGACGATTGCCGCCCATCGGGATGTACAGGTAATCGCGGAACCAGCTCGACAGCGACATGTGCCACCGACGCCAGAACTCGGTGACTGATCGCGCCGTATAGGGGTGGTCGAAGTTCTCGGGGAATCGGAACCCGAACATCCGCCCCAGTCCGATCGCCATGTCGGAATAACCCGAGAAGTCGAGGTAGATCTGTAGCGAGTAGCACGCGATCCCCAGCCACGCGACCCCGAACGTCAGGTCGCCCGTGCTCGCGTTGAAAATGCCGTCGGCCGCCACCGCGACGGGATTCGCCAGCAACATCTTCTTCGCCAGCCCATTGATGAACCGCCGCACGCCCCAGGCGAACGAGTCGAGGTCCACCGAGCGCTCCGGCAGCTCCGCGGCCACGTCGCGATAACGCACGATCGGTCCCGCGATCAACTGGGGGAACAGCGTCTTGTACAGCGCGAAGTCGACCAGGCTGCGCTGCGCCTTCACGTCCCGCCGGTACACGTCGACCACATACGACAGCGCCTGGAACGTGAAGAACGAGATCCCCAGCGGCAGGTGGACCGGCTCCAGCGTGATTGTCCGGAATCCCAGGGCCGCGAGCAGGACGTTCAGATTATCCACGAGGAAGTTAGGATATTTGTACGCGACGATCAACCCCAGGTTGCCCGCGACCGCGGCGATCAGAAGGGCGCGCTCCACCGCCCGGCCGGCGAACCGCTCGAGCAGTAGACCGAACAGAAAGTTGAATCCAATCGAGGCCAGAAGGACCCCGACATACAGCCCTTCTCCCCACAGGTAGAAGAACAGGCTGGCGACCAGCAAGATCGCGTTACGCAGCTCGGGCCGTGCCGCGAAGTAGATCGCGAGCAACAACGGCAGGAAAAGAAACAGAAAGAGAGGGGAGCTAAAGAGCATCCGGCGCCTCGCTCCGGGCACGGCCGGATCGGTTCCTGTCCTGCTCGACGGGCACCGTCGAGCGATCGGTGATGAGATCCCGTCGCCAGGTATCGGGGAGGGCAGCACAGGCGCCGGCGTCACCCGCCAACCAGGCGAGGCAAGACGAGACGATCGACCGTCGCGCCCGGATTCGAACCAGTCCAGACCAAACCCGCCCGGCCGCCGTGGACACCGGGCCTGGCCCGTCGGTCACCCTGACGACGTCTCGCCGCCCCAACGGACAACCGCGAGTCCGGTCGACTGGCTCTGGAATTCGTCCAACTACGGGTTTCGGCAGCCGAAGGTTGTCGAGTTGAGTTTTCCTGATTTGCCAGTAACGCGACAACGCTGCCGTTTCCAGAATTGACATAGACTAATCTGTTGCACGCGTTTCCTGGCGGCTCTGAGAGTCTGTCCCGGAAGGCTCCGCATCCGTCCTGTCGGGTGGGCATCGCCCACCAGTTCGAGGCCTCGACCGGTGGGCAATGCCCCATAGGCCTTCACTTAACGGCCGCCACTCACGAGAAACTCCTGGAATCCTGGAGCCTGTCCCCGCGGGGCTTTCAGCCCCCGTCAGGGGGCGAACGGATGTAGCCGGGGGGGGCGTCAGCCCCCCGGGGTCGAACCGCCACGTCGCACACCGAATCCCCTCGACAAACCCTCCCGGCCGCGACGCCGCCACGCGGCGTCGCGGCCGGAAGGATGACACGATGGCGGAGAGAGGAGCGGTCGCATGGCGTTCCCGGGGGCTGACACCCGGCTACGTCCTGGCACCCACTTCGTGGGCTACCGCGAAGGACCCCTGGCGCTCATGGCAGCGATTGACCTGGGATTTGGCCCTTACGTTAGAGCGCCGATCGGTTGGCTTGCGCACAGGCAGAGACACCTCACCCCGCGTCGCGCCGCGTCACGGGGTGAGGGCAACCGCCTGGTGGGCATGCCGAGTGGGTCAAGCGACGCGATGGTCGAGGCCGTCCCCTTCTCCCCGCGTCGCGGGGAGAAGGTGCCCGAAGGGCGGATGAGGGGTCTTTCCTCGGTAGCCTGTGCGCAATCCAACCGACAGGCGATCTAACGCCAATGGGGCAATGCCCACCCCACGCTATCCAACTGCCCTTCCGAGACAAACGCTGAGTTCCGCTAACGCGCTCGTCCAGTGGCTTTCAGTCGCTGAGGGAAGAGTCATTCCGGCGGCGGAGATGGTTCGCGCTGTTGGCCGACATGAGGCGTGTGGTCGAGACCTTTGCGAGTGCCACCGTCGCCCCGGCCGCCCTTGTGGGACGGATGCGACCCGAACCGATCGCGCGGCCCGCCGTCGCGGCTGCGATGGCGGATCTCACGGGCCTGGTCGTCAAGCTCCTGCGCCCGCGACGTGTCACCCAGTGTGCGATAGGGGTCGGCCAGTTTCTCGAACCGGCCGGCCAGCAGCTCGCCAGAGTCGTGGTGCGGCCGGCCATCGGCGGGACGCTTCCGCATTCCCTCGGCGTCGAGCGCCTCCAGTTCCTCGGCGGCCTGATCGAGGACCGGCCGGGCCTCGTCCTTGCGTCCCTGGTCGATCAAGAGAACTGCAAGCTTCTGGCGGTTCCACGAGACGACCCAGCGAACCACCCAGGGATCGGGGATCTGCTCCGCCAGCCATGCGTCCTGCGCGATCGACGCCCGATAGCAGGCGATCGCCTCCTCGGTCCGGCCCAGCTTCTCGAAAAGGACATGACCGAGCCGCCCATTCCACCGCGCCAGGGCCGCGGCGTGCACGGGTTTCCTGGGCGTCTTCTCGAGCAGCCGCTCGACGATCCCGATCCCCTGGCGCAGGGCCGCGGCGCTGCGATCGGGCTGCGAATTGTCGATATCCGGCTGGTCGTCCAGGGCGACGGTCCGCGCCAGCTCGAGCTGGTACCCGGCGTCATCCGGATGCGCGGCGGCCAGGGCCTCGAAGCGGCGAAGCGACTTCTCGTGCGCCTGCTCGGCTTCGTCGAACCGCCCGAGCTTGCGATAAAGCGTCGCGACCTTGCGATAAGCCCGGGCATCCTCGCCCTGGAGCCGCGAGTTGGTCGCATTCCGCTCGGCGAACCTGGCGTAGAATTCCAGCACCGTCTCGAGCAGAGCGGCTTCCCGCTGGTTGATGGCGGCAACCACCTGTTTCGGCATCCCTCCACCCGGATGCGGTCGCCCCTCGCCGGACTGCGGCGGCTTGCCGCGAACCTGTTTCGAGTCGCTGCCTGGCGCCGGTCCCTGGCCATCCGACGGCGGTTCCTGGCCGGGCGGATTCGGCCCACCCTCGGGAGGGTTCCGATCGCCGCCGCCGGACGGTGGACCGCCCCACGCCGGCGGCCCCCACTGATTGCTGAATGGCCCGTGATCGTCGGCGTCCACCAGAATGTCGAAAAACCGACCGATCACCTGCCGCTCCGCCGCCTCGTTTGCCATGGTGCGATCGAGCGCCCGCGAGGTCGTCACATAGCCGACCAGCGTCGCAACCAGAGCGAACAAAAACGCCACGGCCGCGACGCCCAGCGCGGCGGCCAGCCCCTTGTTCCGTTGGCACCAGCGGACCAGCCGCTCGGGCGGCGACGCCCGCCGGGCGAGGATCGGGCGGCCCTCAATGAACCAGCGCAGGTCGGCGGCCAGGTCGCCGGCCGTCGCGTACCGGTGCCCCGGATCGCGCGCCGTCGCCTTCAGGATGATCGTCTCCAGGTCGCGCGGGATCGACGCGTCCACCTTCCGCGGGCGGATCGGCTGCTCCTCCGTCACGCAGCGCACCAGCTCGCTGGGACTCCGGTCGCCGAACGGGAGCTGGAGCGTCAACAGCTCGTAGAGCGTCAGTCCCAGGCTGTAGATGTCGGCCCGGTGGTCGGCCTCGCCGCGAAGGGCCTCGGGCGCGAGGTAGCGCAGCGTCCCCACGACATCACCGGAATTCGTCAGGTCGTCGCGTCCCATCACCTTCGCCAGGCCGAAGTCGGTGAGCCACGCCACCTCGTGCTCGTCCACCAGGATGTTCGCCGGCTTGATGTCGCGGTGCAGGATCCCCTGGTCGTGCGCGTACTGGAGCGCCTCGGCGGCCTGCTTGCCGATCATCGCGACGAACCGCCAGTGCCTCGGCCCGCGATCGTGGCCCTCCGAGCGCCACCGCTCGAGCCGGCGATCGAGGCCGTCACCGCGGATATACTGCATCGCGTAATACGGCAGCCCGTCGTGCTCGCCCACGGCGAAGATCGGCACGATGTTCGTGTGGTGGAGCTGCGCGACGGCCATCGCCTCGCGATGGAATCGCTGCCGGCGGCGGGCGTCCAGCAGGCTCTGCCGCGGGATGACCTTGAGCGCGACATGCCGCTGAAGCGACTCCTGGAACGCCTCGTAGACGATCCCCATCCCGCCGCGGCCCAGCTCGCGGACGATCCGGTACTCGCCCAGCGACTCGAGCCCCGGCTCGTGCAGGCTGTACGAGTCTTCCCGGCCCGCGTCGACGCGGCGCTTCAATTGCTCCATCATCCCGACCGACGGGAACAGGTCGCGGATCCTTTGCGCCTGCTCGGGTAAACGGGCAACGAACTCCTCGATCGACGGCGACTCGCCGCGGCGGCAGCGGTCGGCGAACTCCTCGGCCAGCCGGTCGAAGGAGTCGCACTCGGCGTCGTCGCCGTCGTGGTGGACCACGGTCTGATCGGCGTTGGCGATCGCGTGCGTCGGTACGTCCCTCATGACCCCTCTCCGCCGAAGTCCGGCAACCGCTCGAGTGCCCCCTTGAGACGCTCGAGCGCCCGCACGTATCGCTTGCTCGCCGCGGCCGGCTGGATGCCCAGCACGGCGGCCGTCTCGAGGTTGCTCAGCTCCTCGAAATGCCGGAGCGCCAGCACCTCGCGGTCCATCGGCTCCAGGCCGTCGAGCGCCCGCTCAAGCTGCGCCAGCATCTCGTGCCGCTGCGCCGCCTGGCTCGGCGAGGTCAGGTCGCCGATGAACTCGGCGATCCGCGCCGAGCTCGCGGCCAGACCGCCCCCGGCGTCGAGCGCCACCTCCCGCCCCGCGTCCCGCATCCGCGCCCCCAGGTGCTGCCGGTGGACCTCCACCAGCCGCTGCATCGTCACCCACCGCAGCCAGATCGCAAACGGCATCTCGGGGTCCGCCTGGTAGTGCGGCAGCCGCTTGAGCGCGTCGATGTACGCCTCCTGGAGCACGTCCGAGGTCGCCACCCGTCCCTTCAGCCGGCCGTCCAGCCGGAACCGGATCATCCGGCCCAGCCGGTCCCGGTAGATCGAGAACAGCTCCCCCAGCGCCTGCTGATCGCCGGCCTGCAAACGGTCGAGAAGCGGGCGGACCTCATCGGTCTCGTCCATGTGTACATCCTGGACTCGGCGCGGGGACCTGGCCCCATATAGAAGAGGAACGTCCGGGCGTCGGCGAGGAGACGCCCAGAAATCATTATGGATCGGAAAGGATCGGCGGGAAAGCCCTTGCGCGGGGCCGGGCGGGTCGGCAACCGCAGCGGTGAGGCAGGAGCGGTCGATCAGTCGTCGGTGAGCGCACGACCGTGGTCGGGATCAAACCACGAGGCGCGAGCGAGGTTGAGGATGGCGCGAAGCGAATCCCCCTCGCGGATCGGCGGACTCGCAGGCAACCGCGCCGCCAGCCGATTCGAGCCCAGCCGCAACGTCGCCAGCACGTCCGCGCCGTTGAACTCCACCCGCGCGACCCCGACCTCGACGATCGGCCCGGACGACGTGGTGCCGCCCGCGGCATCCCCGGCCAGTGCGATGTCCTCGGGCCGCAAGCCCAGCAGCACGCGGCCCGGTTCCGGCCCCCCGCGCAGCCTGGCATCGGCCGGCACCGGCCATTCAAACCCGCCGTCGACGCGGACCCTCACGCCCGATTCGTCCCGGAAGATCTCGCAGGCCAGGAGATTCATCGGCGGGCTGCCGACGAACGCGGCGACGTCGCGATGAACGGGACGGTCGTAGATCTCGCGCGGCGTCCCGCACTGGAGCAAGGTCCCGCGATCCAGCACCGCGATCCGATCGCCCAGCATCAGGGCCTCGGCCTGGTCGTGCGTGACGAGGACGAGCGTCGAGCCGAACCGGCGGTGCAGCTCGGCGACCTGCTCGCGCAGCGCCGCCCGAAGCGGCGGGTCGAGGCTCGAGAACGGCTCGTCACACAGGAGCACCCGCGGCCGACGCACGATCGCCCGGCCGAGCGCCACCCGCTGGCGTTCCCCCCCCGACAACCCCCACGGCCGACGCGCGAGCAGGCCGTCGATCCCCAGCAACTCCGCCACCTGATTGACGCGCTCGCGCACCTCGCCCCGCCGGACACCCCGCGCCCGCAGCCCGAACGCCAGGTTGTCGAAAACGGAAAGGTGCGGATAAAGAGCCGGGCTCTGGAACACCATCGCCGCGTCGCGACGGTGCGGCTCGACACCGGTGACATCGCGCCCGTCGATCCAGACCGATCCCGCATCGGGCGACTCCAGCCCCGCCAGGATCCGCAGGAGCGTCGTCTTCCCCGAACCCGACGGGCCCAGCACGACCAGCAGCTCGCCCGACCCGATCGTCAGGTCGACCGACTCCACCGCCGGCCGCCCGGCCGCGTAGCTCTTCGTGACGCCGCGAAACTGGATCTCCGCCAAGCTCGAAGCCTCCGTGCGGCGCCGGCCTGCGGAAGCGACCGGTCGGGCCCGTGCCCCGGTCACCCGGCCGTCGAGGCGAATGCGCCGTCCACGATCCGCGCGCTCTTCTGAAGGAAGTCGGCGCCGAATTCCCTGGGCAAACCGAGGTCGCCCCGAATCGACTTCAGGAAGTTCAGCGTGTCGATGATCGCAACCGCAGCGTGCGGAGCGAATAACCCCTGCCCGGCGCCGTCGAACGTGCGGAAGTCACCGGCGTTCTGGAACTGCTTCACCCCGAGCTTCGCCGCCAGGTTGTGGGGCCGCAGGAGCGAGACGAGGTCGTTCATGAACGCGTTGTCCTGCCGGCCCCCGCCGCCGTTGGTGATCCGCAGGCCGAGCGGCCACGCCGGCGACGGGGACGCGAGCGAGTACACCCGGATGTTCTGGAGGCCCGCCGACCCGAACACGTCTTCCATCACGAACACGGCATTCGACGTGATCAGGTTACCCTGGCTGTGCGCGATGATCAACTGCCGCTGCGACTTGTTGCGGGCCAGCTCCTTGAACAGCGCCAGGGTGGCGTTATTCCACACGGTGTACTGCCTGTCCACGCGGCTGAGGAACTCCGGGATCTTGTGGTCGGGAATCCTGGCTGGCTTTCGCAGGTTCGCCCGTGATCCGAGTCGGGCCGCCGCGTTCTCGGCGTAGTCGAGCACACATTGCCCGAGGTCGATCGGAAGGCCGTAGCCTTTGCCGGCTGTCTTGTTGAAGACCCCCCAGACCGGCCGCTCGATGAGGACCGACAGATACGCCGCCGTGCGCGCGTGCTCCCGGCCGACCACCTGGATGCCATTGACGAAGTACACGCGGGGCGTGGTGACCGTGGATCCGGTAAGGTTGTAGACGTTGACCTCTCCGCCGGCGGATGGGATCTTCACCTTCATGGATGCGCTCCTCATGTAGGCGGCCGGTTACCCTCCGGCTCGAGGAAGTCGTCGAGGTGTCGGCTGGATCCGGTCCCCAGGGCCGAACGAAAGTGGTCAGCGGCCCGCGGGCGGGTACGCGGGGGCGCCTCGTCAGCCGGGCTCGCCGATGAGCTGGCCATCCCCGGAGTCATTATTCCAGGTGATGAACGGCGGTGGCCGATGCTCCCGCTCGAAGTAATCCAGCGCCCGCCGCACCTCCCCGACGGGGAATGCCCACGATGCCGGATAGAGGTCCCGCTGCCCGTTACTGAGATAGTATTCGATCTCGGCATCTGGCGGCCCGTCGTATCCCGGGTTTCGCGAGCTGAAGCCGGCATCGCCGTTCCAGCGCATGTACATCAGCCACCCGAGCCCAAGCTCGCCGTTGACGAGGGCGACGAGCGTCTGCCAGTCCGGCAATTCGAGCCAGGTCTCCTCGAAACCCGGTCTGGTGGTAGCCATCGCCCCCGCCGTCCAGCGCCCAAAACCAGCAGCCCTCCGCAGGCGGGTTTGCGCCATCACCTCGCTCAGGTCAGCCGCGGCCGCGCCCGGCCCGACGGCCTCACGTCACATCAGTACACCGCGTTCCGAAGGTCGCGCCACATGGACCGAACGCCAGGACCAAGGCGACGGAAAGCCCAGGTCCGCCTACCCCCATTCGCGCGACGATGATATCATAACAGCCATGGATATCGCAAGTGTGCAAATCTCCAGCGAGACCCCGCCGGACTCCTCGACCGCGTCGAGGCCGGGGAACACCTCGTCGTCTCCCGCGGCGTCCGGCCGGCGCCCGAACTCCGCCCGCTAACCCGTCCGTCCGCGAGCCACGCCCCTTCGGCCTGGCCGCCGTGTGCCTCAACAAGGACAGACACATCTGGTCACCCGTCAGAAGCAGCCAGCGCGGCCCATGCAATCTAGCAACCAACGTGGCGCGAGGCGATGGAAAAGTGCCTCTCCTTTTTGGATTCGCGGACTCCAATCCCAATTGGTTTCAGTTATTTATTCTAATAATTTCACACCAATGATTTCTCCAGGGAATGAACTGGCGCCGAATATCCCCCCGGATGACCTTCAAGAGCCGTTCAATCGGCATGGGGCGGATGCCTTCGAGCCGCGCGTCTCTGGTGACCTGACCCACTCGGGCGCCGAGCTCCGACCGCATCTTGGCCATCGGCTCGGAGCGGCTGAAGTTGATGCCGCGGAGCGGCAGGCGGTCGTCGGTGACGTACCAGTCAATCCGCGGGGTGAGCTTGCCGGTCTCCTTGCCGACCCACGGCGGCGGCAGGTCGAAGTCGACCGTCCCGCCATTGCGGAGGATCATCCACTTGAGCCGGCCGCGGTCGTCGCGGCCATCGCGGTCGATATCGATCGGGCCGACCAGGGCGAAGCGCTGACCCGGGAGCCGATTCGGGTACAGCCATCCCCTGGCCAACCAGGCGATGATGCCGCACGCCGCGATGATCGCCAGGAATCCCCGCAACGAGACTCTCAGTTTGAGAGACATCGAAGTGTTCCGCCAGCTCACATGAAGTCGCCTACTGAACAGACGCATGGAAACACGACCGCTTTTCTGAAGAATCCGGCTCTGCTCGCAATCATGCCCGGACTTCAGCCATTCGGCAACGGTCCGACTGGGAATAGACGGAAACCCCGCGGAGGATCACGGACGATGACCAGACTCCTTGTTCCGCTCCGCGAGGCCGCGCGGTGACTGCATTACCGCATTCGCGCTCGGGAAGCCTATCTCCAGTGGGGACCCCGAATCCGGCGACGCGTCACGATTCACCGGCCCCGGTCCGGCCGACCGGGCCGACCGGATCGGATCCGATCGGCCGACAGACCCGCCCTCCTCCATCGAACCGAGCTGAACCGTCCAGATCGGGGCGGTATCCCGCGGACTCGATCTGAGCCGTCCCTCTGTATTGCTAATCCCGAGAATCGCGTATGGCGTGCAAGATTTCCTGAGGGCCTCGGTCCATCCCGGCTCCGCCTCCTCCCGCTGGCCAGCCCCCGGAGAAATGAACCACAGAGACGCCGAGACACAGAGATCGGAGCGAGAAGAGAAGAGAAGAGGACTTGAGTGTCACCGGGCGCTTCAAAACCAGCCACTCGTGGGCGCTTCAAAACCAGCCACCATTCTCACGGGTTTCAGACACGTTGGTTGATCGTAGCTGACTCGGCCGACTGTTCATAGCCACAGGCGATTTACGGCCTACTTTG
>DAIDHB010000347.1 GCA_027452145.1 Planctomycetales bacterium
GCGGGGCCTGCCGGTGAGCGGGTTGCCGAGGTCGTGGAGGGTGCGACGAACGATGCGGTCGCGATAGGCCTTATGGCCGCACTGCGGGCAAGGCCGGCGACGATAGTTGCGGTTGCGGATGCTGACCTTCGTCTTGGGCAAGTCCTCGAGTCGATCGATGCCGAGGGTCGGGTCGGGGCGATATTCGCCGGGTCCTGGCACGGTGTCACTCCTGAAAGAAGGGGTCCATCAGGAGATACGCACGGACGTGGCGAAATTTTCAGAGCCACCGGCCCGTTTTCCTTGCTATAGACTCTCATTGCCAAAGCATTATGATGCTGTCATGATCTAACCGTCCACGCGGAGGCATTCTCTCGGCGGATTAAGACGGTCGCCCTCGAAGCGGGAGTCTACAGCGTGATCATTGCGTCAAGGCGAATCGTGCTCGGTTTGGCGGCGGGGCTGGGGCTGACGACGGGACAAGCCAGTGCCGGGGGGGTCATCTACGACAACCTGCCCACGGAGACCTATGTCACGAGCGGCGGGTATGGCATCTTCGGCTCATCCGCGGTCTTCAGAGGCCCCTACAGCCATTCGGAGTCTTTCGTCGCGAGGGCCACCGCCGACCTTGGCGACATCAAGGTCGCGGTGTGGTACGAGGGCGTTTATACGAGCGACTTCACCCTGACGCTCACCGATTCGAAGTCGAGTGTGCTGGAGACTTGGACAGCGGACGCGCCCGCCTCTATCGCATCGGCGATACCCGTCGTAGAGGTCGATTCCGTCCTGCACCCGCTCCTGCTCCAGGGACAGACCTACACCCTGACGGCCTCCCCAGCCTCGCCGACGACATTAGACTCCTGGGAGGACCAGAGTGATACCTACACCAACGGCAAGTCAGGGTTCCGCGTTGAAGGCGCCGCGGTGCCCGAGCCCGGGGCACTCACCAGTGCCGGGACTGCGGCACTGATCGGCCTGGCCTGCGCCCGGCGGCGGCGGAAGGCGATCGCGTGACGACACACGGCCCACGTTCTGCATCCAACGACCGGCCCTCCAGAGCCGTCGCGATCGAGTCATCCGACTACTTTCAGATGCTACGGGTGATCCGTAAGACGAGCGGCCGGAACTCGCGATCGACCACGATCCACCGGCCCGGCACCTCGGCCCCCTCGTCGTCCGGCGCCCGGCCGACGACGAATGCCATCCCGATCGGCACCCGCCGGTTCGAGGCTTCCGGCACAACAATGGCGTTCGGCGCCCGGCCCCGCCGGCCCGCCCCGTCGCCCCCGGCTGGCGCCGGCGCATGCCGCACGACCCGGCCAGGGGGGGGCCGAACACGACTCGCCGGGGCGGGCCACCGACCGGCCTCCGCCCGCCGATCCGGGATCGTCCCCGCGTTCGGGCATCGCCGCGGAGACGGTCCCTCGATGGCCGGCTTGCGGGGCCCGGCGACTCGGTCGAGGAGGGCGTCCGCTACCTCGTTGACATGTTGCATCACGCGTCGATAATACTCGGCTGCCCCGAAGAGGACCTGTCCCGCGCCCATACCGGGGACGTATGACAGGATGGAGGGATGCGACGGCCCACCCACGTGGATCGGCGACCACGCGAGGATAGTCGGTATGGGAGCGCGCTTCGATCGATCGACGGGCCTGGCATGCCGGGTCCGCGCCGTCCGCCGCGAGCTGTACGGCGACGCGGGCGTCCCGGCGCTGGCCGCCGAACTGGGGCTG
>DAIDHB010000348.1 GCA_027452145.1 Planctomycetales bacterium
GACGATCGCCCTGGGGCTCGTCGTGCTGGGCTACTGGGCCAACCTCGGCTATCGGTACTTTCGCGCCTACCGGGGACATCACTACCGACTCACCAACCGCCGCCTCTTCATCACCACCGGCTTCTTCCGCCGCCGCGTCGACCAGCTCGAATTGATCCGCATCAAGGATGTCTACATCCAGCAGAGCATGGTCGGAGACTGGCTGGGAATTGGCAACGTCGTGGTGATTTCCTCCGAGCAGACCTTGCCCAAGGCCTATCTGCTCGGCATCGACGAGCCCCGCCGGATCATGGACCTCGTCTGGCACCACATGCGGCTGGAGCAGATGCAGAAGACCGAGCGAGTCAACCCGGTCTGAGGGAAGGGGTTCGGGGTTTGGGACCAGGGGCGAGGAGGAAAAGACCTTCATCGCCCCGCCCGATTCGACGGCTCAGGGTCGTCGGGCGCGGGTCTCGTGCCCACCGCGATTCTGCCGAGGTCCGGGTCAGAACCACGAATGGCACGAAGAACACCAATGGAATGAACGCCAGGCCCTATCTTCATTCGTGGTATTCGTGCCATTCGTGGTTCCAATCTTTGGTGAAGATCCGGCTCCCAGGCGCGGTCAGGAGATCAGAACCAAACACCGGGTCCGTCAGGGCCTGGACCCGGCCTTCGGGGCCTTTTGGCGGTCGCCGGCGAGCGACTTGCCCTCGAGCAGCGCGTCGATCTCGGTGGCGAGTGTTTTGTGCAAGGGCTCACGCGCGTCGGGGTCATACCCGACGTGCGCCGACTGCACGACCCCCTTGCCGTCCAGGATCACCAGGGACGGATAGCCCTCGATGTCGAACGCCTTGCCGACCGAGTTGCTCGGGTCCAGCCCGATCCGTCCGACCGAACCGCCGGTCAACTGGAGCTTCTTCTCGGCCAGCTTCTTCTCGACGAGCGTGCGGACCTCCGTGATTTCCTTCGGGCTATCGTCCTGGCTCAGGGCGACGATCACGACGTCCTTCTTCGCGTCCTTGTAGCGCTCGACGAGCTTCTGGATCTCGGGCAGCTCCATCAGGCAAGGGCCGCACCAGGTCGCCCAGAAGTCGATGACGACAACCCTGCCGGCCAGATCGGCCTTCGTCACGGTCCTCGTCTTGCCCGGGCCATCGAGCAGGGTCAGGGTGAAGTCGGGCGCGGGCTTGCCGATCATCTGCTGCACGGCGTGCTCGGGCGCCGGCTCGGCGCCGGCGGGGGGCCGGTCGCCGGGCCCGGCGATGGCCGCGAACCCCTTCGGGGCGGCGAAGGCGAACGAGCGATCGGCCGGCACACTCGTGGTGATCGTCCCCGCCGACCAGCCGAAGCGGTCGATCTCGAGCGTCTGGCCCGGCGGGGCGCTCTTCTTCAGTTGCGCGGGGTCAATCTTCAGCTCGATCGACGCGAGCAATTTGCTCTTCGGGTCGACGCGGAGCAGCAAATCGGGCCCTTCCTGGAGGTCGATCAACAGCGCCTGGCCCTCGGGACTGCCGGCCTGGGGCTTCGCCGAGCGAACGGTCCCGCCCATCTGGTTGAGCAACACGTCGGGCTCGGTGCCGGTGAGCAGGTGGAGCAGGACGAACATGGGCGATGCCGACGGCGCGGCGGTCGGTCCGCCGAAGAGGATCGCGCCGGTGGGCCCCTCGCGGAAGGTGTCGATCGTCACCGCCTCGGGTGCCGGCGCACTCATGTATTTCTTCAATGGCTCGATCACGGTGGTCATCGTCTTGCCGTCGCAGACGAGCCGAATCGCGCCGGCGTCGAGGTCGAACCGGTTGGGCCGGACGAACGTCAGCCGCATCGGCCGCGCCTGCTTGTGCCCCTGCCCGCCGAGCTTCATGGACACGACGAACTCGCCCTGGTCGGAGTAGCTCGCCAGCTCTCGGTACGCCTTCGCCACGCCGGCGAACACCGCCCGGGCCGAAGCGTCGTCCGGCGCGCGGTCGCGCGGGGCGCCCGATTGCGCCCGCGCGGTCGCGATTGCCGGGCCGTCGAAGGCCAGAAGACCCGCCAGGGCCAGACCGACGGCCCAGGCCGCCCGCCGCCAGTTCGTCCGATCGTTTCGCATGATGAGGGTTCCCGAAGGATGGAGCGGCGACACGCGACGTCGACCCGCCGATCGCCGTGCAATCACCGGCGCGGTCGATCCGCAGGGTCGGGGCATTTTAGGTGGGCGCATCTGCCGGAGTCGAGCTGTCGCCGACGGGTGCCGGGCCGAGGACGGGCAGGAGATGGCCCATCTTGTCGCGTTTGGCCTCGAGGTACCGCCGCCGTTCCTCGACCTCCGGCGCGATGATCGGCACCTGGCCGACCACCTGGAGCTCGTACCCGTAATAGACGAACGCATTTGTCTTCTTGGGGTTGTTCGTCAACAGCCGGACCCGCGACAGCCCCAGATCCTTGAGGATCTGGAGGCCGATCCCGTAATCCCTGGGGTCGGCGCGATAACCGAGCGCCGTGTTGGCCTCGACGGTGTCCAGCCCCCTGTCCTGGAGGTTGTATGCGCGGATCTTCTCGATCAGGCCGATGCCGCGGCCCTCCTGCGGCAGGTAGATGAGCGCCCCGACCCCCTCCTCGCCGATCATCGACAGCGCCATGTGGAGCTGATCGCCGCAGTCGCACCGCAACGAGTCGAGCAGGTCGCCGGTGAAACACGAGGAGTGCAGCCGCACCAGCGGCGCATCGACCGACTTGAGGTCGCCCATGACGAATACCACCGGCTCATTCCCCGGCTCGTACTGCACGCGATAACCGATGATCCGGCCGCGGCCGTACCGGGTGGGCAGGTCGGACTCGGCCGCGCGGATGACCAGCTTCTCGCGCATCCGCCGATACCGGATCAGGGCCTCGATCGAGACAATCGGCATGCCGTGCTCGCGGCCGATTTCCTGGAGCTTCGCGCGGTCGGCCATCCTGGTGCCGTGGGTGATCTCGCAGAGGATCCCGGCGGGGGTCAACCCGGCCAGCCGGGCGAGATCGACGGTCGCCTCGGTGTGCCCGGCGCGGCGGAGCACGCCGCCCTCCTTGGCCACCAGCGGGAACAGGTGCCCCGGACGCACGAAATCCCCGGGCCGCGACGACGGGTCCATGATCGCCCGGACCGTCCGCGCCCGCTCCTCGGCGCTGATGCCCGTCCGGCACGATCGATGATCGACCGGCACCGTGTACGGCGTCTGATGGGGCGCCGTGTTGTGATCCACCATTGGGGACAGCTCGAGCCGCGCCGCCACCTCGGGCAGGATCGGCATGCAGAGTAGCCCCCGCCCGTGCGTGATCATGAACTCGACGGTCTCCGGCGTCACCCGGTCCGCCGCCGCGACGAAATCCCCCTCGTTCTCCCGATCCGCGTCGTCGACGACGATGATGATCCGCCCCTCTTTCAGGGCCTGGACCGCTTCCTCAACCTTCGAGACGTCGTCATGCATGCTAGCCTCCTGGTGGCGCCCGGTTCGTCAGAGGCGCCGTCACTCTCGCTTGACATTGTACGCGATGGGTCCAGGATTGTCCGTGATCAGTGATCAGTGGTCAGTGGTCAGTGGTCAGTGGTCAGTGGTCAGCTCTCCGTCGTCCGTCCTCCGCTCTCGATGCTCTGCTCTCCGTCGTCCGTCCTCCGCTCTCCATCGTCCAGGCAAAACCACTCGGTGAACGCCCATCAGGAGACAACCAGCCATGACAACCCCTGGCGCACGGTTGCGGGCGGCCTGGCAGGCCGGGCCGATCATGATCCCGGGGGCGTTCAACGCGCTGACCGCGCGGCTGGCCGAGCGCCTCGGTTTCGCGGCGGTGTATCTCTCGGGCGGGGCGCTGTCGGCCGGGTGGGCGGGGTTGCCGGATATCGGCCTGCTCACGCAGACCGAGTTCGCCCAGCAGGCCGCGGTGCTGGCCCGCTCGACGTCGCTGCCGGTGCTCTGCGACGCCGACACCGGCTTCGGCGAGGCGGTTCACGTTGAGCGCACGGTGCGCCTCTACGAGGAGGCCGGAGTCGCCGGGCTGCACCTGGAAGACCAGGTCTTGCCCAAGAGGTGCGGGCACCTGACGGGCAAGGGGCTGGTGGACACGGCCTCGATGGCCGCGAAGGTTCGCGCGGCCGTCGCGGCGCGGCGGGATCCGGACTTCGTCATCATTGCCCGGACCGATGCCCGATCAGTCGAGGGCTTCGACGCGGCCGTCCGCCGCGCCCATGCCTACCTCGCCGCCGGCGCCGACATGATCTTTCCCGAGGCGATGGAATCTCCCGACGAGTTCGCCCGGTTCGCCCGCGAGGTCCCCGCGCCGCTGCTGGCCAACATGACCGAGTTCGGCCGCAGCCCGTTGATCCCCTTCGACGAGCTGGCCGGCATGGGTTATCGAGCGGCCATCTACCCCCTGACCGCCTTCCGCGCCGCCATGCGCGCCGCCGAGGAGACGCTGAAGACCCTCCTCGAGCACGGCACCCAGCGCACCGTGGTCGACCGCATGCAGACCCGTGCCGAGCTGTACGACCTGCTCGGTTACTCCGACTGGGAAGCCCGCGACCGGGCCTATTTCACGGCCGCCGGCGACGACGCCGGCCCGGAGGGTGGCTCCCGTCATCGGCCCGTCCCTCGCTGACGACAGCGACGGTGCACGGCGGTCTCAGCGCACGACCTGGCGATCGCCGTCGTAGCTGATGGCCCTGTGGCGGTCGACGACGAAGTCCCAGTCGAGGCGATGCGGCGGCTCGAGGTAGTGGCGAAAGGCGGCGGCCATCTGGCGGGCGGCCTCGTCGAACTCGACGCCGCCGAAGCCCGTCCCCATCGCCGGGAACGCCACGGTCTCGATTTTATCGGCGTCCGCGATGTTGTGCGCGTAGACCGCCAGCAGTGCGGCCCATGTCGACGCGTACACCCGGTCCGTGCCGGCGATGCTGCCGGGCACCCGCATCGTCGGAGCGTGCACCAGGAAGGGAATCGACGCGTGCCCCGTGCGCAGGATGAACGCCGTGCCGACCGGCTGCTCGCCGAGGTAGCGGTCCATGATCTGGTGCTGCACGCGTCGGACGAGTTCCTCGCCGAAGAACCGCGCCACGGCCGCGTCGATCCCGGCGGTCATGATGCCGAATGAATTCCCGGCCGTGACGAACGCGTCGTGCGGCTCGAGGTCCTCGAACGCCCCGCGCGCCACCCGCGCGCCGGGCAGCCCGCGAAACCGCCGCTCGAACGCGGCGCACATCGCCTCGTCGGGATGGACCAGCCACAGGTTCAGTTGCATGAGGAAGCTTCCAGGTCGTGGGACATTGCTCTCGACGCCGGTGAATTCGCTCCTGCCGACCGACGGCGGTCGGCCATCGAACCGGCGTCTTCAATCCCCGGCCCGCTTCTGCCGCTCGCGCGAGCGGCCGACGACGTCGCGCAGGCGCGTTGTCGTCGTCGCCGGCAGCGCGGCGACCTCGGGGTCCTCGGGCGAGAAGGTCGGGCCGGCGGGTTCGCGCCTCGCGCCCGATCGGCGCGAGCCGATCCCTCGATGCCAGATGAACGCCGAGACGAGCCCCAGCGCGATCAGGGCGACGCCCTGCCACAGCATGCCCATCCCGGGGTTGAGCAGCAGCACGCTCCCGCCGAGGAACGCGGCGAGCGTGATCCGCAAGAACAGTCGGTTCCGCAAGGTGTCCCGCATGACATGATCGCCTTCTCGACAAACCGGACGCCGGGGCCGGACGGGCCGAGCCGCACCCCACTTCGAGCAGCCGCACCATGATAGCACGGCCGCCGATGTCCGGGGATCGAGGGTCGCAGACCCTCGTGCTCGTGCGTGCAAGCTGGCGGCGACCGCCGCCGGCCGATTGACCGGCCGGGCGCTTCTGATAGATTAGACGTGCCTTCCCGCCCGGCGACGGCGCGGGGAGGTCCTTTAATCACAAGTGACGGCGGAGCCTCGCGCGGTCATCGCCCGGGATTCCGCCTCCCATGACCGATCGTGAACGATGCCAGGACTTTCCCACCGCGGACCGGCCGGGCATAGCCCAGCCGGATGTCGTGGAGGAAGACCGGGCGCCGACAACAATTCCCGAAGCAGAGACGGAGAAGAGGATCTCTCGCGTGACGGCGAGTCGGACCGGAACCATCGGGGCCCTGGCCGCGCTCTGGGCGGCGGGGGTCCTGCTGATGCGATCGGCCTGGCGGCGGGCCCGGACGGTGCGCGGCGCGCATCGGCCGCCCCGCTCGTCCGGTGCGCTCGCCGGCCCGTCGGCAGGACGGGCGGCGGACCGATCGACGCGACGCCGAGCAGCAGGCCCGACGAGTCACGGTCCCCCGCGCGGCCCGGTGCACTGGCGCCAGCCATGCCCAGGGCCAGCGGCCGGCCGCCGCGACGCCGGAGATGCCGGAGACACGAACCTCGACCCGATCGAACCGCCTCGCCGCGCGTTGGCCGCGCGGCGGGGTCGGGGAATGCTCGTCTGAGCCGTTGACGGCGCGTGCACACGCCCCGCCGGGAAGGCGGGCGCGGTGAGAATGTCCGGGCGTCGAGGATGGGCCGGATCGTCGGACCGCCGGGGGAAATCCAATCCCCCGCCGGGGCGGCGGCCGTGCCGCAGCGCGAAGGGGACGGGCCTCGCGTGACAGCTTTCCTCGGCCTGCTCGCCGGCGTCCTGGCCTGTTGCGTCGCCTCGCTCCTCGTGGGGCGATACCGCTCGATCTCCGCCCGCACCCTGGCCGACCGGGTCCTCGCCGACGCGCGCCGCGAGGCCGAGACCATCGGCCGCCAGGCCGAGCTCGACGCCAGGGCCGAGGCGTTCCGCCGCCGCGAGGAGCTCGACGCCGAGGCCGACTCCATCCGCCGCGACCTCCGCGAGCAGGAGCGCCGGCTGGAGAAGCGCGCCGATATCCTCGACCAGAAGCTCGAGCTGATCAACCGCAAGGAAATCGACATCGAGTCCCTCCAGCGGCAGCTCGCCGAGCAGCAGGAAGTCCTCCGCCGCCGAGATGCCGAGGTCCAGAAGGTTCTCGCCGACCAGCTCGACGCCCTCCGCCGCGTCGCGCTGCTCTCGCCCGAGGAGGCGCGCGAGATCCTGCTGAAGCGCGTCGAGGACGAGCTCCGCTCCGAGCTCGGCGGCACCGTCCTGAAGCATCAGGCCGCCATCCGCGAGGCCTGCCAGCGGCAGGCGCGCGAGATCCTCACCACGACCATCCAGCGCTACGCGGCCTCGCACACCGCCGAGATCACCGTCAGCACCGTCGACATCCCCAACGACGACATGAAGGGTCGGATCATCGGCCGCGAGGGGCGGAATATCCGCGCCTTCGAGAAGGCCACCGGCGTTGACGTCATCGTCGACGATACGCCCGGCGTTGTCATCGTCACCGGGTTCGACAGCATCCGCCGCGAGGTCGCCAAGGTCTCGCTGGAGCGCCTCATCCAGGACGGCCGCATCCACCCCACGCGCATCGAGGAGATCGTGAAGCAGACCCAGGATGAGCTGGACGAGCACATCCGCCGCCTGGGCGAGCAGGCGGCGATGGAGGCGAACGTCGGCGGACTGCACGAGAAGCTGGTCGACTACCTCGGCCGGCTGCACTTCCGCACCAGCTACTCGCAGAACGTGCTGCGGCACTCGCTCGAGGTCGCGTTCCTGACCGGGTTGATGGCCGACGAGCTCGAGCTCGACGGCGCCCTCGGCCGGCGCTGCGGGTTGCTGCACGACATCGGCAAGGCCGCCGACCACGAGATGGAAGGCGGCCACCCCGCCGTCGGCGCCGAGCTCGCCCGCCGCTACGGCGAGCCCGGCGAGGTCGTCCACGCGGCGCTCGGACACCACGACGACCTGCGGGTCGACACGCCCTACACCGTCCTGGTCGCCGCCGCCGACGCCATCAGCGCCAGCCGCCCCGGCGCCCGCCGCGAGACCCTGGAAAAATACGTCCGGCGGCTCGAGGAGCTCGAGGCGCTCGCCATGGGCTTCCCCGGCGTCGAGCACGCCTATGCCATCCAGGCCGGGCGCGAGATTCGCGTGATCGTCGACAGCGAGCAGCTCGACGACGCCGCCAGCGCCAAGGTCTGTCGCGACATCGCCCGCTCGATCCAGCGCGAGCTGACCTACCCGGGCGAGGTCAAGGTCACGGTGCTCCGCGAGACCCGCTCCGTCGAGTTCGCGCGGTGAGCGAGCGCGCCTGAGGGAAGCCAAAGGAAGGGATGGATTCGCGCGATGCCCCCCCTGAAAGTCCTCTTCATCGGCGACGTCGTCGGCGGGCCCGGCCGCAAGATCGTCAGCCAGGTCCTGCCCCGGCTGATCCCCCGCTGGGGGCTCGGCCTGGTCGTCTGCAACGCCGAGAACGCCGCCGGCGGCTCCGGGCTGACCCTCAAGTGCCACGAGGAGCTGGTCGACGCGGGCGTCGACGTCTTCACCATGGGCGACCACGTCTACCGCAAGGACGAGGTCTTCCAGATCTTCGACCGCTCCCCCGACGTCATCCGCCCCGCGAATTTCCCGCCCGATTCCCCGGGGCCCGAGCTGGCCCTCGTCACCGCCCGCGACGGCACGCCCGTCGCCGTGTTCTCGCTGCTCGGCCGCACCTACATGCGCCCCGTCGACGACCCCTTCCGCGCCGCCGACCGCGTCCTCGGGCAGATCGCCAACGACGCCCGCGTCATCCTGGTCGACGTCCACGCCGAGGCCACCAGCGACAAGCAGCTCCTCGGCCGCTACCTCGACGGCCGCGTCTCGGCCGTGCTCGGCACGCACACCCACGTCGCCACCGCCGACGAGCACGTGCTCAAGAACGGCACCGCCTATCAGACCGACGTCGGCATGACCGGGCCGCACGACTCGATCATCGGCCGGCGATACGACCGCGTCCTCGCGGCCACGCTGACCTTCGTCCACAACCACTTCGACGTCGCCACCGGCGACCCCCGGCTCAACGGCGCGCTCGTCACCATCGACCCGGCCACCGGCCTCGCACTATCGATAAGCCGCGTCTGCATCGACCAGGAAGAGACCCAGCGGCTGCTGACCGATTCGTCCGCCTGAGGGGGTCCGAGAGGATCCCCGGCCCTCAGAGGCCGACGAGCCGCGGCGCGCTCGCGATCGCCAGCCGCTCCAGGGCGGCCAGCCCCCGCGCCAGCCCTGCGGCCACCGCGTTCGGGTCGTCGAACCGTCGGCCCTCGACGAATTCCCAGCGGATCCAGCGCTCGCCGATCAAAAGCGCGTTCGAATCGGCGAACGCATCGATCAGCGCCGCCTCACCCGCGCCAAGCGGCCGGACCCGCTCGTAGGCGGCGAACGCCTCGGCGCGCAACGAGGAGTCGCCTTCCGGATCCAGCCACTCGCCCGCCAGCCGCGCCAGGTCGCCGGCCACGCAGTCGACGCCCATCGCGCCGAAGTCCACCAGGCCCGTGACGCGATCTCCCTCGAACAGGAAATGCTCGGGCCTCGCGTCTCGCAAACACGGCTGGAGCGGCACCACGCGACTCGCCGCCTCGCGGAGCGGCTCGACCAGCCTCGGCGCGACCGCGCGGGCCAGGTTCAGCCACCGCGTCGCGTTCATCCTGGCCGGATCTGATGGCGGAGCGGGCGCGCGGCCGATGGCGCGCTCGAGATCATCCAGCCCGCCGCGGACCAGTCCCGCGACCTCCGCGAGCCGATGCGCCAGACCCGGAGAAACCCCCTCACGCCGCCCGGCCGCCAGGCGCTGATGCAGGGCCCCCAGCGCGGCGAACGCCGACCGCACGCGGCCGATCGCCGGCGGCCGCGCCGACTCCGACGCGCCGGGCATCCAGGGAGAAAGCTCCCAGAGCTGCCCCTGATGCTCCTGGAAGGTCGCCCCGGCGATGTCGTCGATCGGCACCGGGATGAAACCCAGGTCGCCGGCCTGCGCCAGCCAGCGGTGGACCTGCTCCAGGTGCCCGCGATCGGGCCCGTGCGACGGCCAGGCGCGGAGCACCAGCGGCCCTCGCTCCGATCGGAACCGCCAGAGCCGCGCCCCGCTCAGTCCGCCGGCGTTGCCCAGCAGCTCGGGCTCGTCGAGCGGCCGCGAGCGCCTCGGATACCTCGCCAGGATCTCGACGACCCCGCGATCGTTCACGGGTCAACCCTCGACGTGATCGACTCCGTCGGCCAGGGCCAGCGCCCTCGCCTGGAGCTTCAGAAGGGCCTGCTCGAACCGTGCGCCGACCTCGGCCTGCACGGACTTGTCACCGGCCTGGTGCGGCGTCAGGTCCGACAGGTCGATCGGCTCGCCGAAGACGACCCGCGCCCGCGACGGCATCGCCAGCGAGTGGAGGATCTCGTCGGTCTCGGGCGTCCCGGCGATGTACGCCGGCACCACCGGCACGCGGGCGCGGATCGCGATGTAGGCGACGCCCGGCCGCATCTCGCCCAGCCGCCGCCCCGATGTGGCCACGATCCGGCCTTCGGGGAAGATCGGCAGCACCCGGCCCTCGCCCAGCGCCCGCAGCGCGGAGCGGATCGCGGCGACGTCGCGGCCGTCGCGATTCACGGGGATGCAGCCGATGTACGAGCAGATCGCCTTCAGCCATCGCGACTCGAAGTATTCCCGCGCAACCATGAAGCCCAGCAGCCGCCGGCTGGATGCCTGGAGCAGCATGTGGTCGATCCCGCAGGTGTGGTTCGAGATCAGGATCGCCGGGCCGGTTTCCGGCAGCGGCGCATAGCCCTCCGAGCGGAGCTGGTGCCACGCCGAGCAATACACCTGGAACGCCCAGTACAGGAGGCGCAGCGGGCCTCGGATCTCGGGCAACGGGTCGACGACCGGCCCTCGCCGCGACGCCGCGAGGGCAAAGCCCGGCAGCGCCAGCAGCATCACCGACAGGAAGAGCAACATCCGCGAAACTCGTGGAGCCCATGCGACAATCCGGCCGCCCGGAGACCCTCGCCCCGACCCGGTGCTTCGATCGATTGTAGCGGCGCGGCGGGCCGGAGTGCACGGCCCTTCCACCGGGTCATCTGCGGCACGGCGGGGCGGCTCACGCCGCCAGGCGCAGGTGCCTCTCCAGGCTCTCCGCCAGATCGCCGACGGTTCGGATGTTCGCGACCTCGTCGGGGGCGATCTCGACGTCGAACCGATCCTGGATGTCGACGACCACCGCGACCAGGTCGAGCGAGTCGAGCGCCAGGTCCTCGAGCAGGAGCGACTGGCGGGTGATCGTCGCCTCGCGGGCCCGGGCGGAGACGCTCCGGATCGCCTCGGCGATGGCCGTCGTGGTGTCGGCGGCCGGGTGCGTGTGGATGGTGGGCTTCATGGAACGCCTCGCTTCAACAGTGGGACGAGAAAACGCGAGATGCTCGACTCCGTCGACGAGACCTCCGACCGGCCACAACGAGCCGTGCCGCGGCGCCGCACCCCATCGACTCGACTCAACTCGACTCGACGGGTCGCCGCGGCGCCCGAAACCGGCTCGTACCGCCGCACCCGCGCCGACGAAGGGCAAGGACCACGGGCCCGGCGCAGACTACATCGAACCCGCCCCGGGAAGCACTTGACCCCCATGGCGAGGGCCGCGTCGAAATCGCTTCCCGACAATCCGACGCCGCGGGTTGCTCCGGCTGTGACGCCCCGGCACGCCGCGCCGCACATCCCGAACAATCGCCATTCTCGGGCCCGAACCGGGCGACGCCCGGCCTGCGCGGACCCGGCGATCCCGCGAGGGAATTCGGAGGTGCTCCGTTGCGGCCGGTATCGGCGGTCCACTATAATCCGTCGCCATTCAAGGCCCCGTCCTGCCGGCCATGGCGCCGGGGGCGAGCCGAATCGCGAGCGGCCTGAAGCGCGTCGCTTCCGCGCCGTCTGCGGGATGGGAAAGTTCCGAGAAGGAGTACACCCGTGAAGATCAAGCTCGGATTGAAGGCCCTGGCGTTGGCCCCGGCGATGCTGGTGTCGCTTGCCATTATCTCCGGCTGCAACGACGAGGGCGCGTCCACGCCCTCGGGCACCCCGTCGACGACCCCCGCGCCGGGCGCGGGCGCGGGCAAGCCCGCCGACGTCAAGAAGCCCGAGGCCGCCACGCCTCCGGCCCCGCCGGCCGACAAGGCCAAGGACGCCGAGAAGAAGTAAGCCCACGCCATGCCGGGCCGGAGTCATCCTCCGGGCCCGGCGATCGGGATCGGGCGCCGGATGCCGATCCGGACGATCGCGACAGCCGCGATCGATCCCCGGATCGACGAGCTCGATGCCGGCGCCCGGGACTCTTACGAGACACGGCCGCATCTTCCGCTCGCGGAGGATGCGGCCGTATTCTTTCCCGCCGGCTCCGGTGACACGCTCGAACAAAATGGGAACAGGCTCCGGGTCGTCGAAATTCCTGTCCCCCGTTCGTTCGAGTCTCTCAGGCCGGTGCCCCGCGAGCGACCGGGTTGACGAGCGTCCCGATCCCGTCGATCTCGATCGCGACCCGGTCGCCGGCCTCGAGGCTGAAGTCGTCCGGCGGCACGATGCCGGTCCCTGTCAGCAGGATCACCCCGTTCGGGAAACGATCCTCGCGCCCGAGCCAGTCGATCAGGTTCTCGAGCGTCCGGGCCATCCGCGCGAGGCTCGTCTCGCCCCGGAACACGACCTCGCCGCCCCGCTCGATCTCCATCCGGATACCGATCGACGCCCGCGGCGGCATGGCCGAGGCCAGCGTGATGACCGGCCCCAGCGCGCACGAGGCGTCGTAGACCTTCGCCTGGGGCAGATACAGCGGGTTCTCTCCCTCGATGTCGCGAGCGCTGACATCATCGCCCACCGTGAAGCCCACCAGCTTCAGCGACGGGCTGAGCACCAGCGCCAGCTCAGGCTCGGGCACCGACCATCGCGAATCGCGCCGCACCCGGATCGGCTGCCCCGGGCCCGCCACGCGGTTCGGCGTCGCCTTGAAGAACAGCTCGGGCCGTTCCGCCGTGTAGACCCGGTCGTAGAACCTCGCCGCGCTCTCGGACTCCTCTTCTCTCGCGACCTTGCTCCGCTCGTAGGTCACGCCCGCGCCCCAGACCTCCTGGTGATCCAGCGGCGGCAGGATGTCGACCTTCGCGAGGGGCACAGGCGCGATCGATCCCCGGCGGCTATCGCGGATCACTTTCTCCGGATCCTCCGCATGCAGGATCCGGCTGAGGGGACTCGGCCCCAGGTCCGGCGAGCCCAGCGGCACCACCTCGTCGCCTTCCAGCAGGCCGACGCGAGAATGGTCGGCCGTCAGGGACGAACCGGATTCGCGATCTCGGAACTTGATCAGCCGCATGGTCGAGAGCCTCGTGGTGGGGGCGGGTCGGCCGGGCGATCTGTGCACCGGCCCATCCCCTTTTAGCCGGGCCGTCGCGCGCCGGTCAATGGCCGCGCCTGGCTCATCCCGCCGCCGGACTCCGGAGCGCCTCGGGCAGCGCCGGCGTACCGCCGGGCTGCGAGCAGACGAACGCGGCGACCGCGTTCGCGTGGCGGTTGATCGCCTCCAGCGGACGGCCCGCGAGCCGACCGGTTACCAGCGCCGCTGTGAACGCGTCGCCGGCGCCGATCGTGTCGACCACCTCGGCCGGACGGCCCGGGTGATCCGACCACTCGCCGCCGGCCCACAACAGGCTCCCGCCGGCGCCCCGGGTCAGGGCGACGAGCGACAGCCCGAACCGATCGGCCAGCCCCTCGATGGCCGGCAAGGGCCCGGTCGGCAGTCCGAACATCGCGGCCAGCTCGGGCAGTTCGTGGTCGTTGAGCTTGAGCACGTCGGCCAGCTCGAGCGACCCGGCGATGACGTCGCGGTCGACGAACGGCGGCCGGAGGTTCACGTCGAGAACCCGCAGGGCGCGTTTCGGCGCCGCCTCGACGATCGCGCGGATCGCGCGGCGGGACGGCTCGGCGCGCTGCGCCAGGCTGCCGAAGCAGACGGCGTCGGCCCGAGCGGCCAGCGCCAGGGCCGTCGCACTTGCCTCGATCCGATCCCAGGCCACGCCCTCGCGGATCGCGTACCGCGGCTGGCCGTCGGGTCCAAGCCAGACGTCCACCGTTCCGGTCGGCGCCCCGGCGTCCACCTGGACCGCGTCGGTCGGCAGGTCCAGCGACCGGAACCTTTCGAGGATCTCGGCGCCCAGCGGGTCGTCGCCGACCCGGGAGATCAGCCGGGCATCGGCACCCAGCGAACGGGCATGATGGGCGAAGTTCGCCGGCGCCCCGCCGAGCTGCTTCCCCGCCGGCAGCATGTCCCAGAGCACCTCGCCGACCGCGACGATCACGCGACTCGTCATTCCAGGCCCTCCGTCAAAGCTCCGCTATTATTGTGCCGGCATGAAAGTCGGTCGTGCAGTCTTGCGGAACATGGCCGCGGAGTCGGGCAAGACGGCCCGACCTACTCTGCCCGCAGCGGCGCCAGCGGTAGCTCGAAGTCGGGGCTCTGGACGTGGCGGGTGAACGCCTCGGCCAGCCGGTGGCCGCTCTCGATCCCGCGCATCCGGGCGACCTGGTCCTGGAGCGAATAATACCTGTCGGGACTCTGGCTGGCGTGGGCGTAGCACGCCCGTCGCTTGCGCGGCTCGAGGTTCGTGATGGCGACGTAATGCGTCGGCGCGAACTGCACGGTGTCCTCGCCGCTGGAGACCTCGTAGTAATACAGCGCGAACCGCCGCTTCATCTTCAGCCAGGCATCATACACCAGCATCGAGATCGCCCGGTGATCGGCGTGGTTGTCGATCGGCCAGTGCGTGAACACCGCATCGGGGTGCTCGGCCTCGAGGATCTTGCGGAAGGACTCGTAGTGCGCCGCGTCCACGACCGCCTGGCTATTGAATTGCCCCGCGTAGAGCGGCCGGGCCTTCAGGATCTCACACGCCGCCCTCGCCTCGGCGACCCGGCCGGTGCCCTCGTCCCTCGGCGGCCACTCGCCCTTGTTGAGGTACAGCAGCACCACCTCGTGGCCGAGGTCCGTGTACCTCGCGATCGTGCCGCCGCAGCCGTACTCGGGATCGCCCGGATGGCCGCCGGTGACGATCACCTTGAGCCGACGCGCCGGCGCCGGCCCGGCGCCGACGGCCTGCGCGCCGCCCCCCGCGAGCGCACTCCCCACGGCGCCCGAACCGATCAGCATCTGCCGCCGAGAAAGAGCGTCCATCACCGCTTCCGTTCCTCCCCGCCCCGCCCCGAATCCCTGACCCCTAACCCCTATTGCCGCGAGCGGCCGGTCGTGTCAATACCCCTGGGCTGCGGCGTGCCGGGCGTGACGATCTTCCAGGTGTCGCCCATCTCGCGCAGGTCGTGGAAGTCCACCGGGGTGTAGGCGACGTCGAGGTACGGCGACGCCACCGGCTTGCCGCCCCGGGCTCGCGAATCCATCGCGGCGTCGAGGGCGCAGGTCGTCAGGAGCGTCCGCTCGATCGGATAGGGCGGCCGCTTCGACCGAAAGCCCTGCTGGATCGCGTGCGACAGGGCCTTGAACAGGTTGCGGTTCTCCCACGGGCCGACGTGGAAGCTCGTGGCCCGGGGCGCGGCCTCGCCCTCGAGCCGGCAGGCGAGGTGCCAGTGCGTGCCGTCGCGAGCGGCGTTCAGGGCCATGCCGCGCAGGCCGTCCTTGTAGGTCACCAGGATGCCGTGGAGGTCCTTTCGCAAACCGCCCGACCGCGCCAGCTCGCGGAGCGGGCCGGGATGCGCGGGGTCGGGATCGGTCGCGCGGGCGGCGTCGGCCAGGGCGGGCGACCAGCGCCCGTCGTCGGCCGCACGCCAGAGCCGATCGCCGTCGAGGAACTCGACGTCGCGGATACCGGTCTCGCCGCCGGCCCGCGCCTCGACGATCGACTGCATGACCTCCAGCGCGTGGAAGTCATATCCCTCGAGATTTCCGCCGTGCAGCGAGACGGCCTCGGTGATCCGGGCGCCTCGGGGCAGTTCCATCGGCGGCCGCCGAGCCGCCAGCGGGACCGAGCTCCCCGCCATCAGCAGGAAACCCATCTTCCGCGACGTGGCGACCATCTCCGTGGCCCAGTCGGACCGATATGACAGGTGCTTGTCGCTGAACACCGGCGCCGTCGCGCCGCTCCGGCGGAACTCGGCCACGATCTCGTCGAAGAACCGTTTGCGAGGGTACTCGACCTGCCCCTTCGCGTTGGTCGGATACTTGCCGTGCTCGCCGATCGACAGCACCGCGTCGGCCGCCAGCCGATCGCCGCCGGCCCGCAACGCCTCGGCGATCGTCGGATAGATGCGGATGCCGTACGCCCGTGCCACGTCGCGGGCCATCTCGCGGCGAGGGAACTGGTCGACGTACAGCCCGACGATCTCCGCCCGCGGGTCGACCCGCCGGCCGTTGAACAGGTACGGCTCGAGGAAGTTCTCGAGGATCACGTGCGCGTGGCTGCGATAGGTGAACTCGGTCACGACCGCCGCGACCCGCAGCTTCCGGGGCTCGCCGCCGCGCGCGAACGACCCCAGCGGACCGCCCGCGAGGGCCAGTCCCGCGAGTGTCGAGGAACCCCCTGCGAGGAACTGCCGGCGAGAGGACCGTGCGTCATGCGGGAGGCGGCTCATCGGGGATCCTCCAGTTTCGGTTCAGGTGGGGCTGGCCGGTTCGATGGCCAGGATGTCGGGAAGCGGGATGCCAGGATGCGGCAAGTCGGCGGTGTCGGGCCCGTCGGCCAGCGCGAGCGTCAGGCCCCGGCGCAGGTCGAGGTCGACGAAGCGCCCGGTGCGCGGGCCGTCCGGCGTGAGCACCCGCACGAGCCGGCCGAGCCCCTCGATGCGGTCGCGCCACGCGACGTTGAGCGCAGCCTCGCCCGCGACGGCGCCCGACGCCCGGACGGCATCATACCAGTAATCGAGGCGGCGGATCAGGGCGCGGGCCGCCTCGGAACGATCGGCCGGGCGGCCCGTCTCGATTCGGATGGACGTCGCGCGATCGCGCAGCTCGTCCGGCAGGTCGTCGCGGGCGACGTTGACATTCAGGCCGATCCCCACGACGGCGGGTCGGGCGTGTCGATCGGGGGCCGGCCGCGGCGTCCCGGACCCGGCGGCTTCCGGCACGGCGGGCCGCTCGACGAGGATGCCGGCGACCTTGCGGCCGTCGACGCGGACGTCGTTGGGCCACTTGATGTCGACCCGCCGGCCGACCAGGTCCGACACGACCTCGGCGGTCGCGACGGCCGCCATCGCAGTCAGCCAGCCGCGGCCCTCGAGCCCGTCGGAGTCCGGATCCGGATGCGGGTGGGGGCCCGACTCCGGGACGAGCAGGACGGACATCAGGATGCACGTCCGCGGCGGCGCCGTCCAGGCCCGGCCGAGCCGGCCGCGGCCGGCGGTTTGCTCCTCGGCCAGGACGACCAGGCCGTCGCCGTCGGGCGAGCCGGCGGCCTCCGCCGCCAGGTCGTTGGTGCTCGACACCCGGCTCCAGACCACGATCCGCCGCCCGACCCGTCGCGTCTCCAGCTTGTGCTCGATCTGGTCGGGACAGAGCCGATCGGCCGGTCCGGCGTAGGCCGCGCCAAGGTACGGATGCCGCTCGATCGCGAAGCCGAAGGCCGCGAGCGCGTCGAGGTCGGCTCGCGCCCGGTCGAGATCGCCGGCCGCGGCATCGCCGGCCAGCTCATCGATCGCCACGAAGCCGCCGCCGGCCGCGCGGAGCCGGTCCAGCACGGCGATGTTGAGCACCGGCGGCGCCGGCGCGAGGCGGGGTGCGGGGCCGGGCATCGCGTCCCTCATTCTGCGGGGCCGGGCGTCGGCTCGGGATCGTAATCCATCGCCAGGTCGAGCGCCGGCGCCGAGTGGGTCAAGGCCCCCACGCTGATCCAGTCGACCCCCGTCGCCGCGATCGCGCCGACGGTCGCCAGCGTGATGCCTCCCGAGGCCTCGAGCCGGACGGCCGGGTTCGCCGCGTCGCGGCGGCGGACCGCCTCGGCCATCCCCTCCGGCCCCAGGTTGTCGACCAGGATGATGTCGGGGCCCGACCGCAGGGCGGCGTCGAGCTGCTCGAGCGTGTCGACCTCGACCTCGACCGCGGTGCCGGCGGGGACGTTCGCCCGCGCTGCCGCGACCGCCGCGGCGATCGGGTCATCGCCGCCCGGGCCGCCCGATGCCGCCAGCCAGGCCAGGTGGTTATCCTTGATCAGCACCGCGTCATACAGGCCGAAGCGGTGGTTCCGGCCGCCGCCGCAGCGCACCGCGTATTTCTCGAGCGCCCGCCAGCCGGGGGTCGTCTTCCTCGTGTCCAGGATCGCCGCGCGGGTGCCGGCCGCCGCGGCCACGAACCGCGCGGTGAGCGTGGCGATCCCGCTGAGCCGCTGGAGGAAGTTGAGCGCCGTGCGCTCGAACGCCAGGAGCGACCGCATCGGACCGACGAGCCTCGCCACCACGGCGCCCGGCTCGAGCCGGTCGCCGTCGGACAGGAGCGGCTGCCAGCCGTCGCGGAGCTCGAACTCGGCGGCAAGGCGCGCGGCCACCGGCAGCCCGGCGAGCACCCCCGGCGACCGCGCCACCAGCCGGGCGGCGCCACGCGCCTGGCTGGGGATCGTCGCCGCCGAGGTGATGTCGCCGACCTGGCCGAGGTCCTCCGCCAGCGCCAGCGGCAGGAGCACCTCGAGGTTGCGCCTCGCGTCGTCGTCGAACTCGATCGGTTGCCGGGGCGATTCCATCGTGTCACGCCCCGTCCCGGCGCCGCGAAAGAGCGGGCCGGGCGGGGCTGGTCCCTCCTCGAGTTTGACCGCGGCCGGGCGGACGATCCCTCAGAGACCCTCCTTGGCCTTCGTCTGCCGCATCCGGTTCTGCTCGGCTTGCAGCCGCGGAATCCCAGCGGTCGGCGAGGACTCGCGGACCAGGATCGGCATGATCACCGGGCTGCTGATCGACCGGCCCTGAGCCAGCGCGGCGGCGACCGAGACCGCCTTGCGCGTCAGGCGGGTGGGCACGTACTCGCCGACCGCCGCGAACTCGCCGTTGGAAGCCATCCGCGGCACCGTCTCGTCCGAGGTGTATCCCGCCTGGACGTACGGCCGCTTCTCCTCGGTGGATCCGGCGAGCCGGTTGGAGGCCGCGGTCGACCGCTGGTCGACGCCGAAGACCATCGTGAGCTTGTGGTCGGCGTCGAGGACCTTCCTCAGCATCTTGGCCCCGTCATCCATGTCCTCGGGCACACGGAGCTCGTCGACCGGAGAGACCTTGGCGAGCTCCAGCGCCTCGCGGACGGCGGCGACCCGGTCGGCGAGGAAGGTATCGCCAGACGGCGGGATCAGCAGGACGGCGCCGGACTCGGGGTTGAGCCTGGCGTTGCTCGCGTTCCGCTGCGCCAGGGCCACAATCCGGCGGGCCGACTCGGCGAACGGCTCGGGCGCCACCAGGACGAGCGGCGCCCCGCCGGCGTCCTTCTTGATCGCGGCCAGCGGCCGCCCGACCACGACCACCGGGATCTTCGCGTCGCGCGCCGCCTGCACGGCGCCGGCCAGCTCGCCATCGGTCGGGTCCTCGGGCTCGACGATCAGGGCCTGGGGCTTGCGTGCGACGGCCTCCCGCACGAGCTGGGCCTGCGACTTGTCCCGGGGCGCGGGGCTGGATCCGGCGACCGTCGACGGCGGGAGCTTCGGCTCCGGATCCTCGTCCGGCAGGATGCGGATCCGCGCGTGGTCGACACCCGCCTGCGACCGCGCCGCCGCCTTCTCGGCCACGTCCTCATCGGCGGCTCGCCCGCCGGCGAAGACCATCTCAATGCTCCGGATCGTGCTCCCGATGCTGTAGGCCTCGGCCGTCGGCTTCGTGGGGTCGACGGGCCCGCTCTTCGCCCCGGCGCCGACGCCGACGCCGGCCGCCTCCGGCAGCTTCGATGGCGGCGGTTCCACGAAACCGCCCTCGCCACAGCCGCCCCCGGCCGCCGCGCCCAGGGCGGCCGCCGCCACCAGCATCCCGACCCGAACGCCCGACCACCGCAACCGCCTGATCATGAATGTCTCCCGTTGTTCTGAAGGACCCGGGACCTCGGCGAGCGGCGATAAGATCGGGATGGGATGAGACCCGGCATCGGTCCTGCCGTACGGGCCTCGCCGGCTCGCGAGCGGTCGGCCGATCGATCGTTCACCGATCGACCGCACTTCCGACCGATCATGATACTCGCCGGCGGCCGGTATTCCCTAGACCCTTCTTCGCCCCGATGACGGCTCCCCGATCCGCGGCACGGTCCTCCGGGATGGACCAATCGGGTCGGATTCCCGCGGCCCGGATCGGCCGGAACCGCCGGCTCGACCCCCGGAAACTGTCCCAGGATCGGGAGGGCGAGGCTCCTGCCGAGCCGGGATGGCCCGAGGTTGGCTGAAGATCCCGGCTCGCCGGGAGGCTCGCCCTCCCAATCCGGCTCGCCGGGAAGCTCGCCCTCCCAATCCAGTCCCTTTCGGGACAGGCTCTCACTTCCGCCGCGACGCCCGCGCCTTGCCGCGCGCCCGGGCCCGGCCCCGCGCCCCTTCGGCCTGCGGCGACGGCGCCGGCCGCTTCGGGCCATCTCCGGCGGCCGAACGCAGCTCGACGATCTTGTCCCGCAGCGCCGCGGCCCGCTCGAATTCCAGCTTCTCGGCCGCATCGAGCATCTCGGCCTCGAGTGCGGCCAGGTATTCTTCCGAGGCGTCCGTCGCCTCGTCGCGGCCAACCGCCTTCCTCGCGATCGACTTCGCCTGGATCTCCTCCTCGATCCCCCGCCGGATCGCCTTGACGATCGTCTCGGGCGTGATCCCGTGCTCGCGGTTGTATTCGAGCTGCTTCTCCCGCCGCCGTTTTGTCTCGTCGATCGCGCGCTGCATCGACGGAGTGACCTTGTCGGCGTACAGCACAACCTCGGCATTCACGTGCCGGGCCGAGCGGCCGATCGTCTGAATGAGCGAGGTCTCGCTCCGCAGGAAACCCTCCTTGTCGGCGTCGAGGATGCAGACCATCGACACCTCGGGCAGGTCGAGCCCCTCGCGCAACAGGTTGACGCCCACCAGGGTGTCGAACGCCCCCTCGCGCAGCTCGCGGAGGATCGTCACCCGCTCGAAGGCGTCGAGCTCCGAGTGCAGCCACTTGCACCGCAGCCCCTGCTCCTTGAGATACCGCGACAGGTCCTCGGCCAGCCGCTTGGTCAGCGTCGTGATCAGCACCCGCTCGCCCCGCGCGGCCCGTGTCTTGACCTCGCCCAGCAACGCCGGCACCTGCCCCCGCGCCGGCTCGACCCGCACGATCGGGTCGACCAGGCCGGTCGGCCGGATGACCTGCTCGACGACCTCACCGCCGGACATCGCGACCTCGTAATCGCCCGGCGTGGCCGAGACGAAGATCCGGCGCTCGAACTTCTTCTCCCACTCGTCGAACCGCAGCGGCCGGTTGTCCAGCGCGCTCGGCAGCCGGAACCCGTGCTCGACCAGCGTGCTCTTGCGGCTGAAGTCGCCCGCGAACATCCCCCGGATCTGCGGGATCGTCACGTGCGACTCGTCCAGGAGGATCAGGCTATCCTCGGGGAAGAAGTCGAGCAGCGTGTTCGGCGTCTCGCCCGGCTTGCGGCCCGAGAGGTGCCGCGAGTAGTTCTCGATCCCCGAGCAATAGCCGACCTCCAGCAGCATCTCCATGTCGTAGCGGGTCCGCGCGCCTAATCGCTGGGCCTCCAGCAGCTTCCCCTGCTCCTTGAGCTGCTGGAGCCGCATCTCGAGTTCCTCGTTGATGCTCTCGACCGCGCCCTTGATCCGCTCCTCGGGCAGGACGAAGTGCTTCGCCGGGTAGACGTACATGTCCTGGTGGGTCTCGATCACGCCGCCGGTGAGCGGGTCGATCGTCGCCAGCCGCTCGACCTCGTCGCCAAAGAGCTCGATCCGGTAGGCGATCTCCTCGTAGGCCGGCCAGAGCTCGATGACATCCCCGCGCACCCGGAACTTGCCCCGCTCGAACGACACGTCGTTGCGGTCGTACTGGATGTCCACGAATTTGAGCAGCAATTCATCGCGATCGACGACGTCCCCCGGCCGGAGCCGGACCATCATCTTGCGATAGTCCTCGGGCGAGCCCAACCCGTAGATGCACGAGACGCTGGCGACGACCACGACGTCGGTGCGGCTGACAAGGGCACTGGTGCACGCCAGCCGGAGGCGCTCGATCTCGTCATTGATCGCGGCGTCCTTCTCGATGTAGATGTCGCGCTGGGGGATGTAGGCCTCGGGCTGGTAGTAGTCGTAGTAGCTGACGAAGTACCGGACCGCGTTGTGGGGGAAGAAGTCCTTGAACTCGGCGTAGAGCTGGGCGGCCAATGTCTTGTTGTGCGACATGACGAGCGCCGGGCGGCCGTACTGGGCGATCACGTTGGCCATCGTGAAGGTCTTGCCCGACCCGGTCACGCCCATCAGGGTCTGGTGGGACTTCCCCCGGCGCAGCCCGTCCACCAGGGATTCGATCGCCGTCGGCTGATCCCCGGCCGGCGGGAACGGGCTGACGAGCTGGAACTTGGCCATGGATGGTTCCATTCGGGAATAGTGGACGAGAATTCCGTTCCGTCCATTATTCGCCCGGGCGATCCGCCTGCCAATCGCAACCCGCGTCTGGCCGGACCCGGGCTGGCCCCGACGGAGCCCGCCGGCCCGTGGCGGTCCCGTTCAATCCCTCCGAGCCGGCCGGTCACCCTCGGCGCGCAACCCGGACGCCGACCGCTAGATGAAAAAACGAACACCAACGCGCCTGCCCGTCGGGCAGAAATTGGGTTCGTTTTGCTCAAATCCACCCTCTGGGACGCCCTTTCGGCGCCGAAGCCGTCGAACGAGTATGAAGGAAATATGAAGATTGGGTTCGTTCGCGCGATTTCGGGGTGCTTCGAGCCCCTTCTGATCCCCGCCCGGGACCGAATGCACTCATCTTGACCCTGTCGCAAGCAACAGGGCGCTGATCTAGCAGGCAACCGCATCTCGCCTGCCCGCGACGCAAGCGGCGAGGCCCGCCGCGCCTTCTGGCGGCTGGCCTCGCGCACCATCGCAGATGCACCGCCATCCCGGGCGGGATGACTTTGCTTAACCGACGACCGAATTGTCAAAGACCGACCGACTGACCCCTTATATAGACGCCGCTCGTTCGCTTTTTATTCCCGACTTTTCGAAATTATCCAAAATTTTCGGGTCGAGTTGTAGTGATTGCAGGGACTCCTGGCCGCCGAACTGGCCGCTTCAGGGAGTGCCCGCCGCGGATGCGATCGGGGCGCGCGGGCCGACTGACCCGTCGGGCCGGGATCGGGTCGGGCGGGATCGCGGGTCGGGTCGGACGGATCCGACCGGACCGGACCGGACCGCTTCGATCGCGGGCTGATCGGCGTCCGGCCGGGATGGGGAAACGGTGGGACGACACCGATTCCCGCCCGGCCGATCCGTCCGAGGTCATACTGCGTCCAGAGATCGGCGTCAGATCATCGGAGGCGCATCCGGCCGATTCTCTCCGGCTCCCTGTACCGGACGCAGGAGTCGATCGGGTTTCCGCTTGACGCGGACAAACGGGCAGGTGGACGGCAGGCAGCCTGACCCGGCCCGAGTCGGGCAAGACTGCCCGACCTACTTGAAAGACACCGATCCGCCCGAAGTCGGTCGGGCAGTCTTGCCCGACGCGGGTCCGGACCAAAGAGAGGACAGGCAATTCACAACACACACCCATTCTTGCATCCAGAACAGCACGAAGCAAAGCAGAACCGCCTGTCCTTTTTGACTTTCCTGGCCGCCCGCCGACGGAGGACGCGACCGGACTATGAGGCGACGTCGAACCAGAGCATCGCTCGGAAGTCCGAAGAAGCAGGCGTAGGATTCCGAATAAACACCTAGACGTGTCGGAAAACGACCTGCGTCGGCCCTACAAGCTCGCCTTGCCGGGGTCGAGACGCTTATACTGTTCGATTGTACGCGACACGATGGAGTAGGGTCGTGGGGCTTCTCATCACGCGAGCGAAGTCGTGAGCGATGCCAGCAGATTCTCGGCGAACGAGCCTGCCACGGGCTACCTGTTCCAATGCAGATACGCCTTGCTAGCGTCGCTTCGACGACTCAGCGAGAGCGACGATGATTTCACCGTCTCAATAGAGACGCTCGACGATGTTGTGTTCGAGCGTCAGGGCCAACCTGCCGAGCTCCTCCAGCTCAAGCATCATGTCAAACATGCAGCCAACCTAAGCGATGCGAGCGTGGACCTTTGGAAAACCCTGCGGATTTGGTGCGAGGGCTATTCTCAAGGACTCATTGAACTGGATTCTATTCATTACCTCATCACCACATCATCGGCGTCCCCCGGTTCTGCCGCGTCCTATCTAATGGTCGAGGGCAGGAGCGTCGACTCCGCTGTCGGAAGGCTACTTCAGACGGCTCGCACCTCGCAGAACGACAAGAATATCCCGGCTTACCATGCATTCCTCGCCCTTGCAGACGACTCCAGGGAAGACCTTATCAGCCGCATCTTCGTGTTCGACGGTTCGCCAAACATTTTGGCGCTGTTCGAGGGTTTGAAGCGTGAGGTCCGGTGGGCCGTGTCCTCGCGGCACCGCGACTCGTTCGTTCAACGGCTCGAAGGATGGTGGTTCCGCCGGGTGGTGGTCCATCTCGTCGCCAAAGGACACGGAATCTTGAGCCAAGAGATCGACGCGGAGGTGCACGATCTGAGGGAGCAATTCAAGGAGGACAATCTCCCTATCGACGTTCTTGACCTAGGGATTGAGCATAACGCATTCCTAAATGAGCAGTTTGTTCATCAACTTAGGCTTATCGACGTAGGGAATCCTCGCATTCGCATTGCAATACGCGAATATTTTAGAGCGTTCGAACAAAGGTCGCGTTGGGTCCGCGAGGATTTGCTCCACATTGGCGAGTTGGACAAGTACGAACGTAGGCTCGTCGAGGAATGGGAAATCTTGTTCGAGCAGATGCGGGAAGAGCTGGGAGAGGATGCGGCCGAAGAGAAGAAGAAGCAGGCGGCTCGGGCCCTCTACAAGTGGATCGAGAGCGAGGCGAATTTCCCGATTCGCCCGCGCTGTGGCGAGCCCTTCGTCACAAGAGGCACGTATCACATCCTCGCCAACGGCCCCGAGCCGCGGGTCGGTTGGCATCCCGACTTCCTCGCGAGGGTCAAGGCTCTGTTGGGGGCGGAGGCAAATAAATGAGCTCTTGGCCCGCCCGTCCTCGTGAAGAGGCCAATCTCCTGAATCCGCCCTTCTGCTCGTTGCTCGTCATCCTCGCGACGGACCACTACCAGAAGGCAGCCAAGACAAGCTTTCCATTCGTCTATCCATTCCTAATTATACCGATCGTGCTACATAAGGCGACCCGGGAAGCACTTCCGAAATCCACACTCAAATCTCTTTCGACGTGGATTGAAGAGAACCCGACGCTTCGGGCACTGCTTCCCGACAATGTCCGTTCGGTCAGGCCATTCGTGCAGGAGGCTTTGCTCTACGGGCTCGTGCACGGATGTCTCGAAATTGATGACAGCGGGGGCATCATTCTGGGCAGAAAGCCCCGTGGTCTAGCCGGGTACGAGACGGGGTCCAGCGACGAGGTGAGGGACTGCTTAAAGCGAGCTCAGTTCGTCGGCCGCTGGCTGGCAACGGCCGGTTCGGTACCGACGGTCATGGCTCTTTGGGGTATCCATCCGTGAGCCTGCAAATCTTGGACATTGTCCTGTACGGGCTAGAGGGAGTAATCCGGCGGGTGTCACTCCGCCCGGGAGCCGTGAACGTCATCACTGGAGGCTCGAAGACCGGAAAATCGGCTCTTGTTCACATAGTCGATTATTGCTTCGGGAGTAAGGAATGCCCAGTCCCGGAAGGCCCGATTCGGCAAGCCGTAAGCTGGTACGGGCTCCGCTTGGTGCATCCGGGTGGCCAGCTCTTCATTGCGAGAAAGGTCCCTGACCCGAATGGCACAAGGATAACGTAACCAGCAGGGGCCGTGTGACTTGGGCTACGACCCCTCCGGGGTGCGAAGTGGCCCCCTTGGGGGGTAGACTCGCGGTATTAACTCCCCGCCAGTCGCCGCACCAAGGAGGCCACC
>DAIDHB010000349.1 GCA_027452145.1 Planctomycetales bacterium
ATCGGGCCGGGGTCGACGGCGTCGGCGCGGCGGTCGAGCGGGCCGTCGAGGCCACGCGGCAGATGGTGGCGACGAACACCAACCTCGGCATGGTGCTCCTGCTCGCTCCCCTCGCGGCCGTCCCGGCGGGAGTGGATCTGCGCGAGGGCGTCGCCGCGGTCCTCGCGGCGACGACGGTCGAGGATTCCCGCGCAGTCTACCGCGCGATCCGACGCGCCCAACCCGGTGGGATGGGCTCGGTGCCCGACCAGGACGTCGCCGACGAGCCGACGCTTACCCTCGTCGAGGTGATGGCGCTGGCGGCTGACCGCGACCTCGTCGCACGGCAGTACGCGAACGGCTTCCGCGAGGTCTTCGAAGATGCCCTGCCCGCCCTGCTCGGCTCGCTGGCCTCGGGCCATGCGATCGAAACGGCGATCGTCGCCGCGTTCCTGACGCTCCTGTCGCGGCATCCGGACTCGCTGATTGCCCGCAAGGCCGGGGTGGAAGCCGCCGCCGAGGTGTCGCGCCGCGCCGGCGCGCTGATCGCTTCCGGTTGGCCCGATAGCGAGAGCTCCGATCGTCGACTCGACGAGCTCGACGCCTGGCTCCGCGACCCGGCGCGCCGGCTCAACCCGGGGACGACGGCCGACCTCCTGACGGCCGGCTTGTATGTCGCGCTCCGCATGGGAAGAATCTCCCCCTGTGCGATTCCCAGTTCCAGCGTCCCGATTCCATCGGGAGGTCGCGTCTGATCCCTCGTTGGCGCGGCGAGGACCCGGTTGCTACGCTGCAAGTGTCAGGCATATTCACTCCCCTCTACCCCTTACGGGGTCCCAGGATCTCCCTTCCATGCCAACGCCAAACTTCCAGGTCCGCGTCACCAAGGACTACCTGGTCTTCTCCTCGGGGCACTTCATTACCTACCTGGGCGATCAGTGCGAGCGGATCCACGGGCACAACTACCGGACCGCCGTCGAGGTCGAGGGGAACCTTGATGAGAACCACTACGTCATCGACTTCATCGCGCTCAAGGACCTGACGAAGTCGATCCTCGACGAGCTGGACCACCGGATGATGCTGCCCACGAAGAGCTCGTTGATCCGGCTGCACGAGGACGGGACCAACATCCGCGTGACGTACGGCGATCGTTACTGGAGCTTCCCTCGCGACGAGTGCGCCCTGGTGCCCATCGCCAATACCACGGCAGAGCTGCTGGCCGACTACATCGCCGGCCGCCTGCACGAGGCGATGACCGCCCGGGGCTGGAACCTTCCCCGCGTCCTTCGTGTCGAGGTCGAGGAGAGCTTCGGCCAGTCGGCGCGGGTTGAGTGGAGGCTGAGCGAGTCCGGGCAAGACGGCTGATCGGCATGTCGATGGCTCAGCCCGGAACCCCGGATAGCTGCGCCAGCTCGCGCCGCCCGATGCGGCCGTCGTGGATCGCGGAGCCCACCAGCACCGCCGAGGCCCCGAGGTCACGCATCCGGGCGACATCGTCGATCCCGCGGATTCCTCCGCCCACGGTGATTGCGACCCGCGGATGATTCGTCCGGAGCCGGCGAAGCAGATCCTCGGTCCCGACGCCGCAACTCGTCCCGACGCGTGTCAGGTCGAGGATCAGGACCTCCTCGACGCCGCATTCCATCGCCCGGACGGCGATGTCATAAGCCTCATTCCCGGGCCAGTTGGCGCCCGCGGCGATCCTCGGCTTACCGGCGTCCAGGTCGAGGCTGAAGACGATTCGTCCCGGCCCCCCGTCATCCACCATGGCCGCCAGCTCGTCCGGGCCGAGGACGCTTTCCAGCCCGATGACAGGCCGCGTTCGGGCCGGATCGAGCCCGGCGAGCCGCTCGAGCCGTCGCCGATCGCCGAGCCCGGCGTCGAGCCAGAGGTCCAGGTCCGCGGCGAGGATTCTCTTGTACAGATCGAGCCGCGGTCGCGATCCCGCGATGGCGTCGAGATCGGCCAGGTAGAGGCAATCGACTCCGAGTCCCGCGCGGATCGCCTCGGCCAGGCCGGCGGGCGAGCCACTCGCTTGCCAAACGCTCCGGACAGGCCGATACTGGTCCCGACGGCCACCGACGGCATGGACGGCCATGCCTCCCTTCAGGTCGATCACGGGTATGACGCGGAAGCTCACGGGCGTGAACACCTCTCGGCATGTTCCCACGATCCTGGTGCACGAATGGGTCACCGGCGGGGGCGCGGCCGACGAACGTCTCCCGCCGTCCTGGGTCGCCGAAGGGCAGGCCATGCGCCGCGCGATCGCCCGGGAATTCGCCGCACTCCACGGCGGCCGCTCCCGTGTGATCGTGACGCTCGACGCCCGCCTCGACGACGATCCCGGGCCCTGGGAGGTCCATCGGATGGAGGGACCGCCCCAGCACCGGGTGCGCCGGATGGTCCAGATGGCCCGCGAGGCGGATTTTACCGTGCTCGTCGCCCCCGAGACCATGCACATTTTGCGGGACTTGACCTCGATGATCCAGGACGCCGGCGGCCGCGTGCTCGGCTCGTCGCCCGGAGCCGTTGAGCTCGCCGGCGACAAGCTCCGGCTTGCCGGCTGCCTCGCCGAGCGGGGGATCGCGACGCCGCCTTGCCGGCGAGTCCGCCCGTCGCGGGGTTTACCTTCCGACGCGGCGTACCCGGCCGTACTCAAGCCGATCGATGGCGCGGGCTCGGTCGACACGTTCCTCATCGCGGGCCCCGAGGGACTGCCGCCCCAGGCCCGGGGGCTCGACCGCGCGATCCTCCAGCCGTTCTGTCGAGGGCGGCCGATGAGTGCGAGCTTCCTGGTCGACGGCCGGGGGGAGCCGTGGCTCGTCGCCGTCGGAGAGCAGCATGTCGCGCTCAACGAGGGGCGATTCGAATACCAGGGCGGACGGCTCCCCGCGACGACGCGCGTCGACGAGGGACCGATCCGCGGGGCCGTCGCGTCGGTCCCCGGCCTTCAGGGCTTCGTCGGCGTCGATTTCCTCTGGGATGACGACGACGAGGCCCGCCGCACCGTCGTGCTGGAGATCAACCCACGCCCGACGACCTCCCTGGTGGGCCTCGCCGGCATCCTGCCGCCGGGGTGTCTTGCCGCGGCCTGGATCGGCGCGTTCGATGAGGAATCCGACGGTGCGCGATGGCTCCCCGGCCTGGCGGACCTCGCTCGAACGCGTGGTCCCATCTCGTTCGGAGCGGCCGGCGTGATTCCTGGCGGAGGCGACCTCGCATGAGCGCTTCCGGGGACAACCAACCGGCGTGGATCGGCCTGGATATCGGCGGGGCCAACATCAAGGCCGTGCATTCGGACGGCCCTGCACTGTCGGTTCCATTCGAGGTGTGGAAGCGCCCGGACGACCTGTCGCGCACGATCCGGAACGTCGCGGCCTCCCTGCCCGCCTCGAATGCCGCGGCCGTGACCATGACGGCCGAGCTCTGCGATTGCTACCCGACGAAGCGGGCCGGGGTGCACGCGATCCTCGATGCGATCGTCGCGGCGATGCCGGGCCATTCGGTCACCGTCTGGGGCGTCGATCGCCGGTTTCATCGGGTCGAGCAGGTCCGCGAGGACCCCCTGGTCGCCGCCGCCGCGAACTGGCTGGCCCTCGCCGAGGTGGCGGCGCGGCTGCTCCCGTTGGGATCGGGGATCCTGATCGACATCGGCTCGACGACGACCGACCTGATCCCGCTGCGCGATGGCACCGTCGCCGCGCGAGGCCGGGACGACACCGGGCGGCTCCAGGCCGGCGAGCTGGTCTATGCGGGTGTGAGGCGCACGCCGATCCATGCGCTGGCCACCGAGCTGCCCTTCCGCGGCGTGCCGACTGGCCTGGCCGCCGAGCTTTTCGCCTCCACGCTCGACGTCTTCCTCCTGCTCGGCGACATCCCGCCTAACCCGAAGGACCTCTCGACGGCCGACGGCCGGCCCGCAACGCTCGAGGCCGCGCGCGACCGCCTCGCCCGGATGGTGGGTTCCGACCGCGAAGGGTTCGCTCCCGAGGATGCCCGGGCCTTTGCCGAGGCCGCCTGCGCCTGCCTGCTGGAACGTCTGGCTCGCACCGCCGATCGGGCCTGTTCCGCGACGATCGGCCGGCCCGCGGCGGCGGTTATCGCCGGCTCCGGCGATTTCCTGGCCCGCCGGCTCGCCGAGGCCGTGATCGTGCCCGGCGGTCCGATCATCAGTCTCAATGAGGCCTGGGGGCCCGTCGCCTCGGCGGCCGGATGCGCCCATGCCCTTGTCCGGCTGGCCGTGGAGCGTTTTCAGCACGAGGGTGCTTTCCTCCCATCGTCCTCGCCGATCGCGGCAGCCCCGGAGAATCCCCAGTGATCTCGAGACCGATTTCCATCGTCAAGGTCGGGGGCAGCCTCCTCAACTGGCCCGAGCTCCCCGGCCGGCTCGCCGCATTTCTCGACGAGCGTCGCGGGACCAATCCGGACGTCCTCGACGTCCTCATCTGCGGCGGCGGGCCGTTCGCCGAGAGCGTCCGCCAGCTCGACGAAATCCATGGCCTGGGCGACTATGCGGCACACCGACTGGCCATCCAGGCCATGGATCTGGCCTCGACCGTGCTCCTCTGTCTTCTGCCCGGGGCCGCCGGTGTGGACCGTCTGCGAGCGCTCGGCCCGGGCTGGCCGAGCGAGGATATCCCGCTGCTGGTCCCGAGCATCGCCGTGGATGAGATCGAGGCGAGCCATCCCAACCCCCTGCCCGCCTCGTGGGATGTGACGTCCGACTCGATTGCCGCCTGGATCGCCGGGGCCGTCCGCGCCCGGTCGCTCGTTCTGCTCAAGAGCGCCGATCTGCCCCCGCGGGCGACGCGCGAGCTCGCCGCGCAGCTCGGCCGGGTCGACCCGTTCTTCCCGCTGATCTCCGCGCCGGTCGCCAGCGTTGAGTACCTCAACCTTCGCGACCCCTCCGCATTCCCGGTGCCGCTCCCCTGATCCGCGCCTGTTGACGGGTCCGGCGTCTTCGATCAGAATCCCGGGATCGAGGAAGCCCCGCCCTTGCGCCCAAGGGGCCGTCCGCCCGAACCCTCCCGAGGCCCCGATGCCCTCTCCCCGCCTGAAGCCGGTCGACCGTCCCGAGGTGCCTGCCCTGCCGATCTCGGCCCGGCTCCAGGGCCAGCTCGTGTACTTCATGACCCCGCCCGGCACGCCCGGAATCCCCGAGCTGGCCGAGGGCGAGTACTGGCTCGCCCGCGACGAGGTCGCCCGCTGGCTCGACGAGGGCGTCTTCTTCCTGGTCTCGCCGCTCGACTCGGCCAACGCCACCGAGGTCGAGATCACCGAGGAGCAGGAGGCGCTGCTGGCGTGGCTCCAGAAGCACGACATCCAGCACGTGCGGCTGCTGGAATAGCTCCCTGTCGGCCACCCGCCGGGACGGGATCAACCGCCATCGTCGATGCCGGCCTGGCGCCGGGCGTCGCGGCAGTCCTCCGAGCCGACCTCGAACTCGCGGCAGGCAAGCGGCCGATACTCGTAGTGGCGGCATCGGTGCGTGGCCGGGTCGTACCACAGGCAGGGCGTTCCGCTCAGGGGCTCGCCCGCATCGCGGCGCCGGCGATGATCGACGGCGATCTGGATGACCAGGTCGCGGCGTTCGCGCTTGAGCCGTTCCCACGCCTCCTCGCCGAGTTCCTGAAAGACGCTGTAGTAGGGGGGATGGGTGACGACCTGGCAGCATACCCCGCAGCCCTCGCACGACTCGATCACGGGTAACGCGGCGGCGATAGGGTTCATGGCGGGCTCGTTGACGACAGAGAAGAGATGGTCACACGTCCCAGGCTACCAGAATCCCGCACGAATGGACCAGGAGTGGCCTTTCGCGATGAGCACGATGCCGAAGCCCCGGGCCGGCCGATCCGAGTATGACGCCATCGTGGTGGGCTCGGGCCCGAATGGACTGGCTGCGGCGATCACGCTGGCCCGCGCGGGACATTCGACCCTCGTCGTCGAGGCCGCGCCCACGATCGGCGGCGGTACCCGCACGGCCGAGCTGACCCTCCCCGGCTTCCGGCACGACGTCTGCTCGGCCGTCCATCCGTTCGCGCTCGCCTCGCCGTTCCTGAAATCGCTGCCGCTGGCCGAGCACGGGCTGGAGCTGGTCCATCCGCCGGCGCCGCTGGCGCATCCGCTCGACGACGGCCGGACGGCGGTCCTCGAGCGCTCGATCGACGCGACCGGTGCGACTCTCGGCGCCGATGCCTCGGCGTATCGCCGGCTGATGGGGCCCTTCCTCGACCGGGCCGACGACCTCTTCGCCGACCTGATCGGGCCGCTGGGCGTCCCGCGCCACCCGCTGCTCGCGGCGCGTTTCGGCGTCCGGGCGATCCTGCCGGCGACGGAGTTGGCGCGCCTCTGGTTCGCCGATCAGCCCGCGCGGGCACTGATCGCCGGGCTGGCGGCGCACTCGATCTTGCCGCTGGAATACTGGGCGACCTCGGCCGTCGGGCTGGTGCTCGGCCTGGCGGGGCACGCGGTCGGCTGGCCGGTCGTCCGGGGCGGCTCGCAGCTCCTCGGCCAGACCCTCGCGTCGTACCTCGGCACGCTCGGCGGCGAGATCGTCACCGGCTGGCGGGTCGACTCGCTCGACGAGCTGCCGCCGGCCCGCGCGGTGCTGCTCGACGTGACGCCCCGCCAGGTCATCCGGATCGCCGGCCATCGGCTTCCGGCCGGATACCTTCGCCGTCTCGGGAGCTTCCGCTATGGGGCCGGCGTGTTCAAGCTCGACTGGGCGTTGAAGGAGCCGATCCCGTGGCGATCGTCGGAGTGCGCCCGGGCGGCGACGGTCCACCTGGGCGGTACGCTCGACGAGCTGGCGGCGTCTGAGTCGGCATTCGCCCGCGGCGAGCACTCGGATCGGCCGTACGTCCTGCTCGCCCAGCCGAGCCTGTTCGATCCCACCCGATGCCCAGCCGGCCGGCACACGGCGTGGGCCTACTGCCACGTCCCGAACGGCTCGACCCGCGACATGACCGAGGTGATCGAGTCGCAGATCGAGCGGTTCGCGCCGGGGTTTCGCGACGTTATCCTGGCGCGGCACGCGATGTCGACCTCGGACTTCGAGGCTTACAATGCCAACTACATCGGCGGCGACATCAACGGCGGCGCCCAGGACCTTCGGCAGCTTTTCACCCGCCCCGTCGCGCGGGTCGTGCCCTACTCGACGCCCGATCCCGGGATCTTCCTCTGCTCGTCCTCGACGCCCCCGGGCGGCGGCGTGCACGGCCTCTGCGGCTACCACGCGGCACGCGCCGTGCTGAGGCGATGGAGGTGAGATGACCCCATCGGACCAGGCCCCGACGCCCGAGATCCTCTCCACTACCGGCGGCGACTTTCCGCTGCACGAGTATCGCCTGCGCCAGCAGGGCCGCGAGTGGACGGTCCTTCACACCGGGGTCGTCCTGACCTCCGCGGACGAGTTGCGGCTGCTGGAGGTCCGCGAGAACCGTCTGCCCTATGGCGTCTCCCTCTGGCCGTCGTCCATCGGGCTGGCGCACGACGTGGCGGGACGGCCGGGGGATTTCCGCGGCCGACGTGTCCTCGAGCTCGGTGCCGGCACCGGCCTGCCGGGAATCGTGGCGGCGTCGTACGGAGCCGCTGTCGTCCAGACCGACCGCGACGAGCTGGCGCTCTCCCTCTGCCGTCGCAACGGCCGGCGCAACGGGGTCGACGCCATCGTCTATCGCCTCGCCGAGTGGGAAAGCTGGAAGGATGATCCGACCTACGACTGGATCATCGGCGCCGACATCCTGTACGGCGAGGCCCTGCTCCCGCAGATCCGCCGGATCCTCGACGAGTGCCTGCACCCCTGCGGCCGCGTGCTGATCGCCGACCCCTTCCGCAGCACGGGCTTCGGCTGGCTCGAGGCGATGGAGAACGCTGGCTGGTCGGTGAGCATGACGCGCTGGGACGTCGGCGACGGCCCGACTCCCCGCGCGATCGGCGTCTTCGAGCTGGTGCACGGCGGATCGCCGGGGTCTGGGGTGGTGACTTGCCCCGAGGCCGGATAGACGACCGCTTCATTCACAATCCCGCTGATGTTATCCGATCGCGTCGGGAGGGCGAGGCCTCCTGCCGAACCGTGGGGGGAGGCTCGGACGGAGCTTCGCCCTCCCAGGAACCGGCCCGCATCAGCGGGTTCGTCGATCGGGACAACCTGAGATGCGTCACTTCCACCGACGCGGCACGCACGCAGTGATTCGCCGCCGGCCGGTCTCGTCTCGCCTCGACCGTCGAGCGCAAGTACAATCGATTTCAGTTTGTGCGGCCGACGAGACGTGGAGACGAGACGGATGAGCGAACCGTATCAATCGCGCCGGAGCACCATCCCCTCGTCCTGGATCGCGATCGCCATCGCAATGGCGGTCGTCGTCGCGGCAGCCGCTCCAGCCAGTCACGGGGGCGAGGATCGCGGCAAGCCCGGATCTTCCACCGACCCGGCCGAGGTGGAGTTCTTCGAGAAATCGATCCGGCCGCTGCTGGTGGAGAAGTGCCAGGGGTGTCACGGGTCGGCGAAGCAGAAGGGCGGGCTGCGACTCGACTCGCGAGCGGCCGTCCTGGCCGGGGGAAACTCGGGGCCAGCGGTCGTGCCCGGCGATCCCAAGGCCAGCCCGCTCATCGAAGCGATCAACTACGGCGACATCGCCCAGATGCCGCCGAAGTCGAAGCTCCCCGAGCCCGAGATCGCCGCGCTCACGCGCTGGGTCCAGGGCGGGGCCCACTGGGGCCAGGAGTCGTCGTCCGCCGGCCCGGCCCGCCCCGCCGGCACCGATTTCGGCCCGACACTCCGCGAGCGCTCGCGCTTCTGGTCGTTCCAGCCCCTGAGAAGCGTTACGCCACCCAGCCCCGACGACCCGCGCGGCTGGGTCCGCAACCCGATCGATCGGTTCATCCTCGACGGGCTGAATCGTCGCGGTCTCGCGCCGGCCTCCGAGGCCCCGCGCCGCACCCTGATCCGCCGGCTGACCTTCGACCTGACCGGCCTGCCGCCGACGCCCGTCGAGGTCGACTCCTTCCTCGCCGATGGCCGCCCCGACGCCTACGATCGACTGGTGGATCGCCTGCTCGCCAGCCCGCATCACGGCGAGCGCTGGGGCCGCCACTGGCTCGACCTGGTCCGCTACGCCGAGACCTCGGGCCACGAGTTCGACTACGATATCCCCAACGCCTCGGGCTATCGCGACTACGTCATCCGGGCCCTCAACGCCGACGTCCCCTTCGACCGTTTCGTCGTCGAGCACCTGGCCGGCGACCTGCTCGACGAGCCGCGCCGGCATCCGGTCGACCGGTTCAACGAATCGGTCATCGCCACGGGATTCTTCCAGCTCGGCGAGGGGACCCACTCGCCCGTCGATGTCCGCGAGGAAGAAGCCCGGCGCGTCGATAACCAGATCGACGTGATGTCCAAGGCGTTCCTCGGTCTGACGGTCGCCTGTGCCCGCTGCCACGACCACAAGTTCGACCCGATCGGCACTCGCGACTACTACGCGCTCGCTGGCTACCTGCGGAGCTCGCGCTACCACCAGGCGTTCATCGACCCGCCCGACCGGATCGGCGAGCCCCTCCGCCGCCTCGATGCGGCCCGCCGCGAAGTTAACGCCGCCCTGTCCGCGGCGAAAGGACCGCTGCCGAGTTCGTCATCCCGGCGTTCGGAGCCGCCCTCAAAACGCCCGGACGGCGAGCTATTCGAGGACTTCGAAGGCGACACGTATGCCGACTGGTTCCCGGCCGGCGACGCGTTCGGCGATCGGCCGACGGCGTCGGGCGACGTCCGGGTCGACCTGTCCGGTCCGTCGGCGCGGCTCCTGCCGCTGGGGCCCGGCGTCGCCCACAGCGGGCGCGAGTCGGACCGACTCCAGGGCGTGCTCCGCTCGCGGACGTTCACCCTCCGCCATCGTTATATCCACTACCTCGCCGCGGGCCGGGGCGGGACGCTGAACGTCGTGGTCGACGGCTTCGAGAAGATCCGCGACCCGATCTACGGCGGACTTACGACCCGGGTGGATGTCGGCGACCGCCCGCGCTGGATCACCCAGGATGTCTCGATGTGGATCGGTCAGGCGGCCTACCTCGAGCTGGCCGACGGGGCGGTCCCCGACTACACGACCGGCCGGGCCCACCTGCGCGACGGGCACGGCTACCTGGCGGTCGACGAGATCCGGATGTCCGACGGCCCGCCGCCGGCCCTGCCCGGGGATTCGCTCGACCCCGCGCCGATCGACCTCGACGCGGCCGCGAAGGACCTCCGGCCAGCCCGGCCCGCCCTGGCCGATCGCCTGGAGGCCGCGGTACGCGCTTACCGCGCGGCCGAGGCCGCGATCCCCGAGCCTCGCCTGGCCCTGGCGATCGTCGACGGGACCGGCGTGGATGAGCACGTCAATATCCGCGGCAATCCCCGCAACCCGGGCGAGCGCGTCCCGCGCCGGTTCCTCGAGGTGCTGGGCGGCAAGGCCATGCCCACGCCCTCCGCTTCCGCATCCGCCGTCACTGGCAGCGGACGGCTCGAGCTGGCCCGGCACGTGGTCGACCCCCGCGCAAACCCGCTGACCCCGCGCGTTGTGGTCAACCGTCTGTGGAAGCACCACTTCGGCGAGGGACTGGTCCGCTCGATCGACGACTTCGGCGCGATGGGACGGCAGCCGACTCATCCCGAGCTGCTCGACTGGCTCGCCACCGAGCTGGTTGCCCGGGGCTGGTCGATCAAGGCGATGCATCGGCTGATCGTCACCTCGAGCGCCTATCGGATGGCGAGCGTTCCGAGCGGCGACTCCGACCGGCTCGACCCGGATAACGCCCTGTGGCACCGCACGCTCGTCCGCCGACTCGAGGCCGAGGCGATCCGCGACTCGCTGCTGGCGCTCTCGGGCCGGCTGAATTCCACGATGTACGGCGCCCCGGTGCCGGTCCACCTGACGGCCTTCATGGACGGCCGCGGCCGACCGGGCCATTCGGGTTCGCTCGACGGCGACGGCCGCCGCAGCGTGTATCAGTCCGTGCGCCGAAATTTCCTCAACCCGATGATGCTCGCCTTCGACGCTCCCGTGCCCTTCACCTGCATCGGCCGTCGCAACGCCTCGAACGTCCCCGCCCAGGCGTTGATCCTGCTGAACGACCCGTTCGTCGTCCAGCAGGCCCGAAAGTGGGCCGATCGGCTCGCGGCCCTGCCCGGCCTCGACGACCGCGGGCGCCTGGACGCCGCCTTCCGCATGGCGTTCGGCCGTCCGCCGACCGCCGACGAATCCCGCGCCTGCCTCGACTTCCTCGCCCGCTCCGGCTGGCCCGACCTTTGCCACGTGCTCGTCAACATGAAAGAACTGATCTTCGTGGACTGACGCCTCGAGAGCCGCCCTGCTGCCATACATTCGGAATTAACCGCGAAAACCGCGAAAGACGCGAAAAAGAGATCAGACCAGGATTGTCCCCGAGGTTCTTTTGTCCCCCTCTTCTTTCGCGTTTTTCGCGTTTTTCGCGGTTAAGGTCTTCGTCCGATCTACGGATGATCGGGGTGGGGCGATGGGTTCGACATTGACCTGGGTGCTCACCAATACGGAACCTTCGCCATGCACTGCCGCCGCTTCCTGCCGCCCGGGATGAATCGCCGCGAGATGCTCATGCGCTGCGGGAATGGCTTCGGCGCCCTGGCGCTCGCCGCCCTGCTCCGCGAGCCGGCGTTCGGCGCGAGGCTCGACGAGGCCGCGGATGCCGAGGTCGACATCCACGGCATCGCCGCCGGGGGCACGTTGCGGGCGCTGCACCATCGTCCGAAGGCCCGCTCGGTGATCTTCCTCTACATGGACGGCGGCCCGTCACAGGTCGACACGTTCGACCCGAAGCCGCGGCTCGATCGCGAGCACGGCCAGCCGATCAAGGTGAAGACGCACCCCACCCAGTTCAACAACGTGGGCAACGTGCTGAAGTGCCCGTGGAAATTCCGCAATTACGGCCAGAGCGGGACCCCGGTCAGCGACCTGTTTCCAAATGTCGCGAAGTGCGTCGACGACCTGGCGATCGTGCGGTCGATGGTTTCGAACTTCTCCGAGCACACGGCCGCCAATTACTTCCTCCACACCGGCAGCGGCCTTCAGGGCCGGCCCAGTCACGGCGCCTGGATCACCTACGGCCTGGGGAGCGAGAGCCGCGAGCTGCCCGGCTTCGTGGTCCTGAACGGCGGGCTGATCCCGCCCGGCGGGATCGACTGCTTCAGCAGCGGGTTCCTGCCGGCGGCCTACCAGGGCTCAGTCTTCCGCCCCAGCGCCAACCCGATCGCCAACATCGCCCGGACCGAGCCGCGCGAATCCGACCAGCGGCGCAAGCTCGACCTGTTGAGCGCGCTCGACCATGGCGTCCTGGGCCGAATCGGCCATCATGACAACGTCGAGGCGGCGATCGCCAACTACGAGCTGGCCTTCCGCATGCAGTCGGCCGTGCCTGACCTGGTCGACCTGGACGGCGAATCGGAGGCGACCCGCCGGCTCTACGGCATGGACGACCCGTTCCCCGCGACGCGGATCTACGCCCGCGAGTGCCTGATCGCCCGCCGGCTGGTCGAGCGCGGGGTCCGCTTCATCGAGCTGCTCTGCCCGGCCGTGGGAGGCGACCGCTGGGACCAGCACGGCGACCTGAAGCACGGCCACGAGAACAACGCCCGCGCGGTGGATCGCCCGATCGCGGCGTTGCTCCGCGACCTGAAGACCCGCGGCCTGCTGGATTCGACCCTCGTCGTCTGGGCGGGCGAGTTCGGCCGCACCCCGATGGCCCAGGGCTCCGACGGCCGCGACCACAACCCCTACGGCTTCACGGTCTGGCTGGCCGGCGGCGGCATCAAGGGCGGCACGATTTACGGAGCGACCGACGACTACGGCTACCACGCCGTCGAGAACAAGGTCGAGATCCACGACCTGCACGCCACGATGCTCCACCTGCTCGGCGTCGACCACAAGCGCCTGACCCACCGCTTCGGCGGCCGCGACATGCGCCTGACCGACGTCCACGGCGAGGTCATCACGCCCATCCTCGCCTGAAGGCCCTTTCGATGTGGAACGCCGTCGGGTAAATTCGCGCACGTTGTGACACTGATCGGGCCTCTTGCTTCTTCTTCACGACACGAGGTCGGAGGTGCATCCCATGGGATTCGCGAGGTGCCGAGGGGTCGCGTTCCGCCTCGATGATCTCCTGCTGGCCGGAGTCGCGGCCGCGATCGTCGTGGCCCTGATCGGGCGCGGCCATGGTGCCGACGACGCCCGTGACGTTATCAGGGCGAAGACCATCGTCGCCGGTGCGTTCCGATTGCCCAATCCCGAGGAACCCGGCGCAGCGATGCTGTACATTTCCGACGACGGCCCCGCGAGCCTGACCTTTCACAGCTCGCGCGGATGGTTCTTCTCGCTGGGATCCGACCATGAGCATGGGCAGAGCATGGCCTTCCACCGCGAGGACCTGTCGGGCCACGGGACGATTCTTAACGTCGACGAATCCGGATCGCCGAGGGTCACGGTGGCCGACCTGAAGACCTCGATGGAGGTGAGCCTCTCCGCGGTGGGCGGTGTACCGATTCTCAAGATGGTGAAGGCGTCGATGGCCTCCGTCATCCTGGCCAGTTTCGCCTTGCCCGGCATCGTTTTCATCAAGGACGGGACAGAGGAGCTTCGCCTGCTGATCTGGGCTTCCGACGAGCTGACCAACCTCGCGCTCCTGGGGGAAGACAACCGTGTGAAGGGGTTACTCCGGATGATTGGCGCCGCTCATCCCGAGCTGTCCCTGCACCAGGGCAAGTCCTCCGATGCCCTCCAGGTTGGCCTCGATCCGATGGACAGGCCATTCATCCGACTGAACGACCAGCAAACCGGGACGACCCGCACCCTTCCTTGAACCCGCGCCCTGGACCACCCTCACCGGCCTTTCCGCGTGCGAACAATCCAGTCCAGAATGAACAACGATCAGGCGAGCATCATGCGAAATTCCCATCCGGCGACGTCGACTCACGACGAATTGGACTCGGCGGTGGCTCCTCGCGCGGCCGATCGGGGCTGTCCCACGCCTCCCGGCCGATGGCGGCGGTATGTCTGGACGGGCCTGTTGCTCGGGGGGATCTTCGCCATCGGTCATCTGGCCGGTGCCGCACAGAAGGAGCAGGAACTCCTCAAGGCCGATCGCATGGAGGCGGAGCGGTTTGAGGTCAGGGGGCCCGATGATGTCCTGCGGGCCGCCCTCTTCAAGGGGGCGAAGGGCGAGGCCCGTCTCTCATTCTTCGACAAGGACGGGAAGACGAGGCTCTCACTCGGCATTGGCGACGACGGATTGCCCTCGCTCTCGATGTACGACAACGACAAGAAGATGAAATTGGGGTTGTCGATCGATCCCGAGGGCGGCAACCCGCAGCTCGTCCTGCTGGACGACAGCGGCGAGGCCGCGATCCACCTCGGCGTCCGCAAGGACTCCGGCCCCGACGTCACCGTGGGCCGGAAAGGGAAGGGGCGGGTTTCGATCTCTCTCAGCAAGGACGGAGAGCCCTCGCTCCAGGTGCGGGACGAGCAAGGTGATCCGCGCATCGCCCTTGGGCTGTCAGGCGGCGTGCCATCCATCTCGCTGATGGCGGGGAAGAACGTCCTCAGGTCGTCGTGGCGCCTCCTCGCCGACGGATCGGCCGCCTTCTCGATCCATGACAGCAACGCGAAGCAGCGCCTGGTTATCGGGGTCGACCGGGACGGCAAGCCATCCATCAAGGTCATCGACCCGGCGGCCGGGACGGAGCGCGAGATCAAGTAGAGGGCGAGAGAAGGACGAGTTCGGCGGTCCTTGACCCGGCCGTCGACATGCCCTTCTGAAGGTGCCCAGAATAGGAACGTGGGCGACGGGACCGACAGGTCAGGCCAGGCCAGGCCAGCGATTGGGCGTTGTCGATGGATCCGCGGGACAAGCACGAGGGCGGCAGCGACGCCGCGATCGCCGGTGAATCGACGCCGGGCGCCGGTCGGAGTTCCGTCGCAGCGCAATGGCAACGGCCGGCTCCCGGTTGGGTCGTGGCGGTGCTGATGGCCATCGCCTGCGTGCTGCCGGCCTGGATCCTGGCGGACGAGCTGCGCGAGTTCAGCCTGCGGCTCGACGATTTTGCCTACGTCTCGCGGTCCAGGGACTGGCCGACGACGATGCGATATCTGGTGGTGCCGCACAATACTCACTTCGTTCCGATCTTTCGTTTGCGGACCTTCGGGTTGGTGAGCTGGGCGGGGCGGCTGTAGGCATTGCCGACGGTCCTGGCCTGGGCGTCGTACCTGGCCCTGATCGCGCCGGTGGCGGCGGTGGGCTGGCTCGTGGCGAGGGAGACCGGGCAGAGAGACTCGGCGCTGGGGGCGATGGCCCTTTTGAGTCTCTCCAGCGCGAGTGATCCGATCGTGACGTAATACTCGGCCGGCCAGGCTTTTTGTGGGCGGGGGCCGCGATCGTCGTGACGGTGAGCCTGGGGCGGGCGTGGGCGGTCAAGGGCGAGGTTCTGCGGTTCGTCGCGATCGTTATCGGGGCGATCGCCGCCGCGGCCGTCGGGTCGGGCGGGCTGGTCGCGACGCCGGCGGCGATCGCGTACCTGTTCGCCCGGAAGGCGCCGCGCGCTCGCCGCGGGGCGATGCTGCTGGCCGTTCTCACGGTCCTGGCCGCCGTGGGCGTCGTGGCGTTCTCGCGGGGTGATCTCCTGGCGAATGTCCACTTCTGGGACCATCGTGCGGGCATCCCGCCGCGACCTGCTCAGGCCGTTCTGCACACCGCACTGGCGATGGTCGAGGTCGGCGTTTTCGGCAACCTCGGCGTGGACGCGACGACCACGCCGGGGCACGCCGCCGGACTGCTCGTTTTCCTGACGGCGCTTCATGCCTGGTCGCGGGGCGGTCTGGGCCGGCTCAACTCGCTGGAAGCGGCGGGTCTGACGATGGCCCTGGTCTGCTACATGATGGAATTTACCCTGCGCGGTCATCTGGCCTATGGCCAGCTCCGGCTGCTGAGCTGGTACAACGCCGTGCCCCAGGTGGGAATGGTCCTGTTCGCGGCGGGCTGGTGGTCGGCGGTGCGCCCGGGCGGATCGGGATCGAGGCGGTTGACTCGTCGGCAGGCTCTGGGCGTGCTCGGTTTCATCGTGGTGGCGTTCGCCGTCCATAATCCGCGGGCGCAGATGCAGATCGTCGCGGAGGCCCCGCCATTTCGCCCGAATCAGGCCGACGCCTTCCCGACGGCCGAGCTTCGCCCTGGCCGGGCGCTCGATCACAAGGCGGAGTATCGTCGGCGGCAGCTCCGCGCCCTGGCGCGACTGGATCGGCTCGACCGCGTCCTCGCGCGGGCGAACGCCAGCCCCGATACGCTGCGCGACATCGCTAGGCGGGTCGTCATCCCGGGCATCGGCGAGAATCAGGTGAACTTCGATGCCCTGTCGCTGCTGGACTGGCGCCCTCGGAATCCGAAGGCGCTCGTTGCGCTGGTTTCCCGTCGCGAAGAGATCGAGGACATCCTGACCCCGGAGCCGGAGGCCGTGCCATTCTGGATCGATCCGCACGCCCCAATTCCGGGGGCCGTCCGGCGGATTCAGAAGGAACTGCCGCCGGCTTCTCCGAAAAGGCCGGGGAAGAAGGCGAGCCGAACGGCAAATCAGTAAGGATCAGGCTCTGTCGCTTCACGCGGTATTGAGGTTCTTGCTGTTCGCCGCCGTCGGGCTGAAGCGGCGATACGGGACCTCGCAGACCTCGCACTCGAAGAGGAGCGAGAACATCCAGCAGCCGACGCAGAATCCCAGCACGGCCTCGAGCCAGGTGAGGACGAAACAGATCGCGACGACGCCGATGATCCACGGGTTCGGGACGTGGAGCAGCCGCATGGTCAGGCAGACGACGCCGAGCGACCCGCCGAGGGTCCAGGCGAATCGCTTGGGCTGGGCGGGCTTCCAGACCGGGCGGATGCGCAGGGTCAGCAGCGTGCCCAGGATGCCCGTGGGGCAGAGCGGCGTCAGGCCCATGGCCGCGGCGATGAACATGTCGAAGATCACGTAGGGACCGACGTAGATCACCGGGTCGAGCTGGGGCGCGGCGATCAGAAGGAAGATCGTCGTGGCCGACAGCATGTTCAACAGGCCGGCGCGGGCCCGGGTCGCGGTTTCATTGACGCGCAGGCCCACTGCGTCGGGCATCGCCTGGCCGACCTTCCACCAGGGAGAGGTCAGGAACGTATGATAACCACGATGGCTTTCTGCCACGAAAGACCTCCAGTGGATGCGGATTGTCCTGGAACGCTGGTCGTCGACGACCAGGGAGAAGGAAGCGGACTCATCTCGGCCAATTCTATGGGGGCCGGCTACCCTCGGGACAAGGGGCATGGCCGAGAGGCCGCCCACCGATGATGGCATGGCCCGACGAGGCGGCGGGCGGCCCCGGGCTCCCTGCGCCGAGGCCGATCTCCATCCCGGGCCGCGAGTGGCGAGCCCTCGCGCATCCTCCGACCACCCCGTCGCTCCGCGGTTCGACCGCCCGTCTGGCTCAACCCTGCCTCTTGATGCCATCTCAGGCTGATTCTTTCGGATGTGCCGATTATGAAGATTGGTCGGGTGTTGCCGAAAAATCGGGTCGATCGGGTGATGAGGGTGAATAACCCGGTGCGGGTTGCCGATCATAGTGGAGACAAAGTCGTTTTCCTCGGAACAGTCACCTTGACCGGAAGGGTGCGGGGCGGTACATCCTCGCCCATCATTTCCCCGGTCGGGGCGAGTATCCACGTCCGTTCCAGGAAGACGCCTTGCACTCAGGTAGAGAGTGTAGCCGCCGGCCCGTGGAGGCGGGCTGGCTTGCGCGATGCATGGGCTAAAGGTCTCCCACTCGTGAAGGCAGGAATCAAACCGTCGCCAGGGACGTCGTCGGCGGTCTTCGCGGGCGGCGAAAGGAGGTCGCGTTGGGAAGGCTAAGAACGGTCAGTCTCATCTTGATCCTTGGCGCATGGGGAGGTGCCACCAGTGGCGCCGGTCCCGATGACGCGGCCGGAGCGGCATCCTCGGCGACCCGCAAGGCCCCGCCCGCGCCACCGATCAAGTACCTGAAAGCGGGAGCGGAGCTGTTCAACACGCAGCAGTACGAGCTGGCCGCCAAGTACCTGAAGGCGGCCGACATGTACCGCGACCAGCTTCGCGACGACGAATGCAAGATGCTGGACCTGTACCTTCAGGAGCTGGCGAAGGTCCCGCAGGGGACTCCGGCGGCCCCGGCGGTGCGGGACGCGGCGGTGGCCCCGGCCTCCGCGGCGACGAGCCCGATGCCGGCCGCACCGGCGGTGGCCGCGGCGGCCCCGCCCGTCCGGGCCAGTGCCAGTGCCGTCGCCACCGCCGGCGCGGCCCCGTCGCCGCTCTCGCCGGCCGAGGCGAAGCAGCGCGGCCGCTGGCTGCTGCACGAGGGGCGCGAGCAGCTCCTCCGCGGCAACTACGACGACGCCATGCAGAAGGTCGAGGAGGCGCGCGGGCTCGAGGTCCGCTGGGGCCTGTTCGACGACACGCCGGACAAGCTCGAGCAGGCCATCGTCAAGGCCCGCCCGACCGCCGCGACGCCCGCGCTGGCGGCCGATCCCAACCTGCCCCACGACCACAAGACCGCCAAGATGAAGCTGAGCGAGGCCCGGGCGCTGCTCAACAGCGAACAGTACGACCAGGCCGAGGCGGTCGCGATGGAGGTCAAGCGGTGGGGGCTCAATTACAGCCTCTTCGAGGATAACCCGGACAAGGTGGCGGCCGCCGCGCGGGCGCTCCGCCGCCGGAACGTGGCGCGCAAGCTGCCGGCCCGCGAGCAGTCGAGCGTCGGCGTGTACAACGAGCTGGTGAAGAACTCGCGCGATCTCCTGAAGGCTGGCCGTCTCGACGAGGCCGACCGCAAGGCCCGCGAGGCGCTGGCCATGGACGTGTATCCCGACCTGAAGGCGGACCGGGCCGAGAACGTCCTGCACGACATTGCCATGGCGCGTGCCGGCGGCCAGCCGCAGGTCGCCCCGCCGGCGCCCGCCGGCGACGGCGCACCGGCGCTGGCCCAGGCCGAGCCCGCCGCGGCCCC
>DAIDHB010000350.1 GCA_027452145.1 Planctomycetales bacterium
ACGGGTCACGGCTCGGGGCGGCGATGCAAGGAACAGGCTCGGCAGTTGGGGTTTCGCCCAGCTTGGCGGCTTCATTGCCTACAAGGCGCAATTGGCGGGTGTTCCGGTGGTCCATGTGGACCCACGGAAGACATCCCGGACTTGCGCCGAGTGCGGGCACTGTGAAAAAGCCAACCGGTCGAGCCAAGAGAAGTTCCTCTGCAAGAACTGTGGGTATGCGGATCATGCCGACCGAAACGCCGCCCTGAACATCAGGGCTCTCGCCAACCGTAAGCTGGCGATAGAACTGGGAAGCCGCCCGATCTGTCGGGCGGTCTAACCGGAAAGCTCCCCGCTTCAGCGGGGGGTTGCTTACTCGCGAGATTGGTAGGAATCTATCGGGGAACGGCTACCGATTTCGGGCGCATGCTGCGTCCCGAATCGACCAGATAACAGACCCGTCCAGTCTTGTCCAGTTTAACCTCGGCCGATACCCTCCCACCCCGCGCCGATCGTTCGTCGGCGGGAGAAACCGCGAGCAACGGCGGGATTCAGGCGTCCGGTAGGGAGACCCGCAGAGCGGGTTGCGCGTGTCGGATCATCCACTTCCCCATCGCCGCGAGTCGCGGTGCCCGGGTCGACAGCCGGCGCAGGCCGCGGGCCACCTCGATGGCGATGGGTCCCAGATCGCGGAACGGGGCCAGTTCGGCGGTGGCGTCGTCGAGCCGGGACCGGGCGGCGTGAAGGGCTGCCTGCGATTCCTCCCACTCCCGACGCAGTGCCGCCAGAGCATCCCGGTTCTCGTCGAGGCCGGCCTGCGCGCGGCAGCGGGCCGCCTCGATATCGACCAGTGATCGCCGAGCCCGTTCGAGATCCGCGCGCAGTCCGTCGATCTGGCCGCGGTAACCGTCGATCTGACTCCGATACTCGTGGATCTCAAAATCGTCGAAGACGTTCGCCGGCACGGCGAGCCGGGGGATCAACTCGCGATCCTCGGCGCGGACGTAGTAGCGATTGAGACCGTCGAAGAAGGCGAAGAGGTAATCGGCCGCGAGCAGGATCGGCTCCCATTCCTCGTGGCAGGGGATGTTCGTACTCGGCCGGGTGGCCTCGACCAGCACGACCCTCGGTCGATAGCGGCTCCAGTCGGCCCCGGCCAGGACCTCGCGTTCGATGCTCTCGACGTCGACCTTGAGGAAGTCGATCGTCCGGTCAACGTGCCGCTCGCAGACGCGTGCCAGAGTCGTGACGGGAATCTCGTGGTCAACAATCGCGAACCCGCTCTTCCGCAGGCCCTCCGCCTGCTCGTCGGAGAAGGTTGACAGTTCGGCGAGGTCAATGCATTCATGAAAATTGAGCGTCCCCTCGCGGTCGGAGAGCCCCACGCAGAGGTTGACGTCGCGCGGCCGGTCCTGGGCCAGAGCCTCATACATCGCCGGGATCGGCTCGATGTTGATCCCGTCCCAGCCGCGCTCGTAAAAGTGCTTTGTGACCGAATGCGTCACGGGGTCGCAGGCCCCGACGTCGATGTAGAGACCGCGGGAGGAGTCGGAGAAGACGCGATGAAGGAGTACGTCCTCCCGGTTTTGGGCGTATGAGATAATCGCCATGCGTTTCCCTTCTCCCACGAAGCCGGTTGGAGCGTCTGGGCCGCCGTGGTGTCGCCGGTCATCGCGACGCGGTGGAGTCCTGGCCCGATGGTATTACCCCGCTGTCGACCGAGGTGGGCCCGCGTAAAAGGGTTGTTTCGGCCGGCCCCCAAAGCGGCGACGAGGCAAGCCGATTTCCTACCAGGAATCCCGACAGGGGTCAATTTCAAACCCGTCGTCCTATTTTCCGCCACGCCGGGGCGTCCGTTCCTCGACCAGATGGCCGTCCGAGGGAGTTCTTGCATGCGCCCGTTCGCATTGCGAATGGCGGCCTGGTATCATCTCCGCCTCGCCGCGTGGCGACCCAACCGATGGGGCGGCTTCCGCGCCGCGCTCGATTCGAGGACCGCCGCCCGCCGAGGGCTCAGGCCCAAAGCCCCAGCAGCCGCTCCAGCACGGCCCGCCAGCTCGCCAGAGCCTCTTCCGAATCGGGTTCGAGGACAGCCGGCGGTTCCTCGCCCGACGAAAACGCCGGACGCGGGCGATCGAGCCGGAGGCTCGCGACCGGCACTCCCTCGGCGACGATCCGGCGGTCGGCGGTCGCGACGGTCAGCGCCTGGCAGAGGCTCCGACGCGATCGTGCCACGCAACGCGCAACAAGCTGGTCCTCGTCGATTGCCTCGGTCAACGCGGTCCCATTGGCGATCGCCTCGCGGAGGACCATCTCCACCAGCGCCCGCTCGGCCGCCATCGGCTCGGCCTCGCCCTGGCGGACGAAGAGGAATTCGAAGACGATCGCCTCGTCGCTCAGCCATTCGGTGAGCCGACGGAGCAGCGCCGCCAGAAGTCCCAGCGCGAGCACCACGCGCTGGCGCGGCAGCTCGACGTCCTTGACGCGTGCGAGGGCAAGGTCGGGGTAGAGGACGATCGCGAACGTCCGGCGGCGGCGGAGGAACCGGTTCTCGTCACGCGAGTAGTAGAGCAGTTCGTCGCGGAGGAACTTGATGTCGAACAGGTCGGGGCTCTCGTCCTTCTCCATGTAGGCCAGCTGCGAGTGCAGCAGGCTCTCGATGGTGCCACGGGTCGAGATCGAGGAGAACCCGCCGACGGCGTAGGTATCCTCGTCGACCAGCGCCGGCGGCACCTCCTGACGGCGGGCCGACGGGCGAATGCGCAAGCGGGGCAAGGCGGCATCGAGCCGGGTGACGGCCTGGAGCACCTGTCGCAGTGCCACCCGCTGCCCCATCTCGGCCAGGGCGGTGCCGTGTTCCAGTTCAAAGAGATCCTCGGGACCGAGCACCTCGGCCGTGCGCCGGGCGGCCACGATCAGCGACTCGTACAGCGGCAGCAGCACCGGCATCAGGGCATCGTCGGTGAGCGACTTCCAGCCCTGGGCCAGCACCTCCTCGGGAGGCAGATCGAGCAGTCCCTTCAGCAGGGCAGGGCTGAGGTGAACGCCGCCGAAGTCGGCCCGCTCCCGAAATTGTTTGATGACGAAGGCCAGGCCGCGGGCGCGGTCGCGGCCCTGGTAACGGCGAAGCGCCTCGCCGGCGCGTTCGAACGACCAGTCGGCGTAGAGCTTGCCGAGCACGTGGTCCTCGTAGGTGCGTGCCAGCCCAGATGGAAACCCGGGCACCGCGCGAAACCCCTGGCCCGCGCTGCTGCGATCGGTGCCGAAGGCGACATTCCCCACGTCGGCGACGAACCCGAGGGGAGGCAGCGGTTCGCCGCTGGTAGCGATTTCGAAGGCCCATTCCAGGGCCGGTCTCACCGTGGCGGGGGAGG
>DAIDHB010000351.1 GCA_027452145.1 Planctomycetales bacterium
GCGAGGAGGCGCTTGAGCTTCACTGTCGGATCGAGGAGCGGCTCCGGCTACTGGTGGAGGCGTCGGGCAGCCTGAGTGCCTCGCTCGATGTCAACGATGTCGCCGCGGCGGTCCTCCGGCTCTCAGAGCGATTGATCGCGGCCGACGCGTACGCAGTCTGGCGGCACCAGCCGGCGAGCGGCCGGTGGGGGATTGTGATGGGCGCGGGGCTCTCCGACGAGTACAAGCGGGCGACGGTCGAGGTGGTCTCGCGGAGCCCGCGCGTTCCCGAGCATCCGGTGATCGCCGAGGACGTGCTGGAGCACCCCTTCTTTGAGGTCCGTCGCGAGGCGTACCGGCGCGAGGGGATACGGTCGACGCTGCTGGTCCCGCTCTGCATCCGGGGCGAGCTGAGCGGGACGCTGGTCTTCTACTACCGGGAGCGGCACCGGTTTGACGCGGTCGAGGTGGCGGTCGCCACGGCACTCTCGAATCTGGCTGGCTCGGCGATCGGGACGGCCGAGCTGTACGACGAGGTCCGGGCCAACGACCGCCGGAAGGACGAGTTTCTGGCGATGCTGGCGCACGAGCTGCGGAACCCGCTCTCGGCGATCAGCAACGCGGCGAACCTGATCCGCGCCTCCGGCCCGATGCCCGAGCCGGTTCCGTGGGGGGTGGATGTGATCGGCCGGCAGGTGCAGCATCTGATCCGGCTGATCGACGATCTGCTGGATGTCTCGCGGATCACCCGTGGGAAAATTCGGCTGCGTCGAGCCCGGGTGGATCTCGGCATGGTGATCTCGGGGGCGCTGGCGGCGGTCCGCCGGCTGATCGAGGAGCGTGGGCACCGGCTGGATGTGGCGAGCGAGCCGGGACTTTGCCTCGACGCCGACCCGACCCGGCTCGAACAGATCGTGGTGAACCTGCTGACGAACGCGGCAAAATACACCGAGCCGGGTGGGTCGATCGCGTTGAGGGCGAGCCGAGACGCCCTCGCGAACGAGGTGGTGATTCGGGTGCGTGACACCGGGGTAGGCATCCCGCCCGAGCAGCTTCCGAGGATGTTTGAGCTGTTCGTTCAGGGCGAGCGCTCGCCCGAGCGTGCCGAGGGAGGGCTCGGGATCGGGCTGACGCTCGTCCGCCGGCTGACCGAGATGCACGGCGGGTCTGTCCTGGCGCACAGCGAGGGTCCCGGCCTCGGCGCTGAGTTTGTGGTCCGGCTCCCGGTATCGAGAGAGGCCCCGATGTCCGGGGCGGATCAGGCCGGCCGAATGGGCCTTTCATGAGGGGGAGAATCGTTCGATGGGCCGAGAAGCGACGATGCGACGGATCCTGGACGCTGGGATCGTGGCGGTGGTCCGTTCCGAATCGCCGGACGCGCTGGCGAAGGTGGTCCGCGCGCTGGCCGACGGCGGCGTGCTCGCGGCCGAGGTGACGTTCACCGTGCCCGACGCCCTCGACGTGATCCGCGAGGTGCGCCGGGAACTCGGCGACACCATCGCCCTGGGCGCCGGGACGGTTCTCGACCCTGAGACCGCCCGCGCCGCCCTGCTTGCGGGAGCCGAGTACATTGTCTCGCCAACCCTGAACTTCGAGGTGATCCGCCTCTGCCGACGCTACGATAAAGCGGTGATGCCGGGCGCCTTCACGCCGACGGAGATCCTCGCCGCCTGGGAGGCCGGGGCCGACGTCGTGAAGGTCTTTCCGGCGGATGTCGGCGGTCCGGCGTACCTGAAGGCGATTCGCGGCCCGCTCCCGCAGATCCGGCTGATGCCGACCGGCGGGGTCGATCTCGATACGGCCGAATCGTTCCTGAAGGCCGGCGCCTGCTGCCTGGGCGTCGGCAGTGCGCTGGTGGACCCGAAGGCGATCGCCGCCGGCGAATTCGAGAAGATTCGCGAGCTGGCTTCCCGATATGTGGGGATCGTCCGACGACATCGCGGACAGGGATAAGGCTGGCGGTCTGCGAGGATTCCCGTACAATCTTCAACCGATGGCGCCGATGACCGGCGGCTCGGCCTCGGAGGATTCCGCCATGCGCCTGTTCCGGTTCTCGATGGGGACGATCATGATGTTCGTCCTGATGTCGGCGTCGGCCATGGCGCTGTTTGTGAAGGTCTATGAATATACCAATCCCTTGCCGATGGGCTGGAAGGTCGACGTCCCGGTTCTCTTCGTGGTGGCGATCGGGCTGACGTCGATGGCGCTGGGGTTCTGGAAAGACCATTCGGCCTCGCAGGTGATGATGCAAATTGCGATCGCCTGCGTGGGCTGCCTGACCCTGATCTGGGTCGCGGAATCGGAATACGAGCGAGCGGTCCGGTACTGGTGCCAGTCGGCGTTCGCGGTCTCGGTGACGCTCCCGATGCTGGCGCGCCGGCTGGTGAAATCACGGATGGAGCGCGGGCCGCGTCGGGACTGGTGGAAGAAGTCGTGCGAGGCGGTCTTCTTCGCGTTCCTGACGATGATCCTGGTCTCGGCCGGGGCGATGTACCAGGGAGCCGTTTATTTCCTGACGATGGAGATGATCCGGTCGAGCCGGGTCGCCGCGGCGAAGACCGCGGTGGGGCCGGCTCCAGCGGCACCCTCAGCACCGGCGAAGGTCGCGGCACCGGCGAAGCTCGACGACCTCCCGACGCTCGACGACGACGAGCTGGGGCTGGTCCCCGAGGCGTCCCAGGCGAAGCCTGCACCTGCACCGGAGAAGAAGGCGGCCGGGAAGGAAGTCGCGAAGCCGTGAATCGGGTTGATCGTTGCCCAAGGCGCGACTATCATTGACATGGCGGTCGCGGATGTCTGCGATCCATGCCCTTCCCCGCCCATCTCGTCCTGAGATGCGTTCCGAAGGAGGCCTCGATGCGAACACAGCTCCTCACTCGTGTCTCGTCGAGCCCGAGTCCCGCGCGGGGGTCGCGTTAACTCCCATCCGGCGCGGTTTTCTCCGCGAACATCGCACGACCGGGGCGCGGGTGATCGCTCTGCGCGCCTTCCCTGAACCGGCCGCGCCGGGCCGGGCTCCCACGCACACGCCCACACTTCAGACCAGGCGTTCACGTTCGTGACGGGTCCCACCCCGCTCGTGCGGAGGGGAACCGCCATCGGCTTTTCCTACCTTTTTTAACCATTCCAGGCACGAGGGTCATCATGAGATACCGGATGCCTTCGAACAAGCAGATGCGTCGCTTCTGTGCCGAACCGGGCGAGGACGACGGGCTCGACCCGCGATTGGGGGCGCGACGGTCGGGTCGAGGAGGCCGATCGCGACACGGCGGGTCGGCGTTCGGGCCGGGCTCGGGGCCGCAGGCCGTCGACCGGAAGTCGGCGCAGCTTTGCCGGCAGGTCGCCGTCACGCTGGATGAGGTTCTCGCCGATTGTGGCGACGATGTCTTGCGAATGCTCCGGGTCGTGGATGTCGCCCCCTTTCCCGACGCCTCTCGGCTCATGGTGAGCGTGGCCCCCGTCAATCCCGAGGCACCCGGGACGCCCGCGCCCGAGGCGATGATCGAACATCTGAACCGCGCCGGCGGGCACCTTCGCTATGAGGTGGCCTCAGCGGTCACACGCAAGCGAGCTCCGTTGCTGGTCTATCGCCTCCACGCGACGGTGCCGGTAGAGTGATTCGATCGCGGCCCACGACGGGCGTCGGGGACCGGCTCCATCGGGCCGCCCGACGCCCGTCAGGGCCCGGTCGGATCGCCCCATCATGAAGCGCCTCCACCTCCCGACGCTCCTCCTGCTCGCCCTGATCGCGGGGCTCGGCTACTTCGCCGTCGAGGGCCAACGGCGCGAGGCCCGCCTGCGCGCGGCGCTGGCGATGTACCAGGCGAGGGCCGGCAGGGACCTCGACTGGGTGATGACGCAGCGCCCCGTAACGCCCTGGGAGCGACCCCAGGACGCTTGCCTCCGCGACGTCGTCCGATGGATTCGCGAAGTCCCTTCGGCGGTGAGGATGTTCCCGCGCGGCGTCCCGGTGCTGGTCGACACGGAGGGTCTTCGCGAGGCGGGCCAGACGCTCGATTCGCGGCTCACGGCGCTGCCGCCCGAGCCCGTTTCAGCCGCCGTCGAGCCACGACTGCGTGAGAGGCTCTGGATCATCCTCGACCCGCTCGGACTGGCTGCCGAGGTCCGGGGCGGCTCCATCGTCATCACGTCGAGGGCCCGGGCCCAGGAAAAGGCCGGGGCCGACGATACGGAGTGAGCCGCAATGAGCATCCCGTCCCCGTCGGCTCCCGCGACCCGTCGTTGGCGGCTGCTCCGGCCGATCCGATTGAGCACCTTCCTGCTGCTGGTCCTGGTGATTGCCCTGATGGTCAGCCTGGGCTTGCAGCGGGTGCGCGAGCGGCAGTTCCGCGACGCCATCGCCGTCTATCGACGGCCGCTCACCGAGGCGCTCCTCGAAACCATCGCCCGGCCGACGTCCCTCCATTATCAGGACGGCGCGAAGCTCGACGAATTCCTGAAGGAGCTCAGGCGAGCCACCACCGGATCGCCTGGCACCCGGGCCGGCATCCCGATCTACGTGGATCCGATCGGCCTTCAGGAGGCCGAGCGGAGCCTGAACAGCACGGTCCGGCGTCCGCCCTCGGCCGATTCGCTCCCGCTGGGCGAGCACCTCCGGCACGTCCTCGATCCGCTGGGCCTGCAATACATCGCCAAGGTCCAGGACGGATATCTCATCATCACATCGAAGGTTAATCTCGAGGACCAATCCAGGGAAGTGACGTCGAAGGACACGCGCGTCGAGGAGCCCGAGCCCGACCCGTACCTCCTCTATCACGACGTCCTGCAATAGCCCGATGCCGCCCGCGTCGGTGAGGCCCTTCGATCCCGAGGCAAGGGCACTCGCCCAGGCCCCGGGGGCGACGTCCTTCGGCCATCGACCCCGGCCACCCAGTCAGGGACCTTCGCACAGAAGGACACTGGCTCGAAGCGCATCGTGATCCATCGACGGCAAAAGAGTGGGTGAGAACCGGTTCCGGTTGGGGTCCCCACTCACATTCCTGGAATCGACGGACCACGACAACCTCGGAAACGGCACAACGAGCCCCAGCTCGCTCCGCAGCCCGGGTGAATCAGGCCGTCGTGTCCGGGGGCGCAGCCAGGATCAAGAGCGTCGACGTTGCGGGCACCCTCGAACTCGCCTCGTCGCCGAACGACCGGGGATTCAGTCGTCCAGGCGGAGATCCTCAAGGGTCTGCGCATCAAGAAGGTCGAGCTGGAGCCGGGCCAACGCCTCGGGCGAGAGCG
>DAIDHB010000352.1 GCA_027452145.1 Planctomycetales bacterium
GTTCACCGACTGGCAGAAGGGCCGGATCTCCGAGGTATGGGTCAAGCGTCGCGTCGGGGCCGAGGGCGAGCCGGCGGCGGATCTGACCCGTTACGGGGCGAGGCGAGCGAGCCGCAATCTGCACCCGATCGTCGAGCTCCCGGCGGAGAATTGCACGGAGCAGATGGGAGTGTCCGGTCCCTGGTATGAGCGGCTGCCCCACTTCCGCATGGGGTTCACGCCCAGCAGCGGCAAGGAACTGCAGGCCGAGTATTTCGTCCCTCGAGGGAACGCGGTCGACGCCATCCTGGCGATCGAGCGCCTGCGCGACAGGGTCGGGCCGCACCTGCTCATCTCCGAGATCCGCACGATCGACGCCGACGGCCTCTGGCTCAGCCCGTGCTACAAGCGCCCCAGCGTGGCGATCCACTTCACCTGGAAGCCCGAATGGGATGCCGTCCGCGGCCTGCTCCCGGTGATCGAGAGGGCGCTGGCCCCGTACCAGGCCCGCCCGCACTGGGGCAAACTGTTCGCCATCGAGCCGGAAGCCCTGCGATCCCGCTACGAGACGTTGGGCGACTTCAAGGACCTGGCCCGCAAATTCGATCCCCGCGGGAAATTCCGGAATGAGTTCCTTGCCAGGAACCTCTACGGCTGAGGCCGCTCCAATCGCTGCTATCCGCCGTCCGAGGCGGAGCCGCAGGCCCTGGTGCCGCTCGACCATCCGAACGTCGCCCGCATCCAGGCATCGACGAGCCCCGCCGAGTCTCCGCGTTTTCGCAGCGATCGATCCCCGTGCGTCATCAACCCGAACCGAGGTTCCCATGGCCCGCACCGCCGCCGAGAAGCTAGCGACCTTTCGCGCCCTCCACCAGCGAGGCTGCTTCGTCCTGCCCAACCCCTGGGACGTCGGCAGCGCCCGGCTGCTCGAGCACCTCGGCTTCGCCGCGCTGGCGTCGGCCAGTTCGGGGTTCGCCTGGACGACCGGCCGCCCGGACTACGCGGTGACCCGCGACGACGTCCTTGCGCACCTGACATCCCTGTGCGAGGCCGTCGACCTCCCGGTGAACGCCGACTTCGAGTCGGGCTTCGCCGCCGACCCCGAGGCCGTGGCGGCCAACGTCGCCTGGGCGATCGGGACTGGGGTGGCCGGACTCTCCATCGAGGATCGCAGGATCGACGGGACGGATGCCCTGTTCGACCTTCCCTACGCGGTAGAACGCGTCCGCGCCGCACGGGAGGCGATTGGTCGGTCGGGGGAGGACGTCATCCTGGTCGCGCGCACGGAGGGGCTGCTCGGCGACCCCGGTGCCGTCGGCCCGGCCATCGACAGGCTGGTCCCGTTCGCCGAGGCCGGCGCCGACTGCCTGTACGCGCCGGGCGTGCGCGACAGGTCCGACATCGCGGCGATGGTCCGGGCCGTGGCCCCCAGACCGCTCAATGTCCTGGCGATGGATCCCGACGTCTGCGTCGCCGAGATGGCAGAGCTCGGCGTTCGGCAGGTCAGCGTCGGCGGCGCCCTGGCGCGGGTTGCCTGGGGCGCCATGCTGGCGGCCGCCGAGCGGATCAAGGCCGGCTCCTTCGCCGGCGTGGCCGGAGCGGCGCGGGGCGATCGGCTGAACGGCGTGTTCGGCGGCTTCGACCAGGCCGCCAGGTCCCTGAACCCGGTGTCCGACCCGCCAGCATGGTGCGGGTTTTCAGCCCGCCGTCCTCATCGGCGGCCCCGGCATCGACGATCAGATCGTTCACCGAAGGGAGCCAGGCGATGCCGCTGTTCTCCGCTCGACCGCGAAGGGCGGTCGGAGGACTGGGGGTCGGCGAATTCGGGGAAGTCCGCCCGGCTACGCGTGCCCGGGCGATCCAGACTCCGCCTGACGGCACTTCGCCTCGAGCGCCTCATCCCGCAGGAGCGTCAGCGTCCTGCGGACCTCGGCCATCCGGTTGAACCGTTCGCGCGTTCGCTGCCGGCGAATCGGGGACACCTCTTTCGCGGCAGCCCGGACCTCCTCGGATGGGTCGGCCGCCCCGATCCGCAGCAGGAGCAGGGCGGACTCGATCTCGAACGCCGGCGGAAGCTCCTGCAGCAGGTGCACGAGCATCCGGCGACGAATCGGATCGGGTACGCGTTCGATGGCCTGCGCCACGGGGGACACTGGCAACGTCCCCAGCTCGAGCAATGACTGGGCGGCATCGAAGGCCAGCGTGTCGCTCGGGTGGGCGGCGGCGATCGAGACCAGCTTGCAGACGGAGCGGCCGATCTTCTGGATCTCGCTGTCCACCTCGCAGATCGGCAACGACGGTTTCCTCGACTTCGCCATGGTGTCCTCTCAGAGGGTCTGAGGAATCGGGTTGAACGAATCCAGGTGCGAGTCCCGCTCGATGCGCTCGCAGCCGCGGCGGAGCCCGTTGGCCAGCAAGCCCTTGGCCGCCAGGTCGTCGGCGCCGTGCTCGCCGTGGATGGGCAGGATCGCCAGGTCGAACGAGACGCGGTATCGCGCGGCGGCCGATGCCCGGCCGGGACACGGTCCGTCACCGAGGCGATTCAGGGCGTAGAGCCCTGCCACGTCCTCCGGCGGCAGGGCAGCGAGGAAGTGGAACAGTTCGTCCCGGCGAGGCGTGGTGCGCGAACGGTCGAGGTCCTCGAACCAGTTCAGCACGCGCCCCGGCGGGTCCAGCGTGTTGCGCTCGTCCTCGCACGCGTCGGCGAGGCGAATGACCTCGGCGAGAGTCGCCGGGTTGGGGAACCTTGATACCGCCAGAGATTCCGTTCTCATCCGAGGGATCCTCCCAGGGGATCGGCCGCGACAACCGCGCGTCACGAAAGCGAGCGGCGGGTATTGGCCATGCTTTCCATCAAAGCGAACACGCACTTCAACTCGGCCGCCAGCTCGCGGCGGGAGGCCTTGCCCTCTTGCCGATATCGTCCGTTGCGGGCAGATCGCTCCTTTCCCTGGGGCGTCACCGGCCCCCGGGCCTTCGTCCACGGCCGATTCGCCAGCGCAGCGGCCCGGAGCCGTTCCAGGCCCTCGGCGCTGAACTTCCTCTTCGGTTCAGACGCACCCGGCCCGCGGGAACGGGATGATGTATCCTCCATCGCGATCGCTCCTGTCGGTCGCTCCCAGTTCGGTGGTCGATCGGTTTTCTTCCGGCTGCGGGTCGACGGGTCGGCGGCAGGAACGACGACATCGCCCGCGGACGTCGCGGCGAGATTCCTCGAGGCCGCCCTGTACGCCTGGAGCGCCAGCGCGCTGCGGCGGAACTCGCCCATGAGCCGCGAGGCGGCTGACGCATACACGCCGGCTGCCTGAATCGTGGGCGCGTTCGTGGCCTTGCATTGCAGGAAACCGAAATTGAAATGGGCCAGAGCGAGCGGCTCGATGACCATCACCTCGATCGGGTCTGTCGGCGATCCGCAGTCGGCGAGCAGACGATCGCGGAAGATCCGGTACGCCTTCTCCTCGATCTGGCGGAAGGGCTGGCTCAGCGTCGCGTACAGGAACATCGAGGGGATCGTGTCGCGAAGCTGTCCGGCCCAGTGCTCGGGCGGGGCGACCCCACCGTCGCGGGGCGGCGCCGGTCGACCGTCGCGGGGCGGCGGCGTCGGATCGGTGGGCGTGGATTCCGACCCGGTCGCCTGGCCAGCATCGAGGCGATCGCCATCATCGGTCGCGTTCGTCGGTGCCATCAGGGCCCTACTTGGCTTCCGTGGGGAAATATCCGCGGTCCACCGCGGATATTCTCCGGTCAACATCCTGTACATCTGCCAGCCGCACGCGGCGACACCGAGCACCGGCATCACGGCCGAACACAAGGCAAGCATGATCATATGTCGGCATCCCTGCCGATTCAGAAACCGTCAGGCACTCGCCGTCGTCGGCTGCCCCGGAGAAGATTCAGGGGGCTGGCCGGCGCCTCGGCGGCCGGCCAGATACGCGTCGATTGCCCGGCGGGTCAACTCGGTGACCGGGGCGCCACTCTCGCGGGAAATCTCTCGTAGCTCGTCGACCTGCCGCGCCCTCAGCGTCAGGCAGGCACGCGTCGTCCGTTCGCGCGTCACGGGTCGTCCTCCTCGATGGCGTGAGCATCCTCGTGGCATCGCTCTATAGTATTCTGCGATTAAAAACGTAAAAGCGCAAACATTTTTCGGCGCGAATCTTCGACTCCGAATTCAGGCCCCATCCGCCGGACCAACCCGACGACCACGTCGCCGGTCGATGAGCTGGGACTCGACGCCAGTCCTCGATGCTCGGCGGGGGCCGGGCTGGAGCCACGGGCGGCGGCCAGAATCATGCCGACGATCGCGAAATCACCCGGGCCAACCGCCGGTCCCGTCGACGGCCCGCCCGCGACGGAGTCCGCCGCGGCGAACCGGGTTGATGGCCAGGATGATCCCGCGCAGCCGGATGGCCGATCCGAGGGGCGGCCGAAGTCGAGATCCGGCCGATGCGACGAATGCGGAAAACGGGCCGTGATGGCGATCGTCATCAGCTTCGAGCTGATCGGGTTGATGGCGGGCCGGGCGGAGGGCCTCTCGACCCGCAAGGTCTCACGCTGGGTGCCAGGAATGATCTATCGGGCCTCGCCTTCCTCGCGACCGAGGAGGAGGGTGATGAGCCGGCGCCGCTGATCTTCGGTAAGCCCGGCGACGAGATCGGCGAGGGGGGGGCGGCGACCGGTTCGTGCGAGATCGGAGGCTTGTCGGTGCAAGCGGCGGTGCAATCGCCGGAAGTGGTTGACGTAACTTCAGACAGGTTGCCACTTACGACGGGTCGCTCACTGGTTTTCAACCAGGAGGTTGAGGGTTCGATCCCCTTCGTCTCCAGTCCTTAAGTCCGATGCCAATGATGAGTCACAACGAGACTCGTCAATTGATTTGTGCATGTCCGCAGGTCCGACGGCACCAAACCGCATGTTCGATCCGGCCTTAACCACAAGGTCGCATAGGGTTGCGCTGGTATCAGAGTCAGGCTTTTCCAATCTACCCAATTCACTGCATGCCATCGCAGTCGTGTTGCAGTCATCGACACGTCTCATGTCAGTATCTCGTCAGTATCTCGCTGTTCTCGTCAAGGGTAGGATTCTGTAGGTAACGCCGCAGCAGCGGCTGGGCCACTCGAATCGGCGGGGTGCATCACTTCTCCGGCACCCGCCGGTTCTCAGGACCTGGCGGCCGAGTAGGCCACGCCCCGATCGCCGGTTCCTTCACTTCACCATGCCCCCGTGCCTTTTCCCTCCGCCGCGAGTGCATGGACCGGCGGATTCGATTATACTCGGGATCTCGCATTAGCTGGTGGCATCGTGGGACGTCTGCCATGGACACTCCGCCTCGACCAATCCGACGCGATGTCCGCGTCTTCATTAGCGCCGTGACGCGCGAGCTTGGCTCGATCCGCAAGCTCGTCAAGAAGGGGCTGGAGGACAACGATTATCACGCCGTCGAGCAGGACAACTTCCCGCTCGATTATCGCGACCTGACCGAAAAGCTCCGCGAGCGGATCGAATCGTGCGACGCCGTCGTCCACATCGCCGGCCTTTGCTACGGCGCCGAGCCGAGGAATCGGCCCGATGACGCCCCTCGGCGCAGCTATACCCAGCGCGAATACGAGATCGCCGTCGAGCTCGGCAAGCCGGTCTACGTCTTCCTCACCGGCGACGGGTTTCCCGTCGATCCGCACGAGCCCGAGCCGCCCGAGCTCCGTGAGCTGCAAGAGGCACACCGCCGTCGGTTGACGACGACCGGTAAGGACTACAGCCGCACGGGGACTCACGAGGAGCTCGCCCAGAAGGTCCGCACCCTGCAGCTCAAGGTCGAGCGGCTCAGGGATGAGCTCGAGCAGGTCGACGTCAAGGTGGCCCGGACGGGCCGGGGGCTGCGGCGGGGATTGCTCGTGGTCCTGGTGGTGGGCCTGGCGGCGCTGGGCGCGACCGGCATCGTCATCGTGCAGCAGCAGGCCGCGCGTCGGGCCCAGGAACGCGAACAGCGCCTGCAACAGGTGGCCCGCGAGAAGGAGGAGCTCGAGCGGCGTGCCGCGCAGGCAGAGCGCGAGAAGGCCGAGGCCGCGCGGAGGGAGGCCCGGAAGATCGTCCAGGTCGAACAGGAGTTCGCCGAACGCTTCCTCCAGCAGCTCCTGGCCAGCAAGGAGATTTCCCCCGAAGAGGCCCGCCGCCGCGCGCTGAAGGATCTACCCGGTCTCGTGCACCTTACGGCTTCGGAGATTGAATCCCTGGTCAATCGCAAGATCCCTGCCGCCGCGCAGGCCGCCCTGTCGCCGCTCGAGCAGGCCCGGGCCGCGCTGGCGAGGGGAGACTACGCCCGTGTCCGCGAAGTGGCCGACAAATCCAGGCACGAGGGCCGCGAGCTGGCGATGATCGAGGGGACCGCCGCCCTGGCCGAGTTTCGCAAGATCCCCCGGCCGGAACACCACGAGCGCGCCCTGGCCGCGTTCGAGCGGGCGATGGCGCTGGCCGATCCCAACTCGCCGGTCGAATGGAAGGCCTGGACCGACGCCGCCGTCGCCGCCGCCTCGATCCTGCACGATCTCGGGCGGTTTGCCAGGGCCGAGCCGTTACTGCGCGAATGCGTGCGTCTCCGCGAAGTCGGCTCAGGCCCCAGGTCCCCGGACCTTGGCGTGGTCCTCAACGACCTGGCGGGGGTGCTCCATGCCACAAACCGCCTGTCGGAGGCCGAGCCCCTCTTCCGCCGCGCCTTGGCGATCAGTGAGACGACCTACGGGCCTGGACACCCCGCAGTCGCCAGAGATCTCAACAACCTGGCGTTGCTGCTCGAGGCCACGAACCGTCGGTCGGAGGCCGAACCGCTCTACCGCCGCGCCTTGGAGATCGCCGAAAGGAGCTACGGTCCCGACCACCCCGAAGTCGCCAGAGTCCTCAACAATCTGGCGTTGTTGCTCCAGGCCACGAAACGCCTATCGGAGGCCGAGCCAGTTCTACGCCGCGCTCTGGAGATCCACGAGTTGAGCTACGGGCGCGACCACTCCCAAGTCGTCACCCACCTCAACAACCTGGCGGAGATGCTCCGGCAAACGAACCGCCTGTCGGAGGCCGAACCGCTCTACCGCCGCGCCTTGGAGATCGCCGAAAGGAGCTACGGTCCCGACCACCCCGAAGTCGCCAGAGTCCTCAACAATCTGGCGTTGTTGCTCCAGGCCACGAACCGCGTATCGGAGGCTGAGCCCCTCAGCAGCCGTGCCCTGGCGATCAACGAGGTGATCTACGGTCCCGACCATCCCCACGTCGCGACTGACCTAAGCAGCCTGGCGTTGTTGCTCTTTTCCACGAACCGTGTGTCGGAGGCCGCGCTGCTCCACCGCCGCGCACTGGCAATCCTCGTTCAGTTCCGGCGTCAAACCGGTTATGAGCACCCGAATTTCCACACGGCTGCTTCGATTTATTGCTTCATACTGGAAAAGCTCGGACGAACACCCGAACAGATCGAGATCGCGATCCGCGCGGTGGTCGGGTCGGAAGTCACGGACGAGCCATGAGCCGGCTTCCAGAACTACTGCGATCGAGAGGAGCATCGGTTCATGGAGTCGCACGGGAATCCCGCGATCGATTCGTCGCAATCGCCGGAGGCATTCACCGGGGCCGGGGGGATGCCGGCGGTGGCCCTTGTGCTGGGTGTTGTCGGGCATCGCGAGCTGCGGGAAGGCGAGCGGGAGGTGCTCCGGGGCCGCCTGGTCGGCCTCTTTGGCGAGTTCCGCGCGGCGTATCCGCACACGCCGCTGCTGGTGGTCTCGTCGCTCGCCGAGGGGGCCGACCAGCTCGCCGCCGCCGCGGCGCTCGAGGCCGGCGCGTTCGTCCGGGCGCCGCTTCCGTTCCCGCCGGCCCCCTACCGGGCGAGCACGTCGTTCGATCACGAGCTAGCTCGGACCGGACCGGAGCGGGCGGAGAACCTGAGGGACCTGCTGGGCGGATCATCGCGCTCCGCACGAGCGCCGCAGAAGGCAGATGGGGGAAGCTCGCGCCGTCGAAGAAGATGCGTGAATCTCGACGCATGAGCAGGAGAACGCCCCGTAAGCCCGACCGCCGCGAAGTCGAAGGGGCACTTGCCTACGCCGTCGAGAACGCAGAATCGCTCGATCAGTGGGCGCGGTCTTCATGGAGGGGATGCGCATCGACAGGGAGCGAATGGGGGCCAGCGACCGAAAGCATGGGATGACCTGGCGCGCCTTCTTCCCGCACGATCAAGACGGAGGTGGGAACTCGCCGGGCGGCAGGCTGAACCAGGATTCCGGCCTCTTCAACGACGATCTGATGCAGGCCGTCGGCTCCCGGGAAGGTCGCGCGTGGCGGCGGTCGTCGGTCGCGACGCGGGCGCTGGCGGTCGTGGCACATGGAGACGTGGGAGGTCGAGGTCACACGCACGACGAGGCGGTTGAGATGGCACCGGACACCGAACTGCCGGTGAAGCACGCGGCCAGGGAGCCGTTGTGGATCATCCGTGACTCCGGATGCGTCCTCGGTGCTGCGCTGTCAAACGTCAATCGTAGCCCAGCCACATGCTGTCATGCGCTGACCCTTGCGCAAGCGAGGATCTCATGCTGACGCTCCCAGCCCTGCGGGGTGAAGCGGAAGTAAGCCTCTGAACCGCGTGCGAAGGTGGAAACCGGATACATGATCCCGGCGGCGGCCAGCTCGCGATGGGCTTCGCGGTTGGCGTCATCGACCCGAATACCGTCTTGCTCGACGTGCCGGCCCAGGAGCGCCATCGCTTCGGCTGAGAGCATGGGGGCACCTCCTCGCGGTATCGTAGCCGGTAGCCCTTCGAATCGCCAGGTTTAGGAACGGCGAGCTCTCTCGCTCGAGAGACGGGGGCGCTTGCCTCCGGCTGTCTTGTTACAATCTTGTTGAATAGACGAGGCCGAGCGCCGAGGGGGTAATCTTCCGAGGGGATTCGTCCGGGCGAAGGAGATCCGTCGTGGCGAGGCACGAGCACACGCAAATGATGGCCCGGCGAAAGGGCCCAGGACGGGTGAGGCGGCCGTTCGAAGGCATCCTGGCCGGGCTGGTGCTGGGGACCATCGCACTGGGTTCGTGCCTGGGCGCCGATGACCGGGCGGGGCGGGAGTTCTTCGAGAGCAGGATCCGGCCGGTGCTGGTGGAACGGTGCGAGAAGTGCCATTCGGCAGCGCTCGCCCGGCCGAAGGGGGAGTTGCGGCTGGATTCGCGCGAGGCGACCCGAAAGGGGGGCGTCTCGGGACCGGCGGTCGTGCCGGGGGACCTCGACGCAAGTGCCCTGTACTCGGCCATCACGGCGGCCGAGGGCTTCTCGGCCATGCCCCCGAAGGAGAAGCTGCCGCCGGCCGTCATCGCCGACTTCCGCCGCTGGATCGAGATGGGCGCGCCCGACCCTCGCGACGGCCACGGCGCGTCGACAAAGGCGATCGCATCGGGCTCGGGCGACGCGCTTGACTGCTGGTCGTTGCGGCCGATTCGCAGGCCGGATGTGCCGGCGGTGTCCGACACCTTCGCCGGGTGGTGCCGCTCGCCGATCGACCGCTTCGTCGCGGCGAAGCTGGCGGAGAAGGGGCTGCGGCCGTCGCGCGAGGCCGATCGGCGGACGCTGATCCGCCGCGTGACGTTCGACCTGACCGGCCTGCCCCCGACGCCCGCCGAGGTCGCGGCGTTCCTGACTGACCGCGGGCCGGGCGCCTACGAGAGGCTGGTTGATCGGCTGCTCGCGAGTCCCCATTACGGCGAACGCTGGGCGCGGCACTGGATGGACCTCGTCCACTTCGCCGAGACGCACGGGCACGACCAGGATCGCGTCCGATCCAACGCGTGGCCTTATCGCGACTACCTGATCGCGGCGTTCAACGGCGATACGCCGTACGCCCGGTTTGTTCAGGAGCAGGTCGCCGCGGACGCGCTTTTCCCCGACGAGCCGGGGCTGGCTGTCGCACTCGGGATGATCGCCGCGGGGCCCTGGGACGAGAGCTCGCTCCGGGACATCCGGGATGACAGCATCGACCGTCAGATCGGCATCTACATGGACCGCGACGACATGGTCGCCACGGTGATGTCGACATTTGTCAGTGCGACGGTGCACTGCGCGCGGTGCCACGATCACAAGTTCGACCCGATCTCGCAGGGGGATTATTACAGCCTGCAGGCGGTCTTCGCGGGGGTCGACAAGGCCGAGCGGCCGTTTGACAGCGACCCGGCGCTCGCCGCGCTGCGGAGGTCGCTGGCCTCGGAGCTCGCGACGGTGCGGAAGGGAGCGCCCGAACGCGCCGGTTGGATCGGTGCCGAGCTGGCCGCGCTGCCGCCGCCGAGCCTGGTGTTCGCCGGTGCGAGCGAGTTTGCCCCCGACGCCGGGCACAAGCCGCCGGGCGGGCCGCGGCCGGTGCGGGTCCTGCGGCGCGGGGATATCCACCAGCCGGGCGCGGTGGCAACAGCCGGGACGATCGGCTGCGTGCCCGGGCTTCCTGACCGCTTCGCGATCCTCGAGGGGGGCGCCGAGTCGGCGAGGCGCGCGGCGCTGGCGCGGTGGCTGACGGATCGGTCGAACCCGCTGACCTGGCGGTCGATCGTGAATCGAGTGTGGCAGCACCACTTCGACCGGGGGCTGGTGACGACGCCGAGCGACTTCGGTCGGATGGGCGCGCTTCCCTCGCATCCCGAGCTGCTCGACTGGCTGGCGGCGACGTTCCGCGACTCGGGCGGGTCGATCAAGGGATTGCATCGGCTGATCGTCACGAGCGCGGTGTACATGCAGGGCTCGGCCGACGATCCGGCCTCGTCGGCGAAGGACACCGATGCGACCTGGCTGTGGCGGCAGCGTCGTCGACGGCTGGACGCGGAGTCGATCCACGACGCGATCCTGAGCGTGGCCGGGACGCTGGATACGACGATGCGCGGGCCGTCGGTGCAGCAATTCGCGCTGCGGCCGGGGGTGCATGTGACGCCGGTGGTCGACTACACGGCCTATCGGTGGGACTCGCCCGGATCGTCGAGGCGGAGCGTCTATCGGTTCCTGTTCCGGACTCTGCCGGACCCGTTCTACGACGCGCTCGACGCGGCCGACTCGTCGCAGCTCACCGCGGTGCGCAATGAATCGACGACGCCGCTCCAGGCGTTGGCGCTGCTGAATAACCCGTTCGTGCTGCGGCAGTGCGAGGAGTTCGCGCGTCGGCTGGAGCGGGCCACGGCGGACGAAGGCGGCCGGGTTGCGTGGGCCTTCGAGCTCTGCTACGGCCGGCCGCCGGATCCGGAGGAGCGTGCACGCCTGGCGGGCTATGCCCGACGGCACGGGCTGGCCAGCCTGTGCCGGCTGCTGATCAACAGCAACGAGTTCCTGTTCGTGAACTGAGCGGAATGGACCGAACCGAACCGACCGGGAGGGCCTGGCGATGATCGGACCGATGCCACGGCGCGACTTCCTCTGGCGACTTGGGGGCGGGCTCGGCGGGATCGCGCTGGCCGACCTGCTGGCCCGCGACGGCCTGGTCGGCGGTGCGGCCGGTGCGGGCGAGGTCGCGCGGCCCCGGCCCGAGCTGAACGGGGGGCTGCATCACCGGGCGAAGGTGCGCCGGGTGATCCAGCTCTTCATGAACGGCGGCGCCAGCCAGATGGATACGTTCGACTACAATCCCGAGCTCGAGCGGCGGCACGGGCAGCCGTTCGACCCCGGCAGCCACGTCGAGGCCCCCACGAGTGCGCCGGGCAACCTGATGAAGAGCCCGTTCGCGTTCCGCCGGCACGGCGAGTCGGGGCGTTGGGTGAGCAGCGTGTTCCCCGAGATCGCGGGCTGCGTCGACGACATGGCGTTCCTGCTGGCGCTCTCATCCAAGACGAATGTGCACGGCCCTGCGAGCTACATGATGAACTGTGGGTTCCTCATGCCGGGCTTTCCGTGCCTCGGGTCCTGGCTGTCCTATGGACTGGGCTCGCTGGTGGACGACCTGCCGACGTTCGTGGTGCTGCCCGACCCCCGCGGCCTGCCGTACAACGCCAAGGGGAACTTCACGGCCGGGTTCCTGCCGCAGTCGCACCAGGGGACGATCCTCGATGCCGGCGCGCCTCGGCCGATCCCCGACCTCTTCCCGCCCGACTCGGCGCAATTCGTGAAGGTCGAGGATCGCCGCGAGGCACTTGAGACGCTCGCCTGGCTCAATCGCCGCCATGCGACCGCCAACGAGGGGGACACGCGGCTCGAGTCGCGAATCGGCGCGTACGAGCTGGCCGCGAGGATGCAGCACAGCGCGCCCGAGGTGCTCGACCTGGGTGGCGAGACGGGGGCCACCCGTGGCCTTTACGGGCTGGACGA
>DAIDHB010000353.1 GCA_027452145.1 Planctomycetales bacterium
TCGTGTCACCCTCCCGGCCGCGACCCCGCGTGGCGGGGTCGCGGCCGGGAGGGTCCCTCGAGAGGATTCGGTGTGTGGCGCGGCGGTCCGATCCCGGGGGGCTGACGCCCCCCGGCTACGTGCGATCGCCCCCTGACGGGGGCTCGGAGCCCTGTCGGCACCGACTCCTGGCCGGCCCGGCCCCTCCGTGAGCCACCCAACTGCAATGCGCTCTAACGGGATGAGGCCGCCGGCCGACGGTCGGCTACACCGGAATCGCGCGGTTGGGATGAGGGCCGCGGCCGACCCGGAGGGCCCGGCGCGTCCCGACGCGCAGGGCGTTCAGCCGCTCGACCCGCCGATCGTGACGGCCGGGGACATACGCCACGACGTTGTAACCGTGCTCGAATTCCGGTGGGAACGGCGCCGATGCGGACGGCTCGTGCTCGACCAGGCCGCCGGGGCAGAGGAAGAGGAACCGGTAGCCCAGCGCGGCGAGCGGGGCGAGGAAATCCCAGGGGCCGTAGCCGAATCGGCGCTCCCAGGGTGCGTACACCTCGGCGACGATCAGGGGCCTGTGGCCGGCCGCGAAATGCTCGGAGGCCCCGCGCAGGACGAACAGCTCGGCCCCCTCGACGTCGACCTTCCAGAAGTCGGCCGCGAGATCGGCGCGGTCGCGCAGGAAGGCGTCGACCGACAGGAACCGGCATTCGTAGCGGGCGACCCGGCCCGGCTTCGAGACTTCCGGTTCCGCCAGCGAACCGCCCTCGAACCGGCCGTCGGCGACGTGGATGATCGCCATCTTCTCCGACTCGGCCAGGCCGAACGGCATGGTGAAGATCGTCGCCTTGACGTTGATCGTCGCCTGGATGTTGACGCACATCCGCGCGTAGTTCGGCCAGACCGGCTCGAACGCGACGATCTTGCCCGACGGGCCGGCCGTCCGCGCGAGGAACATCGCGATCCAGCCGACGTTGGCGCCAATGTCGAAGCAGGTATCCCCCTCCTCGACGACCGCGGCGTACACCTGCTCTTCCAGGGTGCGCGGCCTGGGGCGGCGGCGGAGGTGGAATAGAACCTTGGCGGACTGGCGGGCGCGATGCAGGATCCCGATGGCGCGACCTCCCGAGGGCTCGATTATCGACATCTCCGAGCGAAAGGTTACGCGACGCCCGGGCCGTTGACAACCGGTGGAACACGCCGGACGGACGCGGTTCCGGCCGGCCGTCGGGCGAGGGAAATCGGCGACGGGCAACCCGGATGGCTTGCCGGCCGCGGCCCGTCCCCGGACAATAGTCGGAACACACGACACTCGGCCGACTGCCGCGGGAAAGGAAGGGCGCCATGGGGATGCGCGTGGGACTCGGGCCCGTCTTTGCCTTCGAGAGCCTGATCGCCGCGCGGCGGTGGCAGGTCTATGGGCTGCGGTCGCTGTACGTGTCGTTGCTGCTGGTTGGGTTGATGCTGACCTGGGGGCCGTCGGATCAGACGATCTCGGATCTGGAGCAGGCGGCGAGGATCGGGCGGATCCTGCTACTGACGGTGATCGCGGTGCAGCTTGGCGTGGTCCTGCTGGCCGCGCCGGCGGCGACCGCGGGGGCGGTGTGCGTGGACAAGGCGCGGGGGACGCTGCTCCACGCGTTCGCCACCGACCTGACCGCGCGCGAGATCATCCTGGGGAAGCTGGGGGCGCGGCTGGGGCCGGTCATGGGACTGTTGGCGTGCGGGCTGCCGGTGCTGGCGCTGGGCAGCTTCCTGGGTGGGATCGACCTGGTCGCCGCGTTCGGGGCCGAGCTGGTCACGCTGGGCGTGGCGGTCGTTTGCTGTTCCGTGGCGCTCCTGGCGTCGGTCTGGGCCCGCAAGCCGCACCAGGCGCTGTTGCTGGCCTACACGATCGTCGGCGCCTGGGCGGGGGTCGTTCCGACTGCGATCTTCGTCTTCGGGACGGGGCTGCCCGCAAGCCTGGGACACATGACACTGTTCCTGACCAACCCGATCGTCGCGGCGTTCGCGCCCGAGTTCTCAACTCCAATCAACCCGATCGGCCTGCTCCAGCAGGGGGCGTTCCTCGCGGGCTCGCTGCTCGTGTCGATACTCCTGATCGGCCTGGCGAGCCGGACGCTGCGGCCGGCGGTCCTGGCGCAGGCGAACCGGCCGCAGAAGCGCGAGCGGACCGCCACGCCGGCGCGGCTGGTGGACTACATCCCGGGCCCGCCGCTCGACGCCAATCCGATCCTCTGGCGCGAGTGGCACCGCAAACGGCCGTCGCTGTGGACCGGGCGGTTCTGGACGGCCTACGCGATCGCCTCGATCCTTGCCAGCCTCTATGTCATCGGCTGGTATTACGCGTGGTGGGGCGACGGCCTGATCCGCAGCGGCATCCACCTCGTCGCGGCGAGGATCAACGCCTGGCAGGTCGCGATCGGCCTGCTGTTGTTGAGCGTTTCGGCCGCCTCGGCGCTGGGCGAGGAGCGGGATCGGGGGAGCCTCGACGTGATCATGACCACAACGCTCACCAGCCGCGAGATCGTCTGGGGCAAGTGGTGGGGGACGTTCGCCATGGTGCCGCGTCTGGCGATCCTGCCGATCTGGGTCACGGCCGGGGCGTCGATGATCACCGGCAGCGGGCTGGGCCTGCTCTTCATGATCGGCCTGATCCTCGCCTACGCCGCGGCGATCACCAGCGTGGGCCTGGCGCTGGCGACGTGGGTCCCGAGGCTGGGTCGGGTGATCGGGATCAGCGTGATGGGGTACATCCTGGTCGCCGCCGGCTGGCCGCTGCTGGTGATGCTGCTGCCGAGACTCCCTTACTTTCAAGGAATCCCGTTCAACGACCAGCCGAACTGGCAGGGGCTGCTGCTGGCGAGCCCGTTCTACGGCATCCACGCGATGACCGACTGGGCGGCGCGATGGTCGTTCGGCGGGGATTACTCCGCCGGCTGGGGATACGGCCCGGCCGCGATCAGCGAGGCGACCTGGCCGCTGATCTGGATCGTCGTCTACAGCGGGTTTGCCCTGATCCTGGCGACCGCGACGTGGAAGAGCTTCGACCGCTGCATGGGGCGGATTCCCGAGTCGCGACAGGAGGAATCGGCGAACCCGTGGCGTGACGGATTGCCGAGAATCCGACCGGCCGGGCCGACCGGCCGGTGACGGCGGTCCCAGAGCCGGTCCCGAATCGGACGGAATCGGGAGGGCGAGCCTTCCGGCGAGCCGGATCGCGAGGGCGAGCCTCCCGGCGAGCCGGATCGCGAGGGCGAGCCTCCCGGCGAGCCGGGACACGGAGGGAGCCTCGCGCCATCCCGGCTCGGCAGGAGCCTCGCCCTCCCAAGAATCTGGGCCCGACTTTCAGTCCTGCGTCCTGGCGGCCGACTTCTTCGTCCTGGCCCCGGCGGAGGCGGTCCGGCGGTCGGCGAGCATCTGCTTCTGGGTGCTCGTCAGCACGGTCTCGCACTCCTTGACCATCTGGGCCCGCAGCTCGTCGATCTGCTTCTCCAGGGCGTCGATCTTCGGCATGTGCTGCGCCTGGATCTTGTAGATCGATTCCCGCTGCTCGTCCGAAAGCCCGAGCTGGCCGAAGTGATTCGGGACCCGCCGCGACGGGTCCGCGGCCCGCTTCGCCTTGGCCTTCGGAGCGTCCGCTGGCTTCGCCTTCGGCTCCTGCGCCGGGAGCGTCCAGGTGCCGGCCAGGATCATCATCGTCGCAGCACCGAGGGTCAGTCCACCGACCCGCTTCCACATGCCAGTCATCGGCTTTGATCTCCCGAAATGGGAATGTCATATCAGGGCGAGTCGTACCACACGGACTTCGCTCTGTTCTCACAAGGCGGAGCACATATTAAAGCGCCGCCAGGCCAGTATCCACCCATCAGTCAAAAATATCACCCGGGCTCCCCCTGACCCATGGTGGGTTCGACGAGAATGATGCGGGAAATGAACGGAGCGACGGGGTCGGGACGATCAGGAGACCGGGTCAAGGAAGGGCGGTGTCCGACGAACATCCTGGAGCGAGGGCGGAGAGCGGCGGCACCGGCCGGCCCGCCGAACAGGGCCGGCGCCCGCCGGCGAGGTGGGGGCCTTTACCCAAGCGCCACATGGCGTTAGGATGGCCGATCGCCGTCGGCGGCACGCGATTCGCATCGGTGCCCCGGTCCGTCCCGATGAACGCCCTCGGATGCCACCTCAGTGCGGAGATTGCCCGACATGTCGACCGACGCCAAGCCATCGAGTCCCTTGACGAGCCCGGAGCCGAGGGTCAAGCCCCGCGAGCAGGGCATCCGGATCTTCATGTGGCCGAAAGTCATCTTCATGTACCCCACGGCCATCGTGGCGTTGATCTGTGCGGCGGGGATGCACTTCTCCGACGACCGCGTCCACGACCCGAGCCGCCCGATCGGCGAGGCGGTCGACGCCCGGTTGCTGAAATCGGACGCCAAGACGCTGAATGACTCGGCCACGCCCATGGACCCGCTCGACCGGTTCTGGACGCCTCAGAACCTGCTCGCCATGCTGTTCTTCTCGATGCTGGCGTTCAACCTGGTGACCATGGCGCTCGACCTGCCGCGATTCTCGATCGTCGCCGTGCTCTTCGGCATCCTCTTCATGGTATTTTTCGTGCTCTGGCTGGGCTCGAGATTCCAGCTCGAGCTACTCAGGCCCATCCATGCGATGATGGCCCACATCTACGCGGTGGCGAACCAGGGCTTCTACCTGGTCTTCGCCGTGACGTACCTGTTCGTCTTCTTCATCGTGTGGCTCACGCGGTGGCTCGACTACTGGGAGGTCCTGCCCAACGAGATCCTCCACCACCACGGCCCGCTGAGCGACCTCGAGCGGTATCCCACGATGAACCTCAAGTTCGACAAGGAGATCCCGGATATCCTCGAGTACATCCTGCTCGGCGCCGGGCGGCTCGTCATGCACATCCCCAACGTCTCCAAGGCGATGGTGCTTGACAACGTCCTGTTCATCAACCGCAAGGAAGAGGCGCTCAAGCGGGTGATGAGCCGCCTGGAGGTGCGCATCACCACCGACCAGGAGGCCGGCGAGGCGGCGCTCTAAGCCGGGCGTCCTGTAGGTCAGGCTCTCAGCCTGACTCCCCAGCCAGTCGTCTGGCCGGGAGCTTGACCTACGGATCCGGAGACACGGCTCCCGGAACCGCCCCTCAATGCCCGATATCGGTCCGGGGGAGCCAGCCCCGGAGCTTCTTGACCCCCGCCGGGGTCACCCCGCTGGCGTAGAGCGACACGACGACCAGCCGGTTGAGGTTCTCGAGGTGGTCAAGGCCGGCGTCGCTGACCCGGGTGCGGTCGAGGTAAAGTTCGGTGAGCTGGTTGAGCCCCGCGAGGTGGGCGAGTCCGGCGTCGCCGATCGCGGTGTGATCGAGCGCCAGGATCGTCAGGCCCTTCATTTCCCGCAGGCTTTCGAGCCCGGCGTCGGTGACCCGGGTATGGCCGAGGGTCAGCTTCTGGAGGTTCGTCAGGCCCTTCAGGTGCCCGAGTCCCGCGTCGTCGACCGCGGTGCCCTCCAGCAAGAGTTCCTGGAGGCCCGATAAGCCGCGCAGGTGGGCCAGCCCGGGGCCGTCGATCCGCGTGTGGTCGAGGATGAGGACCTTCAGCCCTCGCAGCGTCTCGAGGTGCGCCAGGCCGGCGTCGGTGATGCCGGTGCGGCTCAGGTCGAGTTCCTCCAGGCCGGTCAGCCGGGCCAGCGGGGCGAGGTCCGCGTCCTGCACCGACGCAGAGGACAGGCGCAGCGACCGGAGGGACGCGATCGGGCCGAGATGTGCCAGGGCGGCGCGGTCGTCGCGCGTCCGGTGGATGGCCAGGCGATTGAGGTGCCGGAGCTTCTCCAGATAGGCGAAGCCCTTCTCGGAGATCGGTGCCCCCACGATGTCGAGCGACTCGAGGCGATCGAGCCGCGCGACGGATTGCATGGTCTCGTCGTCGCACCGCTGGGACAGGTGGACTCCCGCGACCTGGCCGAAATAGTCGACGCCCAGCGCATTCACGAGCCAGGACGGCCAGGGGAGGGCCGATCCCTCCGCCTGGTCATCGTCCTCGGCCTCCCAGGCGTACCAGACCTTCCCCCCGGCTCGCTCGATCGCGGCGACCGCCCGGCGCTGCACCCGGGCCCCGCTGACCAGCCACCCCAGGGCCAACGCGACGAGCGCCGTGCCGACGAGCGAGTTGCGCACGCTCCGCCGGGCGAGCCACCTCCTGCGCCCCGGGACTTCCGGCGATTCCTCCGTCATGCATCCTCGCCCTCGATGGAACCGCGTCCGACCGGCCCGTTGAGTGGGAGGAGCGGCCGGGCGTCTGCGTCGATCGTACCGCGAAGCCCTTCGGGAAACGAGCGGACGCTCCGAACCGCCGGGAGCCGATCGGGGTCCGGCTGTCGAGGTGGGGGCGATCGAATCTGGCGGTCCGGGGCTTGCCCTTGCACCTACGATGAGTCTGTCATCGTCGGGTGGTTGCGGGTGCTATGATGGGTTCGGGGCGAATCACGGGCCGCGCGGGGGTCAGCCGGCCGGCGCAGGACGAAGGCCGAGGAGACAGCGGGGTTTTCCATGTCGACAGGCGGAGGCAGGAGCGGGAGCGGGCCCGAGGGGACGAGCGGAGACGGGCCCTCTGATCGGGCGAGCGGGAGCCGGCCGGACGTTCGGGCGTATTTCCATGTGGGGGTGATGGTTATCCTCGGCTCGACGACCGCGGCGGCGGCCCGTTATATCGTGCGGGACCTGCCGCCGGTCTGGGTGCCGGTGGTCCGGTTCGGGGTCGCCGGTCTGTTCCTCCTGCCGTTCCTCGCCGACCGGTCGGGGCTCCTCCGGATTTTCCGCCGCGACTGGCCGCTGTTGATCGCCGCGGCGGCGATGTGCGTCCCGGTCAACCAGGGATTCTTCCTGAACGCCGCGCGGCTGGGGCCGACCTCGCACGTCGGGCTGTTCTACGCGACCTGCCCACTGGTCGTGCTGCTGCTGGCGTGGGTCATGCGGCTGGAGTCGCCCGACCTGGGCCGGCTCTGGGGCGTGCTGGCGAGCGTGGGGGGCGTCTGCATCATCGGGATCGGCAGCGCGATGCAAGCGGGCGGCCTGCCGCATGAGACCCGCGCAACGATGCTCGCCGACCTGCTGCTGATCGGCGCCGTGCTGTCGTGGGGCGGATACCTCGCGGCCAGCAAGCCGTTGGTGATGCGGCACGGCTCGATCCCGGTGCTGGCCGCGACGTTCCTCGTCGGCGCCCTGCTCGACCTGCCCCTGGCGCTGGCGACCTCCTCGGCGATTCCGCCGCTGGCGAACGTCGCCCCCTCGGCCTGGATCGCGCTCGCCGTGCTCACCCTGTTCATCACGCCCGTGAACCTCGCCTGCCAGAACCTGGCGATGCGCCGGCTCGACGCCAGCCAGGTTGCGAACTTCAGCAACATCTCGCCCGTGCTCACTGTCGGCTGGGGCGCCTGGCTGTTCGGCGAGGCCATCACCGCGAGCCTTCTGGTGGGCGGGACGCTGACGCTGGCCGGCGTCTTCTGGACCGCGCGCAGCCGTCCTCGGCCCCGACCGCAAGCCGTGCCCGCCGCCGGGCCCGAGCCGATCCGGATCGCCGTCGATCGTCAGCCCCACGACCGCTCGCCCAGGGTTTCCAGAACGCAATCGGCGCCGAGCGCCTCGTCGGCTTCCGGCTGAGGAGGGCTGGAAACACCGGTGATCGCGCTGTAGAACCGTGACACGCCCGGAACCGTGAAGCGGACATGGCGATCGGGTGGGAGGGTAAGGCTCCGCCCGAGCCGGGATCGCGCAGCAGGGCTGAGGCGATATCCTGGCTCGCCGGGAGGCTCGCCCTCCCGAATCGGGGCGACGCCGGGGCAAGCCGTGTTCCGAAGGTCATCGAGAGGAGTCGATCCGGGATGAGCCGAGGCGGTCGCAGGGGGGGCGTGGCCGTTTACGTGACGAGCCACGGCTTCGGCCATCTGAACCGGACGGCCGCGGTGGTGAACAGAATCCCCCGCGAGATCCCCGTCTCGATCCGGTGCGATTCCAACCTGTTCGGCCTATGGCCGAAGCGGGTGGACCGTCCGATCGACCTCGGGCAGTACGTCTCGGACTCGGGCGCCGTCAACCCGCCCGGCGACAGCAACACCACCGACGGCCCGGCGACACTCGAGCGGGCGATCCAGGCGTATGCGCAGGCGATGGAGGGCCTCGACGACGAGGTCCGCTGGCTCGAGGACCACGGGATCGCGGCGGTGATCGCCGACGCGCCGGCCGTGCCGATGCTCGCGGCTCGACGCGCCGGAATCCCCGGCTTCGTGATGTCCAACTTCACCTGGGCCGACATCTACGCCCCCTATGCCCGGACGATCGGCGGCGAGGCGCTCCGCCTGGTCGCCGATCTGCGACGCGCGTATCGCCAGGCGACCGCCTTGCTCCGCATGCAGCCGGCCCTGCGGATGGCCTGGCTGAAGCCGGCGGTTGATGTCGGCATGGTCGTGAACCAGGGCCGCGACCGGCGGGCCGAGCTGCGGCGCGAGCTGGATCTCTCCCGGCGCGAGAAGGTGGTGTACCTCTACATCGGCCGCTACGGCCAGGACGACCTCGACTGGGACCGGCTCGGGCGGATGGGCGAGCGGGGCATCCACTTCGTCTCCTACGAGCCGGCGCCGGGCGGCGGGCCGGTGAACTTCCACCAGATGAACGGAGCCGGCTGGACTGGCGGCGAGCTGATCGCGTCGACCGACGCCGTGGTGGCGAAGGCCGGGTACAGCACGGCCTGCGAGGCGATGGCCAGCGGTACGCCCATGATCTACGGCCCCCGGCGCGGGTTCGCCGAGTTCCGCTCGCTCGATCAGACGCTGAGGTCCTGGCCGGGCGGGTTTCCAGTCTCATCCCGCGACTTCCAGGGCTTCCGGCTGGAGCGGGTCCTCGAGCAGGCGCTGGCGATCGACCCCGGCCCGCCGCCGTTTCCGACCGACGGCGCCGCGCGGATCGCGCGCTTCCTCGCGAGGGTCTGCCGGGACCCCGCGGCCGCCGAGGCACCCGGGTTGAAGGAGCACTTCCCATGAAGCTGGTGATCCATCCCGCCGTCGAGTCCGCCCGGTTCGAGGCGCTGCATGCCGCCGCGCCCGATGCCGAGTGGGTCAACGCCGCCGACGAGCCCCAGGCGATCGCCGCCATGCCGGGGGCTGACGCCGTGATCGGCAAGATCACGCCGGCGATGCTCGCCGCCGCCGACTCCCTGCGCTGGGTCCAGACCTTCACGGCGAGCCTCGAGCACTACCTGTTCCCGGCGCTCGAGGCCCACCCCTGCGTCATGACCAACGTCCGCGGCCTGTTCGGCGACGTGATCGCCGATCAGGTGCTGGGCTATGTGCTCTGCTTTGCCCGGAACCTCCATACCTACGTCCGCCAGCAGTTGCAGCACCGCTACGAGCCCGCCGGCGGCGAATCCGCGCGGGTGAGCAACGTGACCGGTCCGGGGCTTGTCAACGCGATGGACTGCGCGACCATTTACCTGCCCGATGCGAGGATGGGGATCGTCGGCCTCGGCGGGATCGGCCGCGAGATCGCGCGGCGGGCGCGGGCCTTCGGGATGACCGTGCGCGGCGTCGACCGGTTCCCGGACCGCGTCGGGCCGATCGACGACGTCGAGGCCGTGATGGGCACCCATGAGCTGCCGGCCCTGCTGGGCTGGAGCGACTTCGTCGTAATCGCCGCGCCCCAGACGCCCGAGACCACCGGCTGGTTCAACGCCGCGACGCTCGCCCACCTGCGGCCGTCGAGCTACCTGATCAACATCGGCCGGGGCGCGATTGTTGTGCTCGAGGACCTGGTCGCCGCGCTCGGGGCCGGCCGGCTCGCCGGGGCGGCGCTGGATGTCTACGAGGTCGAGCCGCTGCCGGCCGATCACCCGCTCTGGGACTTCCCCAACGTGATCCTCACGCCGCACACCGCAGGCTACTCGCCCGTCATCGCCGCCCGGCACCTGGCCACCCTGGTCGAAAACGTCGGCCGCTTCGCCCGCGGCAAGCCCCTGATCAACGTGGTGGACAAGTCTCTCTGGTTCTGATCGTCCGGACCAATGCGTCGCCCAGTGGCAGTTCTGGACCGATTTCCCGGCGAATGGGCACCCGTTTGGCAGGTTTTCGCCCCGATTCCCCGCCGAACCGGCGGCCATTTGGCAGGATTCTGGACCGATTTCCCGGCGAAATGGCGGCTGGTGGCGCCTGGTGGCAGGTTTTCGGCGGCTCTTCCGGCGAAATGGCGGCTGGTGGCGCCTGGTGGCAGGTTTTTTGGGCCGATTCCGGCCCCATGGAGTGCCATGATCTGCCGGGTGATGCGTCGCCTGATGTCTACCGACGACCAAATTGAGGAAGAGCCGACCTTACCCTGGATATACGTTGACCGGCCGCTTTTATTCGAACGATTCTTCTTGTTCCGGATTTTTTTGTGGCGATTATATCGATTGGGATGAATCTGCCGATTGGGTGTACTGTGTCGATTTCCCCCGGGTCCGACCGGTGCGGTTCGGTGACGTGTCCCGAGGGTGCGTTAGCCGCTTCGAACCGGCTCCGGCCGGTTGGTCTCCGCCGACGGTCGGAGCCTGTCCCGAAAGGGCGGACGGGTGACGTCCGGTGGGCATCGCCCGGCGGCTGAGGCCTCGAACGACAAACGGCCTCGGAACGGGATGGCGTCGGATGGGTCGCCCACGGGTCGAGGCCGCGCCCGGCACTGAATCGGAGCCTGCGACGGGAGGTGGTCGGCATGGCGGGACAGCTCGCGATCGTCGTGTATCGATCACTCGTGGGTGAGTTTCGTTCGAAGACCCTCGATGTTCAGGTTCGCTGGTTCGCCGGCAGCGATCCCGAGGAGGTGCGCCGGCTCATCGAGGCAGAACCGCTCTGCGCTTATCGGAACCCCTGCGGCCAGCTCGTCACCTGGGAGCTCGCGGAGATCATGGCCATCGAGCCGTTCTCGACGCACGAATCGGGCGAGGAGGTCGTGGGGTTTATCGCTTCCACGGAGGAACTCTCGGAACTCGCAGGGTCCGACGAGGGATGAGGAGTCCCGGCCGGCGCGCGAGGCCGACGGGTGGCGGAGGGAGATGCACCATGATCGAAGATTACGACGCCCTGGCCCGGGCTGTCGCGGATGCCGGATTCTTCACGAACGGCGTCGAGGATCACGGCGCGTGGCATCGCACGTGTGTCTGCTCGAAGCGGCGTCCGGACGGTCGACTGAATGGAAACAGCTTCTGGGTCTCGCGGCGTCCGGGCGGCTGGTACCTGGGCACGTGGGGACCCTGCCTTTATCGGCTCGCGGACGAGAGCCGATTGGCGGAGCTCTGCATTCGATGGCTGTCGCATGCCCCCGACAGCGTGCGTTACGACTTCGACGACTGGCTCAAGTCCGAGTTCGGGCTCGTCCCGGTCTCGGACAAAGAGTTCGAGGGCGAGAAGGGCTCATCCGAGATCGCGTAACGCATCGGCGGCTCATGGCTCGATGCGCGCCTGGCGGCCCGCCCGGACCCACACGACGATCCGGACCGGTTTCTTGCAGGAGCCGGCTCCGTCCGGCGATCGGTCGGGGCGGGTCGGGTCGAGACGGAACGGGACGGATCGGACGAGATCGGACCGGCGGACCGAGGAACGTCCCGCCGGAAACGCGGTATCGAACAGCTCGGTCGGGCTCGGTTTCCGGGCCGACGTCCATGCGACGATTCGGCACCCCAGGAAGCGCGCGCAACGCCTAACGCGGCATGGCCGCAACTCCCGACTTCGCCGCCGGATTTCACGCGAAGACGCGGAGGGAACCCGATTTCACGCAGAGGCGCAGAGAGGACCCGATCGGGCGGAATCGGGATTTCACGCAGAGACGCAGAGGCGGCAGAGGCGCAGAGAAGACCCGATCGGGCGGAATCGGGATTTCACGCAGAGACGCAGAGAGAGCAGAGACGCAGAGAAGACCGACGGGTGCGGAGCCCGGATCTTGCGCGGAGACGCCGAGGGAACAGAGATGCGAAGAATCGGGCCATCCCTCGATATCGGTCCAATTCTTCGGGTCGAGTGAGTGGCCGGCGAGCCCGTCGACGAACCTCACCTCACCGGGTCCCTCTCCGTTCCCTCCGCGGCCCTGCGGGAAACGTCGAGATCGTCTTCTCTGCGTCTCTGCCCTCTCTGCGTCTCTGCGTGAAACGCTTCTCCGATTGGAAACGTCGAGATCGTCTTCTCTGCGTCTCTGCACTCTCTGCGTCTCTGCGTGAAACGCTTCTCCGATTGGAAACGTCGAGATCGTCTTCTCTGCGTCTCTGCCGCCTCTGCGTGAAACGCTTCTCCGATTGGTCCTCTCCGCGGCTCTGCGGGAAACACCTCCTCCGCCAGATGCGCGCACGGCGCAGAGATCCTTCGAAGGAAGATTCTCTGAGGTTGGCCGCTGCATGTCACTATATACTTCAAACCAACAAGCCAGAATTTATGCATTCGGTAGAAAACATGTCGGCTCATTGACAATGTCCTGGTGCCTTGCTAGCTTGAATGGAAATCAATGGAACCTCGGCTAGTGACTGGCCGGTGCTCCAAGCCATGCAGGCCCGCGATGTGCACCCGCACCTCGCCGGGCTTTTTTTATTGGGCCTCGTCGGCCTCGGTAAGGTCGATGGGCCTGGGTCCTGATGGCCCGCGGCGCGTCGCGACGATGCGTCAGCGGGCCATTTTTTTGCCATCGTTTTTTGCCATCGCCAGGGAGCAAGCCGGGTCGGAGCGGGCAATGATCCCGTCCGTCCCTGGCTTCTGGGCGAGGGGATGCCTGTCCGGGCGCGTTCGATGACGTACGCGACCGGCCCAGTTGGGATGAGCCGAGAAACCCGAGACTTCCACGCATCCTTCGCGCCTGCCGCGAGCCGGATTCGGCCGCGCTGCGCCCACCCCGGAGAGAATCATGTTCACAACATCACGCCGCCGTCACCATGAACTCAGGACCAGGAGCTTCCGGTCGCGCCGGCCTCGCAATGCCTGCTCTCTCGAGCCGCTGGAGCCGCGGATCGTCCTCTCCACGCCCTACGTGGTGAATACCTTTGCCGACATCGCCACCGGCTCGGGCGATTCGGGCTCGTTGCGCTACGTCCTCGGACTGGCCAACAGCGATCCCAACGGAAGCAGCATCACGTTTTCATCGCTGTTCGACACCCCGCGGACCATCGCCCTGGATTCGACGCTCGGCCCGCTGAATCTTAGCGAGAGCGTGGGTACGGAGACCATCCAGGGCCCGGCGGGCGGCGTGACCATCAGCGGCACGAATACCTTCCAGATTTTCAACGTCGCCTCGGGCGTCGACGCCTCGCTCTCGGATCTGACCATCTCTCGCGGCCGGTCCGCCCAGGGCGGTGGGCTCTACAACGCGGGTTCGCTCCAGCTTACCGATTGCACCCTCTCCGCCAACGTGGCCACGTCGGACGGCGGCGGCCTCTTCAATGGGCCGGGATCCACGCTGACGATCACCGGCTCCAGCCTCACGGGCAATTCCGCCCCCAGCGCCGGCGGCGGCGGCCTGTTCAACGCCGGGACGGCGGACATCGAGGACTCTACCTTATCGTCGAACTGGGCGATCTACGGCGGTGGGACCACCAACGTGGGCACGCTGACGGTCGGCGGCTGCACCTTCTCGTCCAACTCGACATACGGCACCGACGGGGGCGGTGCGATCTTCAATTACAACAGCACCGCATCCATGACGGTCATGGCGACGATCAACGATTCTACGTTCGTCTCCAACCACGCCGCATTCGGCGGGGCCATCTACCAGTACTCGGTGACTTCCAATCCGGCGGGCGAAGTGACGGCGACCAACTCGACCTTCGCCAGCAACTCCGCCTCTTCTCGCGGCGGCGCCATCGGCAATTCCTCGACAGGCCACGTAACGCTCGTCAACTGCACACTCGCGGGCAACAACGCCAACTACGGCGGCGCCCTCAGCCTCGACAGTGGCGGCACCACGACTCTCGTCAACACGATCGTCTCCGGCAATACCGCCGGATTGGCGGGTCCGGATGCCTTCGGTACGGTCGTCAGCCAGGGTTACAACCTAGTCGGCAAGACCGACGGCAGCACCGGCTGGGTCGCCTCGGATCAGACCGGCACGATCGCCAGCCCGCTCGACCCGATGCTCGCCCTGCTGGGCAATTACGGTGGGCCGACGCAGACCATGGCCCTCCTGCCCGGCAGCCCCGCCGTCGGGAAGGGCACCGTTGTCTCCGGCATCACCGCCGACCAGCGCGGCATGCCCATCGGGCCTGTGCCGGACGTGGGAGCCGTGCAGGTCAGCCTGGTGGTCGAGTCCGCCGCGGGGACGATCGACACCAGCCCCACCACCATGACCCTGCCCGGAGCCGTCAGCCTGGCGAACCAGTATTCCGACGCCCAGATCACCTTCGACCCGAGTGTCTTCACCCCCGGCACGACGATCCCGCTCGCCGGCGCGCTCGACCTGACCAACACGACGGGAATCACGACGATCACCGGCCTCGGCGCGGCCGACGTGATCGTCAGCGGCGGCGACGCGCGCCAGGTGTTCAGCATCGCCTCGGGGGTTACCGCGACCCTCTCGGGCCTGGCCATCTCTGGGGGACTGGCCGCCAGCGGTGCCGGCGTTCACAACCTTGGCAAGATCTCGCTGGCGAATTGCATCCTCTCCGGCAACTCGGCCCTGAATGGCGGCGGGCTCTACAACGAGGGGACGGCGGCGTCGGCGTCGCTCACCGATTGCACCGTCTCGGGCAACTCGGCCGGGACGTCCTCGTCGGGGGCCTACGAGGGCGGTGGACTTCTCAATTACCAGGGCACGCTGACGCTCCTGGGTTGCACGGTGACGGGGAACACGGCGCTCCTGGGCGCCGGTGTACTCAACTCTCAGGGGTCAACGACACTCACCGACTGCCAGGTTACGAGCAACTCGGCGGGCGAGCTGGGTGGCGGAATCGCCAGCTCCGGCGAGACCACGATCACGAACTCCACCGTCTCCGGCAATTCGGCCCTCCGGGGCGCCGGAATCTACAATGACTATCACGCCACGACGGTCACGGGCACCACCATCTCCGGCAACTCGGCCGGCGAGAAGGGTGGAGGGATCCTAAGCTACGGGGGAACGACCGACCTCACCAACTGCACGCTGACCGGCAACATGGCCGCGACCTCGCTCGGCAACGCGAACGCCTCGGGCGGCGGGATCTTCAATTCCAGCACGCTGACGATCACCGGCGGCACCATCAGCTCCAACTCGGCCGTCACGCTGGGTGACAGCTCGAAGGCCGAGGGCGGCGGGATCTTCAATGCCGCAAACGGCGTCTTGACGTTCACCGGCGGCACGACCATGGCCCTGAACGAGGCCACCGCCTCGGGCGCCTCCGCGGACGCGTTCGGGGGTGGAATCCTCAACAGCGGCCAGTTCAAGCTCTACGGCGTCAATACCATCGGCCACAATTCGGCCGACGTCGCTATCCCCGACAGCTCGCGCGCCTGCGGCGGCGGGCTCTACAACAACGGGACGGCCAAGCTGGATGCCGGCTCGACGGTCGAGGACAACGTCGCCACCACGGAAGGCGGTGGACTCTACAACCGAAACGGCACGTTGAACGTCACCGGTTGCACCGTTTCCGGCAACACGGCGCAGGTGGCCGGCGGCGTCGACAACAACAACGGCGGCACGATGACGATCGCCGGCGGTAGCGTGAGCGGGAATGACGCGACCCAGATGATCGGCGGCATTCTCAACCTCTCTGGACCGCTCACGATCACGGATTGCACCATCTCCGGCAACTCGGCCGGAACCGGAACCGGCATCGGCGGGCTGCTCAATTACGCCGGGACGGTATCCCTCACCGGTTGCACCATCTCGGGCAACTCGGGCACCGCCATCGCCGACATGGGCCATCTGACGATCAGCGGCGGCACGATCAACGGCAGCACGACGGGCGTGATGTTCCTGCTTCAGAGCGGCCAGGCCGGTCACGGCAGCATCGACGGCGTGAACTTCAGCGGGACGACGGCCAACATCACCGACGTCACCATCGGCGCGGGTGCCGGCACCGTCACGCTCGGCGCCGCGACGCCCAACACGTTCGCGGCCGCGACCACCTACATCGACAATCAGTCCAGCCTGCCCATCGACGCGTCGAACAACGACTTCTCGGGGTACTTCGGCGGGGCGCTGGCGAAGGATGCGAGTCCGACCACTGACCTGGCCGACTTCTACGCGGTCGAGGACAAGGTCAGCGACAATCTGGACAACCCCGCGTTCGGCTACGTCAACCTCAACACCGGCAACGTGTTTGTCACGCAGCAGAGTGAGACCACGACCCCCGGTGCGATCCAGCGTGGCATCAATGCGGCCCTCAGCGGCGGCACGGTCTAGGTCCAGTCGGGGACCTACGCCGAGAACCTGTCGATCAACAAGCCGTTGACTCTTCTGGGGGCCAACGCGACGGCCAATCCGACCAACGACGGCTCGCGCACGGCCGAGACCATCATCGAGCCGGCGATCTCCGGCCCCAGTCCGTATTCCGGGACGCACTCGTTCCTGGTCCAGCTCCTGTCGAGCGGGGTGACCATCGAGGGCTTCACGCTCACCGGCCAGAACGACTCGCTGGGGACGTCCAACGGCGTCGCGCTGACCGGCACCAGTACGGTCCATGCCCAGGCCGTCGAGGGGATCGCGTCGTTCAATCCCACGGGGATCGGCAACATCAGCCTCTACCCGAACATTCCCACTTACGCCTCGATCGGCAACATCACGATCAAGAACAACGTCATCGAGGACCTGAGCTACCAGGGGGTGGACATCGGCTGGGGGAGCAACGCGGCGGCGACCTCGGGCAACACGATCTCGCAGAACGTCTTCCGGAACATCGGCGCGTATGACGACGAGGGTGACGGCGTCCGCGTCTACAATAACTTCTTCGCCGACGTCGCCGGCAACCAGATGCTGAACGTCCGGATGGGCGTGGAGGCGGGGAACTTCGGGGCGGCCAACCCGGGATCGACGGGGAGCATCGCGTCGAACGAGATCCAGGCGCGGCGCCGCGGCGTTTTCTACAACCTCTTCCATCCGGGCGTCAGCGCGATCCCGGTCACGAGCAACACGATCACGGCGACGGCGGACGACCCGGCGTACACCGGCTCGCTCTGGACCGGCGTGTACATCATCTCGCAGGAACCCGGTGTCACGGGCACGTTCGAGAACAACGTAATCGACGGCACCGGCAGCAGCCATACTCCCACGGCCGGGTTCACCGTGCTGAGCACCTCATCGACCGCCGCGGTGACGATCAGCGGGGGCACGATCAGCGGGGTTAACTATGGGATCTGGGAGGACACCGGGCAGCCGAACGGGTTTGGTGCCACGGCGGGCGGCATGGCGGTGACGATCAGCGGGGTCGCCATCACGGCGAGCACGTATGGCGTCTACATCCACGAGGACCCGGGGTACGCGTACGACGTGACGGCGACGATCGAGGGGGACACGACGATCGCCGCGAGCGGGTCGTCCGTGACCGGCATCGAGGTCTCCGGGGCGAAGGCGAGCGTCGCGTTCAGCGGGACGCTGCCCGTGGCGCTGGATGGGGGGTTGTCGGACTACATCGTGCTGGCCGGGGGAGCGATGGGCGGTGCGACGCCCGGCACGCTGGACGCCAGCCAGGCGAGCTTCGGCGGGTTCATCGGCGGCGATGCGAGCCCGATCAATCCGGCCGACTTCTATGCAGTCGAGGACAAGATCAACGATTACCTCGACAACCCCGCATTGGGCTCCATCAGCCTCAATCCCAACAACGTCTTCGTCACCCAGGAGAGCGAGACCTCGACCGCCGGCGCCGTCCAGCGCGGGGTGAATGTGGCCTCGACGGGCGGCCATCTCTACATCCAGGCGGGCTCGTTTGACGACCAGGTGACGATCGGCCAGGACCTGAGCGTGACGGGTGCGGGCCCCGGCCAGACGACGATCTTCGCCCCGGCGACCATGGCGCCGGACAGCTACGGGAAGCGGAATGTCGTCGAGATCAACAACGGGGCATCGGTAACTATGACGGGCCTGACCGTCTCGGGCCCGGGGTCGGGGACCAGCGGCTCGATCGACACCGGGATCGCTGTGCTGGGCGGGGCGAACCTCGACCTGAGCGCCGCCGCCGTGGTCGACATCAGCGATAACCCGCTGAGCGGGGCCCAGAACGGCGAGGGCATCCGGGTCGGCCAGCCTCGCAACACGACCACCCCGGCGACCTGGGGGACCGCGACGATCACGAATGTCACGGTCAGTGGATACCAGAAGAACGGGATCGTCTTCGCGGGGGCCGGAACCACGGGCACGATTCAGAACGACACGATCACGGGGGTCGGCCTGACAAATACGATCGCCCAGAACGGGATTCAGATCGGTGACGGAGCGACGGCGACGGTCGAAGACAACATCGTCAGCGGCAATGAGTACAATGGGCCCTTCGGTGGCGCCAGCCCGCTCGTCACGCAGTCGATCGGTATCCTCATCTTTGACGCGGGCAGCGGCGTGACAATCACCGGGAACACGGTCAAGGGCAACGACCTGGGTATCTATACCTATTCGTCGTCGCCCTCCGATGTTGCGATCGACGGCAACCTCCTCAACACCGCGACGCCCAACCGCTACGAGGGCATCCTGGTCGACCAGGGTAATGCGACACTGACGAATAACGCCGTCGTGGGCGGCCAGATCGGCGTTCTGGTGATGGCGTACGCCGGGAATACTTCCGGCTCGGTTGCCACGCTGGGGGCGGGCAACACGATCACGGGCGCGGCGGTGGCCGGGGTCCAGATGCTGCAGCAGACCGGGGCGACGCAGGAACCGGTCCTGACGATCCAGGCCGGCAACACGATCACCGGCAACGCGATCGGCGTGGATGCCCAGGCTGGCACGGCGACGATCGACGGCGGCGTCGCCCCGATCACCGCGATCGCCGGCAACACGATCGGGGTGGAGTTTGCCGCCGGGACGGGCGAATACACCGGGACCGGCGGGGGCAGCATCGACGGCGTGAGCTTCGTCGGGACGACCGTCGGGACGACCGACAACACGACCGACGTCACCATCGGCGCGGGTGCCGGCACCGTCACGCTCGGCGCCGCGACGCCCAACACGTTCGCGGCCGCGACCACCTTCATCAACAACCAGTCCAGCCAGGGCATCGACGCGTCGAACAACTCCTTCTCGGGTTACTTCGGCGGGGAGCTGGCGAAGGATGCGAGTCCGACCACTGACCTGGCCGACTTCTACGCGGTCGTGGACAGGATCACCGACCGCCTGGACAGCCCCGCGTTCGGCTACGTCAACCTCAACACCGGCAACTTCTTCGTCACTCCAGGGAAGGAGTCCTCGGACGCCGGGGCCATTCAGCGCGCAATCGACTTAACCTCCAGTGGCGGGACTGTGCACGTTCAGGCAGGTACGTTCCAGGAGGGGCCGATCACGGTCGATCAGGGCATCACCCTGACCGGCGCGGGCGCCGGGTCCACCTTCATCAAGCCTCCGGTTGGCCTGACCGGGGGCGAGATCATCATCAGCGGCCCGGCCGCGGTCGCGATCTCCGACATGACGGTCGACGCGCCCAATGATCCGATCGGCATCCTTGTCGACGGCACCACGAGCACGATTTCGGGAATGGTCGTCACCGGCTACGACACCGGCATCCAGATCACGAACGGCGGCAACGGCATGATCGGGGGCAGCACCGTCGACGGCAACACCATCGGCGTCCAGATCATCAACGCCAGCCACGCGACGATCATCAACACCGACCTGACCAGCAACAGCGTCGGGATTCAGTTGGGCAATGTCGCCAGCGACACCAGCAGCGTCATTGCCACGCTTGACACTCTGACCGGCGACGGCGTGGGCGTGTTGAACCACGAGACGGGCGTGCAGGCGAGTGCCCGCGACGACTGGTGGGGGAACGAGTACGGCCCATCCATCGCCTCCAACCCCGGCGGTACGGGCGTGCCGGACGCCGGGAACGTCCTGATCACGCCCTGGATCGGCGTTTACACCCCATCGTCGGCCTCGCCGGGGTTCTACCCCACGATCTCGGCGTACTACGCCGTGCCGACGCAGCTCGTCGTCGCGACCCAGCCGTCCTCATCGGTGCCCTACAACACGCCGTTCGGAACGCAGCCGGTATTCAAGGCGGAGGACGCCAACGGATACCTGGGCATCAACTTCGACAGCTCGAGGGTGCCGGGCTCCCAGGTCAATCTGACGCTCAACTCGCTGAACGGTGGCATCGCCACACTTCAGGGTACGAACCCCGTGAGCGCGGCGGATGGATACGCGACCTTCGCCGACCTGAGCATCGGTGGCATCAAAGCCCCGGGATACGACTACACGCTCACCGCCGCGGGGCTGCCCGGCGTGTGGAGCGGGCTGACTCAGGCCACCACCGAGCAGTTCCATGTCACGCAGACCTCGACGTCCTTCTCCGGCCTGTCGAGCCAGACGATCGCCTACGGCACCAGCTCGATCGGCCTCTCCGGCCGGCTCGTCGCCCCCGGATCGATCCCCGCCGGCGAGACGATCACGATCACGATCAACGGGGCCGCCGATACGGTCAGCCTGAGCTCGAACGGCACGTTCAGCACGACGTTCGACACGGCCACGATCCCGGCTTCGGCCACTCCTTACGCGATCACTTACGACTATCCGGGCGATGCCAACTATTCTTCGGCCACCGACAACTCGACCGCGCTGACGGTCGATCAGGCCCTGCCGGTCTTCAGCAACCTGACGCCCTCGCAGCCGATCCCCTACGGCACGGGCACGGTCACCGTCTCCGGCGACCTGACGAGCCCCACGGCAATCCCCGCCGGCGACCACGTGACGGTGACCATCGACGGGTTCAGCGGCACCGGCACGGTGCAATCGAACGGCGGCTTCACGGCGACGATCGACACCGCGACAATCGCGGCCGCGACCACTCCCTATCCGATCGGCTACTCGTTCGCGGCCACCGTCAACTTCGCCGCCGCCAGCGACAGCTCGACCGCGTTGACGGTCAACAAGGCCGTGCCGGCGTTCAGCAACCTGTCGGCCTCGACGTCGATCACCTACGGTCAGAATACGGTCGACTTCAGCGGCGACCTCGCCAGCCCGACGGGAAGCCCCGTGTCGTCGAGCGTGATCGTGGCGGTCGGCGGTTACCAGGGAACCGGAACGGTGGATGCGAGCGGCCACTTCACGGCCACCGTGTCCACCGCGACAATCCCGGCGTCGGGCAGTCCGTACACGGTCGCCTACCTGTTCGCGGGGAGCGGCAACTTTGCGTCAGCCCTCGACACCTCGACCACCCTGACGGTCGACCAGGCCGCGCCGACGTTCAGCGGGCTGTCGAGCCAGGCGATTACCTATGGCCAGGGCTCGGTGACCGTCACTGGCGCCCTCACCAACACGGTGACATCGGCCCTCCCCGTGGGCCAGCATGTGTCGGTGTCGATCGACGGGTTCAGCGGCACGGGCACGGTGGATGCCGCCGGTGTGTTCAGCGCGACGATTCCCACCGGGACGCTCGCAGTCGCATCATACCCCATCGTGTACGCTTACGCCGGCACCGAGAACTTCAGGCCGGTCAGCGACCAGACGACGACGCTGAAGGTTGACCAGGCGCCGCTGAAGTTCACCGGGATGTCGGATCAGACGATCCCCTACGGCACGAGCACGCTCACGGTCACAGGTGAGCTCGTCAATACGGCGACGCCCGCCCTCCCGTTGGGTGAGACCGTGAAGGTCACGATCGACGGGTCGAGCGCAATCGGCGTGGTGGAGCTGGGCGGCGGCTTCATCGTCACCGTTCCGACCGGAACGATCCCGTACCAGTCTGGCGGCTACACGATCACCTACAGCTACGCGGGCGACACCAACTTCCAGGCGGCCAGCGATACCTCGACCACGCTGACGGTCAACAGGGCGCCCCTCAGGATCAGAGCCGGCAACAGGGGTACGGGCTACGGCGGTGGCAATAACTTCAATGGATACACCGTCACGGGCCTCGTCAACCAGGACGCGGTCTCGTCGGTCACGTTGACCACCGACGCGCCATCGAGCACGTCGGGGAACTGGGACGCCGGGACCTGGACCATCACCCCGACGAACGCCCAGGGCACCGGTCTGGGCAACTACGACATCGCCTACGACACCGGCACGCTGGACATCACCGAGGCCACGCTGGTCGTCACCGCGGCCGCGTCGAACAAGGTCTACAACGGCAACAAGAGCGCGGCAGTCACCCTGTCGGACAACCGGATCAGTGGAGATGTCGTCACCGACAGCTTTGCCTCGGCCACCTTCTCCGACAAGAACGCGGGGACGGGCAAGGCGGTGACCGTCAGCGGGGTCGGCATCAGCGGTGCCGACGCGGCCAACTACGTCGTGGCCTCCACGACGGTGACCGCCGCCGCCAACATTGACCCGGCCCCGGCGACCGCCTCGCTGATCGGCAGCGTGGGCAAGGTCTACGATGGCACCAGCAATGCCCCTCTTGCGGCGGGCAACTATCAGCTCGGCGGCATCGAGTCGGGCGACACCGTGTCGCTCAACGACCCGACCGCCGGCACCTTCTCCGGCAAGAACGTCGGGACGGGCCTCACCGTCACCGTCGCCGGCCTGGGGCTCTCGGGCGCCGACGCCGGCAACTACGCCCTGGCCTCGACCACCGCCAGCGCCCCGATCGGCACGATCACCCAGGCCACCGCGACGGTCGCATTGGTCGGCAGCGTGGTCAAGGTCTACGACGGCACGCCCGCTGCATCGCTAGGCGCGGGCAACTACCAGCTCGGCGGCATCGTGTCCGGCGATACCGTGACGCTCAACGACCCGGCCATCGGCGTCTACGGCGGCAAGGACGCGGGTACGGGCCGGAACGTCGCCGTCGCCGGCCTGGCCCTCTCTGGCGCCGATGCCAGCGATTACACGCTGGCCTCGAGCACCGTCAGTGCCCCGATCGGTGTCATCACCCCGGCCTCGTTGACTATCACGGCCGACAACAGGGCGATGATCGCCGGGACGGTGGTGCCGCCGTTGACGGCCAGCTACTCGGGTTTCGTCGGCGGCGACACACCCAGCAGCCTCACGACGCCGGCCGCGCTGAGCACGACGGCCACCCCGGCCAGCCCGGCCGGCGTGTATCCGATCCTGGTCTCGGGTGCGACGTCACCCGACTACACGATCACGTTCCTGCCGGGCCAGATCACCGCGAGCCAGCTCACCTCCTCGACCGTGATGGTGACTACGAGCGGTTCGTCGGTGTTCAGCCAGGCGGTGAGCCTGACGGCCGTGGTCGCGGCGGCGTCGCCTGGCGGGCCGACGCCGACGGGGTCGGTCAGCTTCCTCGTCGATGGCAGGATGATCGGTACGGCGGGCGTCAACGGCAGCGGGCTTGCCACGCTGGATACGACGGAGATCCCGCTGGGCTCGCAGACGGTTGTCGCGACCTACACGGGCAACCTGACCTACCCGGCCAGCCAGTCGGGACCGATCACCTGGCAGGTCAACCCGGCCGGCACGACGACCCGTCTGAGCCTGTCGCCGGTGCGTAACGCCCGGGGCAAGCTGGTCTCCGTGATCCTGACGTCGAACGTCGGCGTGATGGCGTCGGGCACTGCCATTCCGGGCGGGAGCGTCGGTTTCTTCCGGGGCAACGGCCTGCTCATGGGCTTCTCGACCCTGAGCGACGGCAAGGCCAGCTTCAAGCTCCCGGCCAGCTACGCGATGGGCAAGAAGTTCTGGGCGAAGTACGGCGGTGAGACCACGATGCTGGGCAGCAAGTCGGGCAACGTGCCCGTGAACAGGAAAACCCTGAAGGCGGCGACGCCCCAGGTCCATCACGCCAATGCGATCGTCGCGTCGCAGGCGAGCCACGGTTACGGGACGGATCCGGTGCAGGTCCAGGCACCCGCCAACGTCCTGTCCCGCGTGCTGGGCTTCATCGGCCGGCACACGCACCGGAAGGGGCGCTGATTGCCTCAGCGATGGAAACCGCAGGCGAGTGGCCGAATGTCGATCGAGAGCCTGTCTCGGAGCCTCCCGGGACGGGCTCCGGATCATCGATCAGCAAGGGGGCCTGTGCCAGACACGCGGAACGCTAGCGCGATTCCCGTGATACATCACCGAAGCCCGAATGAGGTAGTCACTGAATTCCGATGAAATCGGGAGAAACGTATTTGGGCTCATTGACAACGTACGGGCGCCCCGTTAAATTGGAAAGGATGTATGGAGTTCCGGCTAATGAGAGGCCGGCGCTTTACGCCATGTAGGCCCGCGATGTGTACCCGCACATCGCAGGGCCATTTTTTTTGGTGGAAAACATTCCGGAAATTCAGAGATCTGCACAATCAACATATTGAATTATCCTGAAAATAAGTCGATTTCGTCTCGGGAAATCGGCGACCGGGATAACGGTTGACTGGCGTTTGCCGGCCTCGTTTCTTCGCCCCGGAGGAGGATTCTCGCGACGGCTCGATCGTCATCACAGTGATGCGAGCACAAGGCCGGTGGAGTCGCGCCGGTACTGGCTTCGCCATCGAGCGGGTACCCGGCTTCCTGATCCCGAAGTCGGAACATCGACGAGAGGTCCGCCGGACCCGATCCGTACGCCCTCGCGCGAGGCGGCCGATCGCCGTCCGTAGTCGGCACTCGCAACATGAGGATTTGTGCAGTACTAATTGCAACGCCTGGCCCGGCGGTAATCGGAAATCCCACTGCACGGGCAACAGGTGATTCTTAACACGACAGGAGTCGAATCATGGGTTTCGCCACGCAGTGTCGTCGTCCTCGGCGAGACAAGGCCGAGCTCCGCCGCCGTCGCAAGCTGGGGGCGCACGGACGGCATCCGGCCATCGAGTCGCTCGAGGGCCGCGTGGTCCTGAGCGTGGTCGACCTGACCGCCGTGGGCTCGAGCGGCACGATCAACGGCGCCATCTTCCGTCAGGGTCAGACCGCGCCGGCCGGCTCGGGCACGCTGGAGTCCTTCGTCCGGATCCAGCAGACCGGCACCGAATACGGCTACAACACCGACGCCGCCCGCCCGTACACCGATCCGATCCTCCTGAACGGCGGGACGGGTACGACCGCGACCTTCAACCGCGCCTTGCCGCTGGACACCGTGCCGATCGTCTCGATCGGCGGGCAGGCGTACCTGGACTTCTCCCTCGACATCAACCAGCAGAGCTCGGCGCCGCTCATCTCGCTGGACGAGGTCCAGGTCTCGATCGCGGGCTCCAACACCGTCCAGGGTTATTCCACCGACGGCACCTACGGCGGCCAGGCGAGCCTGGTCTACGACATGGGGGGCAGCGCCAGCACATGGGTGAAGCTCAACGCCGACCTGTCGCCGGGCAGCGGTGGGGCCGACATGAACATGGACATCCCGCTCAGCGCCCTGCCCGATAGCGCCTTCAGCGGCGCCAATCGCGCCTTGCCGCTCAGCAGCAGCCAGTACCTGTACGTCTACTCGCATCTCGGCTCCCAGAATCTCAACTCGGGGGACACCGTCGGCTCGGCCAACAACGGCTATGAGGAGTGGGCGACCCCGGCGCTGGGGGCCTCGGCGTCCACGACCGCCACGACGATCTACGACGCGGCGACGGACCTGGCGGTGACCAGTCCGCAGCCGGCGGGCATCAGCATCAAGGATGGCGCCACGGTGACCGGCACGGCAAACGCCGTCCCGACCGGGGCCGTGACGTTCCTGTTCTACAACGACGCCACCGGCAGCGGCACGCCCATTGCGGCCGGTACAGTCCTGCTCAATGCCGCCGGTGTGGCGAATTACTCGAGCATCGAGGGACCGCTGGTCGCGGGGGTCTATTCGTTCGTCGCGCACTACAACGGCGATGGCAAATACCTCCCGTCGGATAGCCCCGTCGAGCCGATGACGATCATCAAGCGGACGCCGACGACCTCGACTCAGATCATCAACTCGTCGGGCGCGCCGATCCTCTCGCCCTACGAGGTGCCGCTGGGGACCTCGGTCCGCGACACCGCGATCGTGACCAACCAGTCCTCCGCGCTGCCGGCGACGGGGACGGTGACCTACGAGTTCTTCAACAACCTCACCGGCACCACGCCCGCGGTGTCGACCCAGACGGTCAACCTGAACGCCAACGGCTCGGTGCCGGATTCGGCGCTCCAGGGCCCGCTGGCGGCCGGCGCCTACAGCTACATCGCGATCTACAGCGGCGACGGCAATTACAACGGGGCGACCAGTCCCGTCGAGCCGCTCACCGTCACAACGGCGACCTCGACGACGACGACCGCGATCGCCGACTCCACCGGCACGCCCATCCCGCCGCCGTACAACGTGGCGCTGGGGACCTCGGTGATGGACACCGCGACGATCCTCGGCCAGTTCTCGACCGTCCCGGCGACGGGGACAGTGACCTATGAGTTCTTCAACAACCTCACCGGCACCGCGCCCGCGATATCGACCCAGACGGTCACCCTGAACGCCAACGGCTCGGTGCCGAACTCGGCCCTCCAGGGACCGCTGGCCGCCGGCACGTACAGCTTCGTCGCGATCTACAGCGGCGACTCGAATTACGCCGGGTCCACCAGCGACGCCGAGCCGCTGATCGTCGGCACGACCACTCTGGCCGTCACGACGGCGATCGCGGATTCGGGCGGAACGCCCATCCCGTCGCCGTATCACGTCGCGCTGGGGACCTCGGTGATGGACACCGCGACGATCCTCGGCCAGTCCTCGACCGTCCCGGCGACGGGGACGGTCACCTACGAGTTCTTCAACAACCTCACCGGCACCGGGTCCCCGGTGTCGTCCCAGGCGGTCACCGTCAACTCGGACGGCACGGTGCCGAATTCGCCCCTCCAGAGCTCGCTGGCCGCCGGCGACCACAGCTTCGTCGCGGTCTACAGCGGCGACAACAACTACGCCAGGTTGGTCAGTGCCCCCGAACCGCTTGTGGTCGATCAGGGCACCTCGACCATGGCCTCGGCGATCACCGACTCGAGCGGCACGCCCATCCTGGACCCGTTCATCGTGGCGCTGGGCACCACGGTGATGGACACGGCGACGTTAACGCCGAGCCCCGCCGGCTTCACGCCCACCGGGACGGTGACCTACGATTTCTTCAGCACGATCGACGGCACGGGGACGCCCCTCACCACCGAGGTCGTTACCCTCAACCCGGACGGTTCGGTGCCGGCTTCGCCGTTGCACGGGCCTCTGGACGCCGGCGCCTACAGCTTCATCGCCGTGTACAGCGGCGACAGCAACTACGCCGGATCGGCCGGCCCCGTCGAGCCGCTCACCGTCAGCCAGAGTACGCAGGGCGTCACCACGGTGATCGCCGATTCGACCGGTGCGCCCATCCCGTCGCCGTTCATCGTGCCGCTGGGCACCACGGTGGAGGACACGGCGGCGATCCTCGGCCAGGCGGCGGACGTGCCGGCCACCGGGACCGTCACCTACGAACTCTTCAACTCGAGCGACGGGACGGGCACGCCGATCACCGAGGTCGTCGCCCTCAACCCGGACGGCTCGGTGCCCGCCTCGTCGTTACACGGGCCGCTTCCCGCGGGCGCGTATAGCTTCGTCGCGATCTACAGCGGCGACCGCAACTACGCCGGCTCGACCGGCGCCGTCGAGCCGCTCGACGTCGGCCAGGGCTCATCGGGTATGGGTTCGGCGATCGTCGATTCGGCCGGCGTCCCCGTCCCGGCGCCGTTCGCGGCCGTCCTGGGGTCGGTCGTGAAGGACACGGCGACGCTGACCGTGAGCCCGGCGGTCCTGACGCCGACGGGAACCATGACCTACTCCTTTGCGGGGACGGGCGGCACATCGCTCGTCGGCGTGGCCCCGCCCGCGGACTGGACGGCTTCGCCGGACGGGCTGACCTGGACCGAGACCGTGTCGCTGAGTGGCGGCCTCGTGCCCGATTCGGCATTCACGGCGGTACTGCCGGCGGGAACGTACGCGTTCACGACGTCGTACAGCGGCGATGCCAACTACGCGGCGAGCACGGGCGACCCCGAGCCCCTCACGGTCAACAAGGGTACCCTCGGCCTGAGCACCACGATCTACAACACCGACGGCACGGCGGTCGTCGGGCCGATCGCGCCGGGGTCCTCGGTCTACGATACCGCTGGTTTCAGCGGCCAGGTTGGCGGCTTCGTGCCGGACATGAGCGGGGTGAAGTACTCCTTCAACGGTGCGGATGCCGGCAGCGGCGCGCAGTCGACGACGCAGGGGCCGCTCGGGCCTGGGGATTACGCGTTCTCGGTGACGTTCGTCGGCGACAGCAACTACAACCCGATCGCGGTCCCCGTGGCCGAGCCGCTGACGGTGGCCGGGGCCGTCTCGAGCATCCAGACGGTGATCGTGAATACCAATCACGACCCGGTGGGGACGAGCTACCTGCTGCCGGTCGCTCGCACCAACCCGGCGAGCCGCGCCGCCGCGGCCGTCGGTCTCTCGAAGGGCGCCGTCGTGCTCGACACGGCGACGGTGAGCGTCGCCCCCGGCGGTCCCACGCCCACGGGCACGGTGGCCTACTCGTTTACCGGCACCAATGGCACGTCGCTGGCCGGGATGAAGGCCCCGGCGGGCTGGACCGTCTCGGCGGACCGGCGGACCTGGACCGAGACCGTGACCCTGAACGGCGGGACGGTGCCCGATTCCAGGCCCACCGCGGCGCTGCCTCCGGGCGACTACCTCTTCAAGGCGTCGTACAGCGGCGATGCCCACTACGGGGGCTCGGTCAGCCCTGAGGAGCCGCTGGCGATCCAGCATCCTCCGGGCGCGGTCGTCAAGCGTCCCCATCAGCCGTGCGCGCAGGTCAGGTCCGACCTGATCCATGCGGCGGGCACGTCGAAGGTCACGGTCCCCGTCGGTGTCTCGCACGGGAAGATCGCCCGCACCGGGCGGGCGTACATCTCCTACTACGTGCAGTTCTTCGCGCCGAAGTCGAGCTTCCAGCTCATCGTCCACCAGGCGCAGGCCAGCCCCTTGCGGCCGTTCGCGGTGGCGGGCCGTCGGATCGGCCTGCACGATACCCGGAACCAGCTCATCCCGCTGGCCCCGCGCGACGTGAAGTTCAGCCCGACCGAGGTGAAGCTCAACCTGAGCGGATTGACCCCTGGCAAGGACTACATCGTTGGTGTGACTTACGGCACGAGCAACCTGGTGGGCAGCCGCTGGCCGTTCGGCGGGGGCGCGACGGTGTACGACGTCTTCCAGACGACGACGTCGGTCTCGGGCATCGTGCCGAAGTCGACCGTGAAGGTGCCGATCCAGGCAGGGAAGACCGCCGCCTCGGCGGCCCGGGTCTCGCACGGGCCGCATGCCGCGGCGGCGATGCATCCGTCCCTGATCGATCGGGCCGTCGAGGCGATCGCGGCAAGCCCGGCGCGGGTCTCGCGGTCGCGGTGATATTCGAGATGCTTGAAAAATCGATTCGACGCATGGGCCGATGCCCGCCCCCGCGAGGTCGGCGTCGAGGCCATGCGTTATTCGCTTTACCGACGGACGGCGCCGGTGCCCTGGCCGGAGACCTGGTGAATCGGTCCGGCAGGACGGTCGGGCGAGCCGCCAGGCCCCGGCGTCCGCCGGCTTGCGGCCAGTCGCAGGAGTCCCTGCGACTCTTCCAGCAGTCGGCCCCGGATCATCTCGGCCATCTGGTGGTTCCCCTCCGGCGTGAGATGGCACTCGTCGGAGAAGAGCGACGGGGGTTGATGCTCGAAGAACTGCTGGACGTCGATGAGCGGCAGCCCCCGGCTCACGACCCAGGCCGTCAGGGCGGTGTTGTAGCCGGGCACCGATCCTCGCCAGGTGGGATCCTGGCGCAGCGCGGCCGGTGCGAGCTTGTGCGGCCGGGTCAGGAACACGATCGGAATGCCGCGCGCCTCGGCGGCCGAGCGGAATCGCTCGAGATTGACCAGGTAGTCCTCGACGCTCACCCGCGGATGGGCCGAGCCGGCCGGTGCCACCGGCGGCTGGGCTCGTAGCGACCGGGTGTAATACATCAGCACGAGGTAAGCGCGATAACGGATGAGCGCGCGCTGGCAGACGACCACCGGCCAGGGCGGAGGCTGGAACGACCTGTCGGGCTGGCCGATCGCCTGCGCGGCGTCGTTCCATCCGTAGGAGACCAGGACCAGGTCGGGCTGGTAGTGGTCGACCTCCTGGAGGAACCGCAGCACGCCTTGATGCGACGAGTAGCCCGCGACCCCGGCGTTGACGACCTCGACCCGACGCCCGGCGAGCGGGGGCTGGTCCTGGAGCATCGTCCGCAGCCAGGTCACCCATCCCCCCTTGGGCGGGCCGTCGGTCAGCGAATCGCCGTAGCACATCACGCGGACCACGTCCGACGGTTTGGGGACCTGGATCAGCGGCCCCTTGAAGCGCTGGGCGCTATACGGCTTCCGCGCGACCGGCCGCCAGAGCAGGACCGGGTCGGGCTCGCGGTTCTCGTCGCCGGTGATCGTCGCCAGCCGCCAGTCGTCGTGGCCCGATCGCCACACCGTCTGGATCGCCTGGTGGTATTTCAGGACCCCCAGCCCGGTGAGGATCCGGCACGAAAGCTCGGCCAGGCCGAGCGGGACAAGACTGGCGGCCGCCACGGTGAGCATGATTTTGACGGCATGCCATCGCACGAGACGCAGGGTCGCTTGTTTGAGTGATTCGGGCGCGAACCAGACGGCCAGGTCGATCGCCAGGAGTCCGAGCGCCGCGAGCGCCGACTCGAGCGGTTCGGCGCCGGGCATCAGGAGCTGGCAGGAGCATGCGTAGAGGAGATTCACCAGGATCGCCAGCATCGCAAGCGGACCGCGGGGCCGGCGGCGCATCCAGAGCCAGGAGAGTCCTGCGGCGGCCAGCCAGACCGACCAGCATCCTTGCCAGCTCAAATGCGGCATTTCTTGCCTCCTGAGGCCGGCTCGCCCAGGCCGGTTGCGAATTCCCCGGCCCTCGACGATTCGCGAGAAATTCCGGGGAGCGAATGCCCAGCGCGCTTGCGCGGCACTCGGACGGGGCTATCAAGGCCGGGACGATCCATCCTGGTCCGTCCAGGGTCCTTCTCGGCTTTATCGGCACAATCGGTTCTGTCCTGAAATCAAAATCCCGCGATCGGCTGTTTGGCCTGAGTGCGACCCTGGATGAGAGAGAGCGCCCAGCGATGGACGTCGCCGGGTCCTAGGCGAACCGGCGACGTGAGTCGCCGGGTGGGTGGCGGACCGCGACGTGAGTCGCCGGGTGCTGGGCGAACCGGCGCCTGGTCGGTCGTGTCGGAATCCTCGATGCCTTGACGGTTTTCGTCTCCAAGGGGTATCGTGATCGACCGATGGAACAAGGCCGGATCCTCTGTCGCCGATAGCCGAATCATGCTCTACAAACGAACGCAGACCTGCGGTGAACTGACAGCCGAGCACGTGGGCCGGGACGTCGTCCTCAACGGCTGGGTCGACGCCTGGCGCGACTTCGGCGGGCTGGTCTTCATCGACCTGCGCGACCGTTACGGCGTGACCCAGGTCGTCTTCGAGCCCGAGGCCGGCGCCGAGCTTCAGGCCAGGGCACGCGAGCTGCGCAACGAGTACGTCATCGGCGTCAAGGGGACCGTCGCGCCTCGGCTGCCTGGCAAGGAGAACCCGCGGCTGGTCACCGGCGCGATCGAGGTCCGCGCCCGCGAGCTGGTCGTTTACAACGCCTCGCCCACCCCGCCGTTTGAGATGCACGGGCCCGAGCCCAACGAGGAGCTGCGGCTCACCTATCGCTATCTCGACCTGCGGCGGCCGGCGCTCCAGCACGTGTTCATCGTCCGCCATCGCCTGGCGCAGCTCATGCGGCGGATGATGACCGATATGGGGTTCCTCGAGGTCGAGACGCCCATCCTCGGCCGGAGCACGCCCGAGGGCGCGCGCGACTTCCTCGTCCCGAGCCGGGTGCACGCGGGGCATTTTTACGCGCTGCCGCAGTCGCCCCAGCTTTACAAGCAGCTCCTGATGGTCTCGGGCTTCGACCGCTATTTCCAGATCGCCCGCTGCTTCCGCGACGAGGACCTGCGCGCCAACCGTCAGCCGGAGTTCACGCAGCTCGATGTCGAGATGTCGTTCGTGGACGACAACGACGTGACCTCGACGATGGAGATCCTGGTCGCCGAGATGGCCCGCGAGTTCACCGGGCTGGAGCTGAAGCTCCCGCTGCCCCGGCTGGATTATCACGACGTGGTGGAGCGGTTCGGCAGCGACCGGCCCGATCTGCGGTATGAGCTGGAGCTGAAGGACGTCGCCGACATCGCCGCGCAGACCGAGTTCAAGGTGTTCCAGCAGGCGAAGGAATCGGGCCACCGGATCCGCGGGCTGTGTGCGCCGGGGGGCGGGACGAAGTACAGCCGCAAGGACCTCGACGGCCTGACCGAGTACATCGGCGGCATGGGGGCGAAGGGGCTGGTATGGCTCAAGGTCGAGGCCGACACGATGACCGGCCCGACGGCCAAGTTCTTCCCGGCCGAGGCCCAGCAGGCGCTCCGCTCGCGGTTCGGCGCGAAGGCCGGCGACCTGATCCTGATCGTGGCCGACACGCAGGCCGTCACCAGCCTGGCGCTGTCGAGCCTGCGGGCGCGGCTGGCCGCCGAGCTCGAGCTGTACGACCCGAAGTCGTTCCATTATTCGTGGATCGTGCGGTTCCCGCTGTTTGCCTGGGACGCCGAGGAAAATCGGTTCGTCGCCGAGCATCACCCGTTCACGATGCCACTGTTCGAGGACCTGCACCTGCTGGACTCGGAGCCGGCGAAGGTGCGGGCGCAGGCGTATGACCTGGTCGTCAACGGCGAGGAGGCCGGCGGCGGCACGATCCGCTGCCACGACCCGGAGATCCAGTCGAAGATCTTCTCGCTGCTGGGCCTCACCCCCGAGCAGGCGCAGGAGAAGTTCGGCTTCTTGCTGGGGGCCCTGCGCAACGGCGCGCCGCCGCACGGCGGGATCGCGCTGGGATTCGACCGCCTGGTGATGCTTTATTCCGGGCTGACGAACATTCGCGACTGCATCGCATTCCCCAAGACGGCGAAGGGGACCGACCTGATGACCGGCGCGCCGGGGACGGTCGAGGCCCGGCAGCTCAAGGAGCTGCACGTCCGGCCGACCTCGGCGACGTGAGGATCGATCCCGAGGGGGTTGCTGATCGGGGCCGGGCCTCACGGCGAGCCGGGACCAGGAAGCGGCCTCGCCTCATCCCGGCTCGGGCGGAGTCTCGCCCTCGCACTCGCGGGATGGACGCGGAACGCCCCCATCGGGCGGGCAAGATGCCACCGACCGTGCGGCCTGGCCGGTCGACCCCTCGTAGGGGGAACGACCGGGGGATACAATAGGATCGCGCGGGACGTTCGGGTCTGGGTTCACGCTCGACTTCGGCTGCGAGCCTGATTTCGGGTTCGACGAGATCGCCCGCGGAGGAGGGGCCCTGGCATCGCCGGGGGAGGGGCGATGCGGGTGTCGGTGGTGCTGCACGAGCGGCTGGGGAACTGGAACCGGCAATTGCGGCCCCGGCTGGCCCGCCAGCCCGTCCGCTGGTTCGAGTCGCGCTCCGCCGTCGACCTGGACGGGATCCTGGCGGGTGTCGCGGCCCCGGTGGTGCTGATCGACCTGGCCCGGCGGCCGCTGGAGGGCCTGGCGGCGCTCGAGGCCGTGGACTCGCGGGCTCCTGGCGCCCGGACCCTGGTCCTGGACCCCGCTTCGCAGCCCGAGGTCGCCGGACTGGCCCGCGAGCTGGGGGCGACCCACGTGGTCTCGGGGTTCGTGCCGCCTCCCGAGGTGGCCGGCTTGCTCGAGCGCTGGATCGCCCTGGCCTGGCGCGACCTCGAGCGTGCCGGCTGGTCGCGTGCGACTCCTCCCGACGCGACGACCGAGCCCTGGGGCTGGCTCTCCGAATACCTCGATGCGTCGGCCGCCTTGCGGTGACCGGCCCCCTCATACGTTACCTGCCGCTACCGCCGAGTTCAAACCTGGGGACGAAGACCGATGTTCGGCAAGTCGAATGCGACGCTCACGGAACGCGATGTCCTGGACGCCCTGAAGGGGGTCAAGGATCCGGATCTCGGCCGCGACCTGGTCGACCTGGGGATGATCAAGGACATCCGGATCGGCGACGGGACGGTCGCGCTGACCGTGAACCTGACGACCCCGGCCTGCCCGCTGAAGGCGCAGATCGAGCGGGACGTACGCGGGGCGCTTCAGGAGCGGCTGCCCGGCAACTGGACGTTCCAGATCAACATGAGCGCGGAGGTCCGCGGCCGGAGCGTCGCCCAGAGCGGCGAGATCCCCGGGATCAAGAACGTGATCGCCGTCGGCTCGGGGAAGGGGGGCGTGGGCAAGTCGACGATGGCCGCGACGATCGCCTTCGGGCTCCAGTCGTTCGGGGCGAAGGTTGGGCTGATGGATGCGGACGTGTATGGGCCGTCGATCCCGCACCTGGTGGGCGCCTCGGGCCGCCCGATGGCGCGGGGCGAGCAGATCCAGCCGATCGAGGCCGGCGGCCTGAAGCTGATGTCGATGGGGTTCCTGCTCGAGCCGCAGCGGGCCGTGATCATGCGGGGGCCGATGCTGCACGGGATCATCCAGCAGTTCCTCCGCCAGGTCGACTGGGGCCCCCTGGATTACCTGGTCATCGACCTGCCGCCGGGGACGGGCGACGTGCCGCTGAGCCTGGCGCAGGCCCTGCCGCTGACGGGCGCGGTGGTGGTGTGCACGCCGCAGGAGGTGGCGCTGCTGGACGCCACCCGGGCGATCACGATGTTCCGCGAGCTGAAGGTGCCGGTGCTGGGGATGATCGAGAACATGGCGTTCTTCGACGTGGCGGCCTACCTCAACGATCGGGGCGGCCCGACCGCGCGGCGGCTGGTCGAGGGGCGGGGCTACTTCGACGCGCCGGGCGACGAGCGGGTGTACCTCTTCGGCCGGGGCGGGGCGCGGCGGAAGGCGGAGGAGATGGGGGTGCCGTTCCTGGGCGAGGTGCCGCTGAACGTGTCCCTGCGCGAGGCCGGAGATGAGGGGAGGATCGAGCGGTCGCTCTCGGCCGACTCGCCGGCCCGGCCGCACCTGCTGAACGTGGTCGAGCAGCTCGCCGCGCAGATCAGCATCCAGAATATCAAGACCCCCAGGATGCCCAAGCTCGAGGTCATCGGCTGAGTCGCCGAGGATCGCGGGCAGGCCATCGGGGGTCTTCGCGAGTCAGTCGATGGAGTCAGTCGGTCGCGCCATGCGGGCCGTCGGGCGGCCCCGGCGTCCGGCGTCCGGGGGCCGCTGCCGGCGATCACCCGTGTGGGAGCCGCCGGCCGGCGGGACGCTCATCCGCGAGGCGGGTGGATTCTCATTCACCCGAGTAGGTGAGCGTGAAATCATGGAAGCGATACTTCTTGTTGCGGGGCACCTCGCCGGCGGCGGCGAACAGGCTGAGCAGCAGGTCGCCGAAATGATCGGTGCGGACGCAGTAGAAGTTGTGCTTGCCCTCGCGGCGCGATTCGATCAGGCCGGAGACGCGCAGCAACGCCAGGTGGTGGCTGACCGCGGGCTGGCTCTGGCCGAGCCGCTGGCAGAGGTCGGTGACGTGCAGCTCGCCCTGGGGGGAGAGGGCCAGATAGAACAAAATGCGCAGCCGGGTCTCGTCGCTGAGGAGCTTGAAGACCTGGGCCAGCTCGCGGACCGATTGATCGGAGACCTCTCCGCCCATCGTCGCGACGTGGCCATTGGTTTCGGATGCGCGCTTGGTTTCCTTGCGTGCCATGGGTGAAATTCCTCGACCCTTTCGTGGGAGGTGAACCTCGCCTGCCCCGATCCGACCGCCCCGCGGCCCCGCTGGCGCGGGAGCCGAGAGTGCCGCCGATCGGCCGCCGGCCCCCCGGGCTCACGGCCAGCCGGCCCAGGTCCCGAGGTGGAGCGATCCGCCGGCATCAGATCCGGACGAGCGAGTTTTGGTGATGCTAACAGGCAAGCATAGCATCGCGGGCCTCTTGTCGCGCTCCCGCGAGCCGGCTGGTCGTGTCTCGAGTGGCTTGGGGGTGTCAGGGCTACGGCGGTCCCCATCGGGCCGGGCTGCGGCGATCGATCGCGTGCCGAGCCGGCGCCTGCATCCTGGTCGTGATCGGGGACCTCAAGGCGAAGGCGAAGGAACAGATGTCGTGAGATAATCTTTCCTGAGTACCACTCATATACCTATTATGGGGACCCGGTCAAGAGCCCACACCGGATCAGGCCGGCCCGCAGCGCGGCCGTCGACCGCTCGTCGAGCGGGCACAGGGGGAGGCGGACCTCGTCGTCGCACCGGCCGAGCAGCGCGAGGGCCGCCTTGACCGGGATCGGATTGGGCGCCAGTCCCAGCAAGTCCCGGGCCAACGGGAAGAGCCGGCCATGGGCCCGGCGCGCGTCCTCGACGCGGGCCTCCGTGTAGGCATCGATCATCGCCCGCACCTCGCCGGGCACCAGGTTGGCGATCACCGAGACCACCCCCTCGGCGCCGACGGCGAGCATCGGCAGGGTCAACGAGTCGTCACCCGACAGGATCGTCAGATCGGTCCGCGCCAAAAGCTCGCTGACCTGATCGAGCGAGCCCGCCGCCTCCTTCACCGCCACGATCGGCGCCAGCTTCGCCAGCCGCTCGACCGTCTCCGGTTCGACGTTCCGGCCCGTTCGCCCAGGAATATTGTAGAGCACGATCGGCAGATCCACGGCGTCGGCAATCGTGGCGAAATGCCGGTATAGACCTTCCTGGTTAGGCCGATTGTAGTACGGGGCGACCGAGAGAGCGGCGTCGGCGCCGGCGCGGGCCGCGAATCGCGTCAACCGGATCGCCTCGGCGGTCGAGTTCGAGCCCGTGCCCGCCATGACGCGGGCGCGGCCGGCCGCGGCCTCGATCACCGCGGCGATCACGCGCTCGTGCTCGTCGTGCGTGAGCGTCGGCGACTCGCCCGTGGTGCCGCAGGGGCTCAGGATCGGCGTCCCCTGCGCGATTTGCCATTCGACCAGCCGTCGCAGGCCCGGTTCGTCGACCGCCCCGTTGCGGAACGGTGTGACCAGGGCCACGGTGCATCCGGCGAACATCCGACCCTTGGTGGACATGGACTATCCCACGAATCTCGGCCGGCCCAATCCCCAGCCGGGGCGGGTCGACCATTCAGACCTCGTTGTGTTCAGGAAATCCGGCTGAGGCGGCAGGACCGCGGGGCTCGCACGGACGCGAGCGAGCGGAGAGATACCAATCTCATAGCACCATGGTTTCAATGTCATAAAATCTTAGACTGATTCTCGTCGGAATGGAAGCCGAATTAAGCCCCGTCCCCAAAAATCATCGAGAATCCGGCCGATCCGACGTCACGACCGCGAGAAACGTGAAAGCAATCACGTTTCTCTTCATGATCAGCGTCGACGGCATGGTCCCGGCGCACGCGCCGCTCACGACGAGCGTTGGAGGGCTCGCTCGATGCAGTCCTTCATATCGCGGACGGCCTGCGTCAGGCCGACGAGGACGGCGCGGCTGACGATGCTGTGGCCGATGTTCAATTCGTGCATGCGGTCGAGCCGCGCCACGTCCTGCACGTTGCGGTAGTTGAGACCGTGTCCGGCGTGGAGCCCGACGCCCGCCGCCACGAGCGCCGCGCCGGCCGAACGCAGGGCCTGGAGCTCCGCCGCGCGGGAGGGTCCCTCGGGGGCGTCGGCATACCGGCCGGTGTGCAGCTCGGCGGCCGCGACCCCCATCGCGATCGTGGCGTCGACCTGACGGGGGTCGGGGTCGATGAACAGCGAGACCTCGATCCCCGCGCCGTGGAGGCGCCTCACGGCTTCTCCCACCCTCCCGACTTGCCCGGCCACGTCCAGCCCGCCCTCCGTGGTCAATTCCTCGCGGCGCTCGGGGACGAGCGTGACCTGGCCGGGGCGGCTCGCCAGGGCGATGTCGACGATCGCGGGCTCGACGGCCATCTCGAGGTTGAGCCGGACCTGCACCGTCTCGCGGAGCAGCCGGAGGTCGCGATCCTGGATGTGCCGGCGATCCTCGCGCAGGTGGATCGTGATGCCGTCGGCGCCCCCCAGCTCGGCGAGGACGGCCGCCCACACCGGGTCGGGCTCGCGACCGCCCCGGGCCTGCCGGATCGTGGCTACGTGGTCGATGTTCACGCCCAGTCGAACCATGTCGACGTCTCTCTCAGGATGTTGATTGGATGAGTCGATCTTCGCTTCACCAGGGCGCCCCGCCGCGGCGGGGCGGCGACCCGCCCGGTGCCGCGCGGCCGACGGGCCGGAGCGGCGATTTCGCCAGGACGAACGTGCGCTCGGACGCCACGGCGAAGGCGACGCGGACCTTGCGGTTAGGCCCGGCTCCCTCGACGGCGACGATCTTCCCCAGGCCGTATTCGGGGTGCAGCACCGACACCCCGAGCCCGAAGGCGTCGAGGTCGGCGGCCGCGGGAAAGGCCGATCCGGTCCCGGAGGCCAGGTCGGCGGCCGTGGTCAGCCGGAAGCCCGGCGTCGAGGCCGAGGCCGCGCGCCCCTCGGGGCGTCGCGACGGCCATCCCCCGCCGGGGCCGCTGCCGGAGGCGCGGGGCCGCATGTCGTGGCCGCCGAGGCCCGAGAGGTCGCGCACCGTGACGGACTCCTCGGGCAGCTCGGCGAGGAAACGCGACGGCATGGTCGCCTGCTGCTGGCCGCGGAACGAGCGGACGCAGCACCGGCTCAGGTGCAGCTCGCGGCGGGCGCGGGTGATCCCGACGAAGAGGAGTCGGCGCTCTTCCTCGAGCTCGGCGCGGTCCTCGTTGGCGCGGGAATGGGGCAGGATGCCCTCCTCGAGCGCCACGATGAACACGGCCGGGAACTCGAGCCCCTTGGCGGCGTGCAGGGTCATCAGCGTGACGGCGCCGGTGTCCTGGTCCCAGCGGTCGAGCGGCGAGGCCAGCGTGATCTCGGCCAGGAACTCCACGATCGAGGCGTCGGGATGGACCTGGTCGAACTCGCGGGCGGCCGTGATCAGCTCGTCGAGGTTCGCCAGCCGCTCCTCGCCGCTGCCGCCGGACTCGGCGGCGAGGTGCTCGCGATAACCGGTCTGGACCATGGTCCGGGTGACGACCTCCTCGGCCGATAGCTCGCGGAGGGCGGCCAGCTCGTCGATCAGCCGGGCGAAGTCGTCGAACGCCTTCGCGGCCTTCTCCTTCAGGCCGGCGACGGTCCAGGCCCGCCGCGCCAGCGCCAGGAGCGGCACCCCCTGGTCGCGGGCGGCCCGCGTCAGGGCGTCGACCGAGGCCTTGCCCAGGCCCCGCGGCGGCACGTTCACCGCCCGCAGGAACGCCAGGTCGTCCTTGGGATTCACCATCAGGTTGAGATAGCCGAGGATGTCCTTCACCTCCTGCCGCTCGTAGAAGGCCACGCCGCCCACGATCTGGTAGGGGATCCTGGCGGCCCGGAAGGCCTGCTCGAACGGCCGGGTCAGCGCGGTCAGCCGGCCGAACACGGCGATGTCGGAGAATCCGTATTCTCCCTCGCGCACCAGCGCGGCGATCCGGCCGGCCACGCCCTCGGCCTCGTCGGTCTCGCGGGGATAGACCGTGAACTCCACCGGCGCCCCGCGCGGGTTCTCGGTCAGCAGCGATTTCGGCTTGCGGTTGCGGTTGTTGCGGATCAGGTTGTCGGCGACGCTCAGAATGTTCTTGGTGCTCCGGTAATTCCGCTCGAGCGTGACGACCCGGCAGCCCGGGTAATCGTGTTCGAATTCAAGGATATTCGTCAGGTTGGCACCGCGCCATCCGTAGATGGACTGGTCGGGGTCGCCGGTGACGCACAGGTTGGGGTGGTCGACCGACAGGGCGCGGACGATGGCGTACTGGTCGAGATACGTGTCCTGGTACTCGTCGACGAGGACGTAGCGATAGCGGCGGTCGAGGTCGGCGCGGACGTCCTTGTGCTCCTTGAGGATGGCGACGATATGCACGAGCAGGTCGTCGAAGTCGACGGCCGAGGCGTCGTGGAGGCGCTTCTCGTACGCCTCGTAGGCCTGGGCGAGCAGGGCGTCCTTGCGGTCGGCGGCGCGCCGGCGCCAGGCGTCGGGGTGGACGAGGTCGTTCTTGGCGCGGCTGATGGCGGACTCGATGCGCTCGGGGGTCCAGCCGGGGACGTCCCAGCCGACCTGGTCCATGATGTCCTTGAGGGCGCGGCGGCGGTCATTCTGGTCGTAGATCGAAAAACTCGGATCGATGCCGACGAGCTTCGCGTACCTGCGCAGGAGACGGGCGCAGATGCCGTGGAAGGTGCCGACCCAGACCCTGGAATCGGGCACGAGCGCGTCGATGCGTTCGCGCATCTCGCCGGCGGCCTTGTTGGTGAAGGTGACGGCCAGGATGGATTCGGCCGGGATGCCCGAGCCGAGGAGGTGCGCGACGCGTCGCGTGATGACCCGCGTCTTGCCCGAGCCGGCGCCGGCGAGGACGAGCAGGGGGCCGTCGATGTGGGTGACGGCCGCGCGCTGGTCGGGCGTCAGGTCGGCGAGCAGGTCCATGGAGGGCTTCACCTCGGGGCGGTCGGTCAGTCAGCACGGCCCGGGGTCCTGGCATCGGGGCGGGCATCGGCCGGGGTTGCAGTCGTCTCCCCAGTATAGCCGCGCCGGACGGCGGGGGCGATGCGGGACCGGACCGGCCCTGGCGGGGCCGCTTCGAGGCTTGGCCCGCGCGGCGGCGCGGGTTAGAGTGGATCCCCGGTTGGCGCCGCCGGCCGGCTGGGCCGGCGTCGAGTCCGCTCGGGGCGGGCCGGCGCGGCCGCCGAGGGGAGAAACGCGGGCAATGGAGATCCTGGGCATCGGCACCGACATCGTGGAATGTCCGCGGATCGGCAAGATGATCGAGCATCACGGCGAGCTGTTCCTTCGCCGGATTTACACCGAGCGCGAGATCCGCTACTGCCAGGCGCGGAAGCACGCCATCGAGCACTTCGCCGGGCGCTGGGCGGCCAAGGAGGCCATCCTCAAGGCGATGGGAACAGGGCGGAGCCGGGGCATCGCGTGGACTCACCTCGAGGTGCGCAACGGCCCGGATGGGAAACCCCAGGTCCTGATCTGCGGCGCGGCGCGCGACGTCGCGCGGGAGCTGCGGATCGCCGAGATCCTGGTGTCGATCTCGCACTGCCGGACCTACGCCACGGCCTATGCGATGGCTCTGGGACGGCCCGCGCCGCCCGAGAAGTCGGCGGGACCGGCCGGGTCGTGAGGGTGCTCGCATCGTGGAGGGCGGAGAGTTCCGGTTCGATGGCCGTCCATGTCGGCATCAGGGCGTCGGCGCATCCCGGGGCGGCCGCCGGGTTTCGAGGGTGACGGCCGTCCCGGCGGCGAGGCGGCGGGCGTGCTCATCGTCACGACGGGCCAACTCGGAATGCCCGAGTGCGGCGTGGGCACGCGCCCGGTTGTAGTAGCACTGCGCGGTGTCGGGCGCCAGCGCGACGCAGACGTCGAAGGCGCGGAGCGCCGTGTCGTGGTGGCGGAGGCGATACGCGCAGATCCCCCGG
>DAIDHB010000354.1 GCA_027452145.1 Planctomycetales bacterium
CGCCAACGGTCAATTCGAGGTGGTCGGCCAGCATCGCTACGCCGGTGCGGGCCGATTCTCGATCCGCGTGAGCGTGTCGATGGCGTCGCCGGCACGGACGGCCTCGACCGTCAGCACGGCGGCGGTCGGCCGCCCCTTCAAGGTGATTCGGCGCGTCCCGCACTTTCGCCGAAGCCCGGCTCGGGTCCTCCGCAGGCGCTGAAAATCGGGCCGCCCGATCGTGAGCGGCGGCAGGCGCAGTCCGGCACAACGGCGTACCCGCGATCTGGGCGTCGGGCGGGGCCATGACCCGCGCCCAGCAGTTATTCAATCGAGGCATTCGTGCCATTCGTGGGGAATACCGGCCGATTGGCCGCCGACTCAATCGGGCACCACGACGTAGGTCCGCTGGCCCTTCTTGACGACGATCCGCGGCGAGAAGAGTTCGCGGGTCCGACAGAGCAGCCAGTGGCCGCAAGGCACCAGAAGGGGGCGGACCAGCGTGGCGTCGATGAGGATGCCCACCACCAGCGCGAAGCCGAGCTGCCGCAACGAGCCGAGGGGGCTGATCAAGAACGACGCAAAGCTCGTGGCGGTGATCGCGGCCGCCGAGCTGATCAGCCCGCCGGTGTGGCCGATCGCGCGGACAATCCCGCGCCTCAGGCCGCGCTTTCGCGACTCCTCGTTCAGGCGGGTCATCAAGAAGACGTTGTAATCGACGCCGACCGCGACGAGCAGGACGAACAGGAAATAGGGGACCTTCCAGTCGAGCCCCTGCGCCCCCAGGAGGTTCACGAAGACGAGATGCGTCGTGCCCAGGGCGAACGCATAGGTGAGGATCATCGTCGCGACGAGGTTGAGGCAGGCGAGCGGGTCGCGCAGGGCGATGAACAGCACGAGGATCACGCCGATCGGCACGACGAACCAGCTCTGGACCTGGTCGGCGCGGGTGAGGTCGCGGATATCGGCGGATTCGGCATTGGCGCCGGCGAGCTTCGCGGTGACCTGCACGCCCTCGTACTCGCCCAGGTAGTCGTGGATCCGCCGCCGCAACTCCAGCACCTGGTTCATCGCGTCGTTCGAGAAGATCCGGTCGGACTGCGTCACGTCGATCCGGGCGCGATGGCCGTCGGGCGTGATGTACGCGGCGAAGCTGCGAAGCAGCTCGGGGTGCTCCTGGATTGTCCGATCGTCGATGAGCAGGCGATCGAGTGCATGTCGGCCGACGGGGTCGTTGAGGATCGTGGCGACTTCGCGATTGGCCCGGTTGGCGCCCTCGGCGATCTGCGTGGCGCCCTCGGCGGCGCGGGTCAGCTCGCGGAGCAGGACCTCGGGGGGCGTCTCGGCCTTTTTGGTCGGCGCGGCCGTCGTGGCGGCCGGCTTGCCCTGGGGCGGGGGAACGGGCGCGGCCCGGCCGGGCATCGCGGCGGACGGCCTGGCGCCGGAGGACTTCGCCGCGGAGTCCTGGCTCAGCGCCTCGAACGCGCCCTGGAGCGCGGCGAGATTCCAGGACGTCGGCATCCCCCGGCTCCATTGCAGCGCGGCCGACGCCTGCTTCAGGCCGGTCGCCAGCACCTCCGCACCTCGCGAAGGGGAGGGCGTCCCGGCACCGGAGCCCGCACCCGCGCGCTTCAGCGACGAGTCGGCCCTGGGGATCGGGCCCTCCGCGGGCTTCGGCTTCGCGCCGGTCAGCGAGAGGCCGGTGGCCTCCTCAAGCCAGATCACCGCGCGGAGCTTGGCCGCGCCCTCGGTCAGCCCGCGGCTGAGCTGCTCGGCACCCTGCGAGAGCTGGTGGAATCCGGCGTTGACCTCTCCGAGCCGCGAGCTGAGGCGCGCCCGAGAGAGCGGCTCGGGGCTGCCCAGCGGCTGGGTCGCCGACCGGACCTCCGTGAGCCGCCTCTGGTGGGCCAGCAGCCGGCTGACGTCGTCGATCAGCGCGAGCCCTTCCGACTTGCGGAAATCGGTGTCGGATTCGAGCACCACGGTCAGGGGCGCGAGCATCCCGGGCTCGAACTTCGAGGCCAGTAGCCGGAAATCCTCGACCGATTGCGTTCCGGTGGGCATCTCAGTCAACAGGTCCTGGATGAACCCGGTCCGGAGGCCGAGGATCGACAGGGGGACCATCGCGGCGAAGGTCAAGAGCCAGCTCCGCAAGGGTCGAGCCATGGCCGCCGAGCCCAGCCGGTGCCAGTACGCCGTCGATCGGTTGGCCAGCCCGGCGAAGGCGCCCGGGCGGACCCTCGCCAGCAGGATCAACAGCGCCGGGGTCAGGGTGAGCGTGGCGATGAGCGCCAGCACCAGGCCCATCGCGACGCTGGGCCCCGTGCTGGAGAACAACTTGAACCGCGTCGTGCCCATCAGCATCAGCCCGACGATGATCGTGCCGGCGCTGGTCGCCAGGGCGTGGAACGACCGGCCGAGGGTCCGCCGCATCGCGGCGACCGGGTCAGTCCCTGAGCGCTCGAGCTGTTCGGCGAACCGCCACGAGAGGAACAGGCAGAAATCGGTCCCGGTGCCGAACAGGATGGCGATCAAAAACAGCTCAACGAGTGACGAGACCTCCCACCCGGCCAGGATCATCCACGCCAGGACCCCCCGCGCGATCACCACGCTGATGCCGATCGTGACCAGCGGGACGAGCGAGAGCCAGAACGAGCGATAGACGACCATCAGCACGACGAGCAACAACACGATCGTCGCGAGCGCCGCGCGGTCGAGCGACGTCTTGACGGCCGCCATGTAATCGCGGCCGATGACGGCGTCGCCCGTCCATCGGAGGTCCAGGCCGGCGGGCCGGCCCGGCTCGGCCGCCGCCCGGCCCTGCGCCCAGGAGACCGCAGCGTGCGTCACGGGCGCGACGAACGAGGTCGACAGGGACACGGCCACGAGCGATACGGTGCCATCCGGGCTGACCAGGCGCCCGGCGATCTCGCGGGCCGACTCGGGGCCGATGACGCGGAGCACCTCGCCCGGCCGGACGGGCGCGTCCAGCCGACGGGCCAGGCGGGCGCCATATTGCCGGTCGGCCTCCGTCAGGCCGGACGGCCGATACAGCACGGCCACGATCATCGACTCGTACGACTGGTCGGGCCAGCACTGCCGGACCACCTCGGCCGCCAGGCGACTCTCGGCGCCACCGGCGAGCATCCGCGCCTGGCCCTCGGCCGCCAGCCGGGTCAGGTCGGGCGACAGCACGCCCACCAGCACCGCGATCCCGAGCCAGGTCACGACCACCAGCCCGGGCCTCTGGCTCGACAACCGCCTGATCCCCTCCAGCGACATCACACAGGCACTCCAGGACCCCGATTCCCCGGGTGCTCTAACCCGGAGCCTTCGCGCGCGAAAGCAGGAATCCGTCGCCCGGCTCGATCCACGATGCACAACGGGTGCCGATCGATCGTTTCAACATGGCGGGCGAGTGTCTGGGCGGTCCAGTCAAGAGGATTCGCGCGACCAGTTCTCAATTACTATAAGGACCTATCCGCAGGGATCAAGCGTCGGGCGTTCGCCCGACGGTGGCCAGACGGACAGGTTTCACCGCATCATCCCTACGCGTGGCGGGAATCCTCGAATCGATAACGAGGTCCCCCGAACGGGGCGCCGCGACGGTTCATGGCGCTCCCGACACGCCGGCCGACGCCGGATCGTCGCGCCGGGGGATGTGCGCATTGAAGTAATCGATCCGCTCGCCGATGCTCGGATGGCTGGCCCGGAAGAACCGGTAGATCGGTCCGGGCCGGGGGTTGCTGAGGTTCTCCTCCTGCATCTTCACAAACGCCGACGCGGCGGCGTGCGGGTCATGGGTCACCTCGAGCGAATACACGTCGGCGCGGTGCTCCTGGTAGCGGCTATAGGACAGGGCCGCCGGGCCGAGGACAAGCGAGGCGACGTCGATCAGCATCAGTACCAGGGGGACCGAGGCCACGTCCGACAGCCGGTCGAATCCCAGCCGGTTCGAGAACCGCGCGACGAGCCGGCGCCCGGCCCGGTCGACGAAAAACAGCCCGGCGAGGACCACGATCGAGCCCAGCAGGATCGAGCGCACGACGTCGCCGTGGACGTAATGCCCCATCTCGTGCCCCATCACGGCGAGGACCTCGCGCTCGTCGAGCCGGGCGATCAGGGTGTCCCAGAGCACGATCCGCTTGGTGCCGAACACGCCGGTGACGTACGCGTTCATCGCCGGGGTATCGACGCTTTTTTCCACCTCGAACACCCGGCCGCCCTCGATGCCGGCCCGCTCGGCCAGGGAGAGAATCTGGCCCTCGAGCGCCTTGTCCTTCATCGGCCCGAACTTGTTGAACAGCGGGTCGACCCAGACCGGCACGACCAGCATGGTGAAGAACAGGAACGGAACGTAGAGCGCGGTCGTCAACAGCCACCAGGTCCGGGGTGCGCGGGCCATCAGCGTGTAGGGCACCCAGGCAAACGCGAACCCCGCCGTCGCCGCGACCGCCAGGTGCTTCAGGGCGTCGGTGAACCACTTTGCCAGCGACTGGTTCGACTGCCCGTAAGCGTGCAGCCGAACGAAGCCCTCGTAATACGACAGCGGCAGGTTGATCACGAAGACAATGGCCAGATACAGGACGACGTAGATCCCGATCGTCAGGAACTGGGTGCGGCCGATCCGACGCGCCAGGTTGCGCAGCCGCGCCGATATCCCCGAGAACGCCAGGCCGCCCGTGAGCAGGAGGAACCAGGCCCGGTTGACCAGCCAGATGGCATTGTTGCCCCGGTAGAACCGCATGGCCCTGTCGCTCGGCGTGGGGACGGCGACGGGGCCCTCGTCGGCGCGATGCGCGGCCGGGGTCGAAGGGGATGGAGTGCCCTCCTGCGCGGATGCGGGGGAAGCGGCCGCAACGACGAGGAGCAGGCCCAGGGCGAACGTCAACAGCGTCGACCGGCGGCCGATCCGGCTCGGCCGATTGGGGCTGTTCGCCGGGGCGTGGCGGAAGGTCTGCGGCATCGTGTGGGGTTCGGGAAGGTCTCTCAAGTAGGTCGGGCATTCCTGCCCGACGCTCGGGCCGCCGTCGGGCAGGAATGCCCGACCTACTTCAATACCGTCGGGCAGGAATGCCCGACCTACTTGAAGTCCCATGTTACACGATCCGGTGGGTCGGCCGATCGTCGTCCTGGGGATTGGTCGCGGTGCGGGCGGACTCGTCGGGCAGCACGGGGCGATAGAAGAAGAACGCAGCAATCAGGCCGATCGCGAGCAATACGCACAGGCCCCAGCCGCCGTAGGCGATGTAGCGGGTGCGATGATACTCGTGGACCAGCGCGCCGACGTCGATGCCTTCCTTCTCCTTCAGGAACGGCTTGATCTCGTCGAGCTCGCGCTGCTTCTTCTCGTCGCTTTCCCTGAGGCTGGCGACCTCCTTGCGGAGGTCGCCCAGCTCCTTCGCGGCGTCCTTGTTCCTGGCGGTCTCCTTCTCGAGGGCCTGGAAGTCCGCGGCCAGGTTTCGCGCCCGCGCGGCCTCATCCTCGGCGATCGCGCGCTGGATATCGAGCTTCTTCTTGGCCTCATCGCGCTCGCGGGCGAGCTTGCCGTACTGGGCCGCGAAGTCGTCGGGCTTGTCCGTCGGCACCAGGCGCAGGATCGTGTCGGTGGCGAGCCCCTGGCGGTCGCCGAGCTGCTCGACGGCCTTCGTCAGCCGGTTGATGGAATCGTTCTGGTCCTGGATCCGCGACTGGAGCTGGAACAGCCAGAGCACCAGCGCCATGCCGAGGATGCCGAGGAACGTCCCGATCATGCCGAAGAACGTGGCGAGCTGCACGCGCTCGACCGGTGAGGCGAGCGCCGATTGAACGGGTCGATTGAGCATCTTGATCAGCTCCGCCTCGAGGCGAGGGGACAGGGCGCCGCCCCCGCCGCCGTCGGGATTGGGCAGGTTCTCCAGGTCATTGACCAGCCGGGCGAGCGCCACGCGGTCGCCGCGGTCGGCGGTCAGGAAATAGCCGCCCACCTGCGCGAGCCCGCCGTCGCGCCACTGGAAGAACCCGCGAGTCTGGTTGATCGGGTCGACGACATACGCGACTTGCAAGGGCTGGGCGAAGAAATGCTGATGGATGAACAGATCGTGGTGCGAGAGGAAAATCCCGAAGCTGGGGTGCGTGTGATACCAGCCGACGATGTCGAACTCGGGATGCAACCGGTCGCGCTCGCGGGTGATCTCCTCCCACGAGTCGTGGGTATAGGTAAAGCTCGCCTGGGTGTTGGCGTAGTGCTTGGCCTCGAGCGACTGCGTGATCCAGACAAAAGGCTCGCCGGTGGCCGGGTCGACGCACTCCTTGCCCAGCAGGATTCCGCCCAGCTCGACCGAGGTATCCGACAGGGCGTGGCGCTCGATCGCGTCGGCGGTCCGGCGGTCGAGGTAGATCGGCAGGTCGATCGGGCCCGGGACCTCGTAGGCGAGGCAGGCGTACCTGCGGTCGCGGTCGGGCCGGGGAAGCCGCTCCGGCTCGCGAACCTCCATCTCGCCGAAGACGATCTCGTCGCCGCTCACCGGCCTGATCCCTCCGCCCGATCCCGATCGCCGCCCGCCGCACCCGGCCTCGCCGCCGCGTCCGAGTTCGCCGCCGGGCCGATCGCCTCAGCGCGGTCGTCGGCCAGCAGGACGAAGACCGATCCGCTCGAGCCGTCGACGCGCACGATATCGTAAGGCGGGATCCCCACGCGGCCAAGCGGCATGTCGGCCATCGGCGAGGATTCCGCCACCGCGCTGGTGAACTCCGGCCGCGCCGGCTCACGGCAGATCGGGCAGACCGCCTCGGCGGCGCGGACCTTCACCCGCGGCCTCATGATTTCGGCCAGCCAGCCGCAGCTCGGGCATTCAAGCGACACGACCAGCTCGCGATCCAGCGCCAGCTCGAGCCGCCCGTCGACCCGGTCGCGCACGGCCGCGAACAGATCGGCGACGGTCGATCGGTTCGAGAGCGCCAGGGCCGTCGGCTCGGGATAGGTTTCGTGGCTCAGGCAATCGTCGCGGCGCGGCAATTTGGTCGTGTAGAACTGGTTGCCGACCCCGTTATAAACCATCGCGCTGCCGGCCGCGACGGGGAGCCCGTGCAGGACCTTGAGCGCCTCCTGGACCTGGAGCGCCGCCATCATCGAGGCGATCGTCGGCGCCGTGGGGACCTTGCCGGCGGCGATGTCCTCGCGCCGCAAAAGCGGGCAGCTATAGCGGAGGTTCAATAGCTGGTAATCGCGCTCGGTCATGGCGCACTCGTAGCACGCCGAGTCGGGCGGGACGAAGACCTTGACCACGCCCTGGATCTCCTGGATGCCCGCGTCGATCCACGGCGTGCCGACCTTCCAGCACTGGCGATTCACCCAGAGCCGGGCCTCGCGGTTGTCCAGGCAGCCGATGACGAGGTCCACGTCGGCGAACACGCCGAGGCCGACGTCGGTGATCACGTCGCCGTGGATCGGCAGGACCGCGATCTCGGGGTTCAGCTCGGAGGTCCGTCTCGCGGCGACCTCCGCCTTCGACCGGCCGCCGTCGTCCGAGCGGAACAGGACCGAGCGCGACAGGTTGGACGGCTCGACCACGTCGAGGTCGATCACCAGCACCGTGCCGAGTCCGACCAGCGCGAGGTTCTTCAGCACCTCGTTGCCCAGCGCCCCCGCGCCGACGACCAGGACGCGGGCGGACTGGAGCCTCTCCTGCCGCCACCACGAGATCAGCCGGAGCCGGCTGTAACGGTCGAGGTCGTCGATGACCAGCGGGCCGTCGTCGCGTTCGCCGACATCGGGCTTGTCGCCGGGGGTCCGATCGGGATCAAGGGGCATCGTCGCAATCCGCGGGTCGGGTTCCATTAACGTTAGAGCGCCTGAATCCACATCGAACCGGTCGACGGATTTCGACGGCGATCCATCGAAGACTTAACCGCGAAAAACGCGAAAAGGGGGACGATCAAGCTCACAACGACTCGTATCCCATCCCGAATGTTTTCGCGGTTAGGTCCGGGTCTTTTCTTCAATCGATGAACACGATTTCGTCACCCGGTGGCGGCGCCGGAGCGCGCCGGTCGGCGTGCAGGAGCCGGCGAACCTCGGCGGAGACGTCGACGGACTCGGCGACGGCCGGTGCGGGGTCCGGATCCAGGATGAAGACCGGCTCGCCGCCCGTGTCGCTCGCGGGCCCGGCAGCGGTCGCCTGGGCGGCGACCAGCTTGCCGAGGTCGGAGCTGACCGGAACCGAGGGCGAAGCGGCCCCGGCCGCTGCCGGATCGGCCTGTCGGGGCTCGACCGGCTCCGTACGGACGCCGAAGACCCGGGCGTACCGCTGGGCCAGATCCCGGACCTTGCCGACCCGGCCCGAGCTGCCGCGGGATGCCGCGGCCTCCGACCCGGTTGGCTGGCGATCGCGGGCCGACGCCTCGGCCAACGCCGGCACCGAGGCCGGCGCGTCCACACGTCCCAGCGCGGCCCGCAGGTCGCGCAGCGGGCGAGCGTCCGTCGGGAATCGGATGGACTGCTGCTGCGCCACCCACAGTGCCGCATCGCGGTTATAGGGGCTGCGGATGTCGTAGTTGTGGTAGCGCAGCATGTCCCAGAGCATCGTGCAAAGCTCGTCGAGCTGGACGCTCGGCACCCAGTGCGTGCCGTATCCGCCCAGACAGACCATGCCGATCTCGGAGATATTCGGATGGTAAATCGGGGTGAGCCAGCGAATCTCGGGGATCGTGCGAGGATAGGAGGCCCCGAGCTTGATCTCGACGTGGTGCTTGTCGAGGCTCTTCACCTTGCCGTGGTCGCGCCACAGGCCGCGTCCCTGGAAGAGGATGCGGTACTGCTGCGGCGGATCGCCCTGGCTGGTGAACCGAAAGACCGAGCTCTCGGCCTGAAGGCGCTCGAGGGCCGCCAGGTCGTTGCGGAGGCGGCGCATTCGCGGCGATTGGTGCATGGTCGTTCGACGCCTGGGCGACTGCCGCGCACCGGGAATCCTGCGGGTGCGTCCGAGTCGGTCCCGTCCTGAAAAAGAGGAAAGCCGCGTGTCGGGGTGATCCGAGCGGGCTGGGTGATCCGGCCCGACCTCGTTTGCCCCGGACAGGACCGGATCAGCAGCGCGAGCCGGCGACGACCTCGGGATAGACGATCAGGTGGTCGCCATTCTGCACGCCGCCCTCGACGAGCGTCCAGCTCTCGAGGAGCCGGCGACCGCCTTCCTTGTGGTCCAGCGCGTAGCTCATCGGCTGACCGTCGGGACTGGTCGCGGGCAGGCTCATCTTGGTGATGATGTTCGGGATGATGCGACTCACCGGTACGCTGAAGGCGATGACCGCCTTGACCGATTTGGCACCCGTTTGATCCAGGAATGTGACCTGGATCCCGCTGGGATCGGCATTGCCGCCGTATGACATGGTCAGGATACCTCCTCAGTACCCCATTCGGGCATCGTCCCCGATTATTAGGGCTCGACCCGTCGTTTTCCGAGTGGCCCGCTCGCCCGCCGGCGCCCGGCACCGCTGGCTTCCAGGATACCGCCGGACCCGTCCGTCCGAAACAGTCCATCGGCGGAATTCCGACGCGGGGCGGCAGGCAGGCAGGAAGGCGTGGCGCCCGGCCGGCCTCGGCGCGCAGGAAGAGGCCCCGGCGGGGCCAACCGGGGATCCGGAATCGTCCGGAACCGGATGGGATGGCCCCGCCGGGGCCGTGCTCCTCGCAAGCGTTGTCGGCCGTGGGCCTCCGTCAGGTGACCGTGCGGAAGACCGTCACCCCCAGGATGCCGATGACCGCGAAGACCACGAGGAAGATGAAGAACAGGACCTTGGCGATGTCTTCCGACCCTCGTGCCAGCCCGCCGAACCCGAAAAGCGCCGCGATCGCCGCGAAGACCAGGAAGAACAACGCCCATTTCAGGAGCGACATCGTAAATCCTCCTCCCCGATGGAGAATCGGAGATCTATCGGTCAACCGGGAACCCGGTGGAGCGAAGCAACTCGGCCGGCGGACAGTGAGGCCGGCCCGTTATGCGAGTATCAGAATGCAAACCGAATGCCAGGCGGCGGGGAACGGCTCGGCTCCCGGGGGACGACGTGGCCCCGGGCTCGGCGAACTCACGAGCCGGCCGGGGCGAGGTAGCCCTCGGCCAGCTTCCGGAACCGGTCGACCTCGGCGGCCTGCCACCGCTCGTCCCGGCCCAGCTCCGCGGCGAGGAGCGCGGCGACGACCGGGGCCGCCTCGATGCTGGCGCGGGCGTCGAGGAACAGCGCGCGGGTGCGGCGGGCCAGCACGTCCTCGACCCGGCGGGCGGCCTCGTGGCGGGCGGCCCAGGCCACCTCGGCCCGGTGATAGGGGAGGTCCGGGTGGAGCGGGCCGCCCCATTCGGGCCGCTCGGAAGCGAGGACTCGGACCAGCCTCCCATCCGTCCCGTAGTAGGACAGCGGGTCCTCGGGGCCCTCGCTCAGCTCGCGATCGTCCCAGCCGTGCAGCCGCAGGTCGGCGGTCGACGACGGGCGCAAGGCGAGCCCGCCGACGGCGATCGCCTGGTCGATCGCGTCGGCCGCCATCTTGCGGTAGGTCGTCCACTTCCCTCCGGTCACCGTCACCAGGCCAGACGAGGAAACAAGCACGGCGTGCTCGCGCGAGAGCCGGGCCGTCGGGGCGCCGATGTCCCCCTCGCCAGGATGATGGCCCCTCAGCAGCGGCCGGAGCCCGGCGAACATGCTGCGGACGTCCGCGGGTCCCGCCCGCTTCACCAGGTATCGGCCGACGTAATCGAGCAGATACGCGACCTCCTCGCGCGACGGCCGGGGCTCGACCGAGGGCTCGGAGACCGGCGTGTCCGTCGTGCCGACGAGGATCCGGTCGTGCCAGGGGATCGTGAAGAGCACCCGGCCGTCGTCGGTGCGCGGCACGAGCAACGCGCTGGAGCCCGGCAGGAATGAGCGGTCCAGCACGACGTGCGTCCCCCGGCTGGGCGTCAGCAGCGGCGTCGACGCCGCGCCCGGGTCATCCAGCCGGCGCACGGAGTCGGCGAACACGCCCGTGGCGTTGACGACCACCCGGGCCTCGATCGTTAGTTCCTCGCCGGTCTCTTCGTCCCGGGCGATCACGGCGGCGATCCGGCCGCCCCGATGCGAAAACCCGACGATCGGCGCGTGGTTGAGCGCGGCGCCGCCCAGGTCGGCCAGCGTCCGCGCCAGGGCGATTGCCAGCCGGGCGTCGTCGAACTGGCCGTCGCCGTAGACGATCCCCCCGCGCAGGCCGCGCGTCGCGATCGTCGGCACCCGCTCGACGACCTCGGCGGCCCGGATCCGACGCGACGCCCCGAGGTTCGACCGCCCGGCCAGAAGGTCGTAGAGCTTCAGCCCGATCCCGTAAAATGGCAGGTCGAGCCAGCGATAGGCCGGCACGACAAACTCGCGGCGATGGACCAGGTGCGGCGCGTTGCGGAATAGTAGCCCGCGCTCGTGCAGCGCCTCGCGCACCAGCGGGATATCCCCCTGCGCCAGGTAGCGGACCCCGCCGTGGATCAGCTTGGTGCTGCGGCTCGACGTCCCCTGGGCGAAATCCCGGGCCTCCAGCAGCGCGGTGCGATAGCCCCGCGCGACCGCATCGACCGCGGTGCCCAGCCCGGCCGAGCCGCCGCCGATCACCACGACATCCCAGGTCCCACCGGCACGCAGCCGGTCCAGGTTCTCTCCGCGCGCCAGGGTTCCCATGGTCCCATATTACTCCATCCGACCAGCCCTCGCGCCTGAACCACCTCCCGCGAACCATGGATTGCAGCCACGGCGCGGCGACGTTAGCCTTCAACAATGCGTCGCGTCGCCCCCCCGCCGCGGAGACGTTCGGTACGGCTGTTGAACAGAAGTTGAAAGGGATCGCCAAGATGGAGACGATGCTGGCCCTCGTGAAGAAGGAGGCCAAGCCGGGTCTTTGGCTCGAGGAAGTACCGGTCCCCCGGATCGGGATCAACGACGTGCTGATCAAGGTCCTGCGCACGGGCATCTGTGGCACGGATGTCCACATCGAGGCCTGGGACGCCTGGGCCCAGCGAACCATCCCGGTGCCGATGGTGGTCGGGCACGAGTTCGTGGGCGAGATCGTCGAGGTCGGCTCGAACGTCAAGGACTTCCACGTCGGCGAGATCGTCAGCGGCGAGGGGCACGTCGTCTGCGGCCGGTGCCGCAATTGCCTGGCCGGGCGCCGGCACCTGTGCAAGGACACCAGGGGCGTCGGCGTGAACCGGCCCGGGGCGTTCGCCGAATATCTCAGCCTGCCGATGACGAATGTCTGGGTGCATGACCCCAGCATCCCCCGCGACGTCCAGTCGATCTTCGACCCGTTCGGCAACGCGGTGCACACGGCGCTCCAGTTCGACGTCCTGGGCGAGGACGTGCTGATCACCGGCGCGGGGCCAATCGGAATCATGGCCGTGAAGGTCGTCCGGCACGCCGGGGCCAGGCACGTGGTGATCACCGACGTGAACCCCTATCGCCTGGCGCTCGCCCGCAAGATGGGCGCCACCCTGGCCGTCGATGTCCGCGAGCGCACGATCCAGGATGTCCAGCAGGAGCTCGGCATGAAGGAGGGGTTCGACATCGGACTGGAGATGTCGGGCAATCCGGACGCCTTCCGCGACATGGTGGCCAACATGTGCCACGGCGGCAAGATCGCGATGCTCGGCATCCCCACGAAGGAGATGGCCATCGACTGGAATGCCGTCGTGTTCAACATGATCACCATCCAGGGGATCTACGGCCGCGAGATGTACGAGACCTGGTACAAGATGACCGTGATGCTCCAGTCCGGCCTGGACATCACCCCGGTCATCACCCACCGCTACAACTTCCGGGACTTCCAGAAGGGCTTCGACGCCATGAAGTCGGGCGAGTCGGGCAAGGTGATCCTGACCTGGAACGAGGGCTAAATCGATGTACGGCGCGATCCAGCAGCACCTGGCCGGCCAGCTCGACGAGATCAGGAAGGCCGGCCTCTTCAAGGGCGAGCGCGTCCTGAGCACGCCCCAGCGCGCGCACGTCGGCGTCCAGGGCCGGCCCGACGTGCTCAACATGTGCGCGAACAATTACCTGGGCCTGGCCGATCATCCCGAGGTCGTCAAGGCGGCGCACGAGGCGCTCGACCACTGGGGCAACGGGATGGCCTCGGTCCGATTCATCTGCGGCACGCAGCAGCCGCACAAGGAGCTCGAGCGCGCAATCACCGAGTTCCTCGGCACCGAGGACACGATCCTCTACTCGTCGTGCTGGGACGCCAACGGCGGGCTGTTCGAGACGATCCTCGGCCCCGAGGACGCCGTGATCTCCGACGAGCTGAATCACGCCTCGATCATCGACGGGATCCGCCTGTGCAAGGCCCGGCGCCTGCGCTACAAGAACAACGACATGGCCGACCTCGAGGCCAAGCTCAAGGAGTCGGTCGACGCCCGGTTTCGCCTGATCGCCACCGACGGCGTGTTCTCGATGGACGGGATCATCGCCGACCTGAAATCGGTCTGCGACCTGGCCGACAGGTACGACGCGCTCGTCATGGTCGACGACTCGCACGCCGTCGGCTTCCTGGGCAAGAGCGGCCGGGGCACGCACGAATATCGCGACGTGATGGGCCGCGTGGACATCCTCACCGGGACCCTGGGCAAGGCGCTGGGCGGCTCGAGCGGCGGCTATACCAGTGCCCGCGCAGAGATCGTGGCGATGCTGCGCCAGCGGTCGCGGCCGTATCTCTTCTCGAACTCGGTGGCCCCGGCGATCCTGGGCGCGTCGCTCAAGGCCGTCGAGATCTGCCGGCGGTCGACCGAGCTGCGCGACAGGCTCGAGGCCAATACGAAGTTCTTCCGCGCCGCGATGACCGAGCGGAAGTTCAACATCATCCCGGGCGAGCATCCGATCACCCCGATCATGATCGGCGACGCCGCCATGGCCGGCCGGATGGCCGAGAAGCTCCTCGAGCGCGGCATCTACGCGATCGGCTTCTCGTATCCGGTCGTCCCGCAGGGCAAGGCCCGCGTGCGCGTCCAGGTCTCGGCGGCTCATAGCCGAGAGGACCTCGAATTCGCCATCGACGCCTTCACCGCCGTCCGCGACGAGCTGGGGATTTAGCGGAGACCGAAGCAAGATCAGAACCGCCGACGAGTCGCGACGGCGCTCCCGTTCGGACTTAACCGCGAAAAACGCGAAAAACGCGAAACGGAGAGGCGATTGGAACGCCGGGGCCAGCGATCATCGCCCCGTTTTCTACATTTTTCGCGTTCTTCGCGTTCTTCGCGGTTAAATCCGATTTCTCCGTTCCGATACCTTGATCTCGTCAACGAGGCCCCGATGCGAATTACGCGTGTCGAGCCGATCGCGGTGCGGGTCCCGCTCAAGGCCGGGATGACCACGCGCACGGCGCACGGCGAGTATCACACGTCGGACTACGTGATCGTCCGCGTGCACACGGATGAAGGCATCGTCGGCCTGGGCGAGGCGACGGTCTCGGCGCTCTGGAGCGGCGAGACCAGCGCGAGCTGCGTCGCGGCGATCGACGGCCTGATCGGCCCGGCGCTCGTCGGCGAGGACCCGACGCGGATCACGGCGCTCCGCGCCCGGATCGACTATTTGCTCAAGCTCAACCCGTTCACCAAGGCCGCCGTCGAGATGGCGCTCTGGGACATCGCCGGCAAGGCCGTGAATGCCCCGGTGCACCGGCTGCTGGGCGGCAAGCTCCGCGACGTCATCCCGACCAAGATGATGATCGGCGCCTTCGACGTGCCGAGGGCGCGGGCCCTGGCCGAGCGATTCCTCGAATGGGGCGCTCGTTGCCTCAAGGTCAAGGTGGGCATCGACGCGGCCGGCGACATCGCGCGCGTCGCCGCCGTGCGCGCGGCGGCCGGGCCCGAGATTCCGATCACGATCGATGCGAATTGCGGCTGGGACGTGCCCACCGCGCGGGTCGCGCTCGAGCGGCTCAGGGCGTATCACCTGCTGGTCGCCGAGCAGCCGATCGCGCCCGGCGACGTCGAGGCGATGGCGCGGCTGCGCTGGGGCTGCGGCATCCCGATCATGGCCGATGAGAGCGTGTTCACCCTCGCCGATGCCTGGAACGTCCTGCGCGGGCAGGCGGCGGACGTGATCAGCATCTACCCGGGCAAGAACGGCGGGATCGCGGCGTCCGTCGAGATCGCCCAGGTGGCCCGCGCGGCGGGAGTCGCCTGCCACGTCGGCAGCAACCTCGAGCTGGGGATCGGATCCGCCGCGATGTTGCACCTCGCCGCGGCCGTGCCGAACATCGACAGCGCGACCTATCCCGCCGACATCCTCGGCCCGCACTATCACGAGGCCGACCTGCTCGCCGAGCCCCTATCGCTGCTCCCCGAAGGCGCACGCGTCCCCGACGGCCCGGGCCTGGGCGTCGTGCTCGACGACGACCAGTTGCGGCGATTCCGCGTGGAATGACGGCAAAAAGCCCGGCGGTCCCACGCGATCGCCGGGCTTGTTCAGGACCTCTTCGAAGCGCGCCCCTCAATGAGCGGACTGGCTCGTCGGGGGGAGCGCCCAGGTCTCGGTGAAGAACCCGGCCGCGACGATGCCGCCCGGCGACCGCGGCGAAACCGGCACGGCCACGTCGACCACCGCGAAGTCGGGCAGCTTCGGGACCTGCCGCGCGTTGTTCAGGTAGTCGTATTCGCGGAACGTGAACCCGCTGTTGATCACCACGTAGCGCCTCGGGTTCAGCGGGTTGGGATAGATCAAAACCGGCACGTGATGCCCGGCGTCGAAGGTCTGGTCGCCCAGGTGCACGCCGCCGCGGTCCCAGCGGATTGGCAGCTTCTCCGCAAGCCGGGCCATCACCGCGTTGCTGCCCGGGTCGCCCCAGAGGATGAGGTTGTGCGCGGCGATGTCGGCGTCGGTAATGTCCCTGTCGTCCTTGATCCGCGCGTCGCCGCGGAACTGCTGGCGCCAGTGGTCGACGGCATGCTTCATCTCGGCGCCGGCCCACTTGCCGATCTTCTCATTGAGCGGCTGTCCCGTCGGCCGGACCATCAGGAAGCTGTCCATGAAGGCGTCGTCGATCGGACCCTGGAGCCCGTGCCGCTTGCGCAGCGTGCCGTCGTCGGCCGATGCGGCCGACGTCCACTTGCCCGCGACCTTGCGGAAATGAGCCGACCACGAGCGGTCCGAAAGGACCTTTGGCGCGCCCAGGACGGTCCCGTCGATCTCCACCTGGACGTCCGACGTGGGGTCGAAGGTGCAATGACCCGCCGGGATCGAGAACGTCAGGGCGTCGACATTCTGGGTGTCCACGTGCGCGAGCTTCCCGCGTTCGTTACGCGACAGGTCGGCCCGGACCGTCGCGCGCTCCCAGTGGTGCTCGAGCCCATCGACGTGGACCCAGAACGCGCGGTTATAGCGGAGGGTCCAGGTGGTGAACCGCACCGACGGCGGCACGGGATTCCGGCCCTTCGCCGCGATCGCGTCGATCCGCCGGTTGATCTCGACCTTCGCCTCGGGCGTGTAGTTGTGCCCGATGTTCTTCCCGATGATGTGCGCCAGCTCGATCCCCTCGGCCCGGAGCGCCCGGGCCATCATGTCGGCGGCCTGCTTCTGCGAGTCCCTATCGCCGCTGTAGGCGACGGTCGGGCAGTTGTACAGGTTCAGGGCGTAGTCGGTGCAATCATACAGGTGCCAGAGCTTCTTCTCATACCACGTCGGCTGGAGCGATTCCTTCTGAAACACCTTCAGGAAGTCGGCCGTCTCGGAGAACCCGGCGCCCGGGGCGGCGGCCGCCCAGACGCCCGGGTAATGCACGGCGAACTGCCAGCACGCGGCGCCTCCCATCGAGAAGCCTCGCATCACGATCCGGTCGTCGTCGATCGGATAATGGGCCTTGATGTCCTCAATGGCCTCGAACAGGTCGATCTCGCCCGCGAACTTGTTGGCGTTGCAATACCGCCCGTACGGGTGGACGACGAAGGTGTCCTGTGGGGCGAAGTGGCCAACATTCGATTGCCGGTCGCGCAGGAAGTTCAGCTCGCTGAGCGTCTCGCCCCGCCCGTGGCACCAGACGTCCAGCCGGAAACGGTGCGGCGAGTCCGCCCGGTACGATTCGGGCACGACCAGGCCATAGGGCTGGACCGAGCCGTCGATCTTCGACACATATCCGCGGACGATCAGCCCGGTCGCCGCGCTCCACGGCGCCTTGCCGGCCTCCAGGAGCGTCGCCCGCTCCATCCCCCGCCGCAACAGGTCGCGCGCCGCGGCGACCTCGCGCACCTGGAAGAACTCGTCATGGGCCAGCGCCTCGTGGACCGCCTTGTGATAGATCTCCACGTCCGGCAGCAGGCGGAGCAGGGCAGGGCGGCCGGCCAGCGACTGCCGGAGCGCCTTGATCCGATGGCCCAGCTCGTCCACTCCGTCCTGGAGTGACTCGCGATCGGCGAGGGTCAGCGCGATGCCCTTCGGCGGGACCGGGCGGACCCTGTCCGGCTGGTTGTCGCGCGGTCCGTCGGCGCGGGCCAGTCCGGCGGCGAAGAGCAAGAGCACGGGCAGGGCGAGGCGGCAGGTCATGGCGGATCTCTCCGGGAGTCTTCTCATCATCATCGCGTGGCGCGCAGGGCGCGGGTGGGCTCGATCGGGCGGGAAGGCTCCAATCTAGCCGGCTGGAAGCCTCGGGGCCATGGTTCAGGGTCTCTTCGGAATCTCTCAAGTTTTCCCGCCGTCCGGCCGACAGCCGCGATTGACGCTTTTGGCGATCGCCCGTATGATCCCGCGCGATGGGCCGGACCCGACATATCCGGGCGGCCCGGTCCCGACGCCATCGCGGATGGATCCGACGCGCACACGAGGACAAGGGAGGTCGTCGCATGGGAGTGGCACTGGGATGGATGGCTCTCGCCCTCGGCACGGTGGCCGGTGCACCGGACGCCGGGCGAGGCGGCGTTCCGATCAGGTACACGGTCCGGGTCGTCGAGGCCGAGGGGCTCGAATGGCGGCAGGGCGTGATGAACCGGATGACGCCCGTCACCCGGCAGGGCGCCGCCACGGTCTGGACCGCGCCGCGGGCCGTCGAGGTCACGCTCCGCGGCTCAGACAAGGTCTGCGCCAGTGGCGAGATGAATGTGTCCAACGTCGTGGCCTGGACGGGGGCGCCCGTCCACCTCCGGACCGGCTCCATGCGTCAGATCATCAGCCAGGCGGCCTGGAGCGGCGAGGGCGGCCAGGTGGCCACGCGTCCCGAGCACCTCGGCGTCGGCTCGGTCGCCACGATGACCGGCCGGAAGCTGGACCAGGGCATCCTGGTGCAGATGGTGCTGAAGGATACGAAGCTCGTCGCGGTGCACCGGGTCGCGATGGGCGGCCCCGCGCCGAAGGCGACGACGAAGCCGGCGATGACCGACCCGGCCACGAAGCCGGCCGCCTATCACTTCGCCCCCTGCGAGGCGACGCCCAACTGCCATGAGGACGACGGCGAGGAGGCGGCGAACGGCGAGACCGCCGAGGCACCCGCCTCGACCAATGAGCTGTTCAAAAGGTGGCTGACCCCGCGGGTCGCGGATGGCAAACAGAAGCGAATGCCGCTCGGCAAGCGAGCCACGAAGAAGGCCGTTCGCAAGATGAAGAGGCAGGGCATCGAGGTGACGGTCGTGGCCGAGTCGACCGACGAGCCCGCGCCCGAGGCCGCGTGCTCGTCGGGCTCCTCGTGCTGCGAGGCGACGGGCGCCCCGACCGCGGCGATCGTGGCGATCGAGGTCCCCGAGATCGACAGCCAGGAGATCGCCGGCGAGTGGCTGATCCCGAACGACGGCATTTTGCTCGTGAGCTTCGGCCCGCACACCGTGGCCGACAGCGCCGGCAAGGCCGTGATCCGCGAGCGGCTGGCGATCATCACGGCCGAGGAGTCGACCACTCCGCCGCCGTCGCACGCGGGCAACCCCGTCACCGTGGAGTCGTCGTACGTGATCAACTCGATCACCGTGACGCCTTCGCACGCGCCGAGCCCGGCCGCGCCGAAGTGGACGGTCCGCGCCATGCCCATCCCGGTCCCAGTCCCGGCGATGCCGCCGGCCGCCGAGACAAAGCCCGCACCCAACGCGGCGCCGCTCCCGGCACCGGCCGCCCCGCCGAGCGCGCACCTCGCGGCCCCGATGCCGCCCGTGCCCAGCCGCTCGATCCCGCAGGGCTTCCATGCCGACGGCAAGGCTGCCGAGCTACCGCCGCTGCCCGCCGAGGACGAGAAGGACGACGCCGACGATGATGATGCGTCGTCCGAGGCGCGCCCGAGCCCCCAGGCCAAGAAGCCGCGCCCGAGCACCGAGGAACCGAAGGTGGTGCCGAAGGCGAAGACCCGCCCCTCGGGCGATTCCGCCGCCCGCAAGGCCCAGTTCTCGGTCGAGGACATCCCGGGAATCCCGGCGGTGTTCCGCTCGGCCCCGACCGTCGGTCTCCAGTTCCTCCTGCCGATCAAGCCGGTCAGCCTGAAGCTCCCGTTCGACCAGCGCCTCGAGATCGTCGTCTACGGCCGCGTCATCGCCAAATCTGAGTCGACGCACGGCCGCTCCGAGCTGGCGTCGAAGGCCCGCAAGGACGCGGCGACGAAGTAACGGAAAAGTGGCGAGAGATGGAGGTCAGCGTCGGCCCCGGAAGCCCACGAAGTGGGCGCCAGGACGTAGCCGGGGGCGTGAGCCCTCCGGACCGCCAGGCGTACCCTCATCTCCCCGCCATCGTTTCACCCTGGCGGCCGCGACCCCGCCACGCGGGGTCGCGGCCGCCAGGGTCGGTTGAGAGGATTGGGCGTGTGTCGCGACGGTCCGACTCCGGGGGGCTGACGCCCCCCGGCTACGTCCGATCGCCCCCTGACGGGGGCTC
>DAIDHB010000355.1 GCA_027452145.1 Planctomycetales bacterium
CATCCAGGCCGCCGAGCTCAAGGTCCGACTCGGCAAGACCGACGAGGCCCTGCACGACTTCGAGGCCATGCTCGGCAAGCTTCGACCCGATAGCTGGCTGCACAAGGAAGTTCGCCGCAAGATCGAGGAGGTGTTCCTCAAGAGCGACGACCGCGCCGGGCTGGTGACCTACTACGAGCGATGGACCAAACGCGAGCCCGAGGACGTCGAGGCCCTGGTCCGCCTGGCTCGGATGCTCTCGTCCCTCGGCCGGACGGCCGAGGCGCAGCCGTGGTACGAGAAGGCGATCAAGCTGGCTCCCAATCGGCGCGACCTGCGGCTGGCCCTGATCGCGCACCTCGCCCAGGAAAAGCGGTTCGCCGAGGCGGCCGCTCAGTACGAGCAGCTCGACCGTGCCGAGCCCAACAACCCCGATACCCTGAAGGATTGGGGTAACCTCGTCATGGAGGATCCATCGCGCCCGCTGCCCGAGCGCAGGAACGCGGCCGCGGCGATCTGGCGACGGCTGCTGACGGCCCGGCCGGACGATGCGGTCACGACGGCCCAGGTCGCCGACCTGCTGCGACACGCCGAGCTCGTCGACGACGCGCTGGCGCTCTATAGGAAGGCCATTGAGCAGGCTCCGGGCAACCCGCAGTATCGCGAATACCTGGGCGAATATCTGCACAAGCTCAGGCGGCCGGCCGAGGCCGTGGCCGAGTGGTCGAAGATGGCCGAGGGGCCGAACCGCAATCCCCGCAACCTGGGTCGGCTGGCCGAGGTTCTGGCGGGCTTCGGCTACCTCAGGGAGGCCGTCTCACCGCTCACGGAGGCCATCGGCCTGGAATCCGACGACTTCGACCTGCGCATGCGACTGGCCGAGTTCCTGCACCGGCTGGGCCGGTTCGACGAGGCGGAAAAGCAGCTCGCGGCGGCGGGCGGACTCGCGAGCCGGCCCGATCAGCGGGCGGCGGTGCTCGAGGCGAGGGTGAGGAACGACCAGCAGGCCGGTCGCCTGTCGACGAGGATCGATGCGATGCGCAAGGAGCTGGACGTCCAGGCGGCCGCCCCGGCCGATCGCTGGATCGAGCTGGCTCGCTACCTCGAGGCCGACGGCCGGCTCCCCGAGGCCGTGCGCGCGGCCGACCGGGCCATCGAGATCGCCCCGCGATCGATCGCGGCGTGGACGCTGGCGGCCCGGGTACGCGAGTCGGCCGGCAACCTGGGCGACGCCGTCTCGGCCCAGCGGCGCCTCGCCGAACTCGACCGCCGCAACCGGGCCGAGTACCTCACGGGGATCGCCCGGCTCGAATCGCGGCTGGGGCGGGTCGACGAGGCGATCCAGGCCGGCCGCGAGCTTCTGGCCGCGACCTCGGCGAGCCCCGATCAATCCGAGTTCTTCGCCAGCCTTTGCTTCCAGCACGGGCGGGTCGAGGAAGGGCTCGATGCCCTCCGCCGCGCCGTTCGGGCGAACCCGCGCGACAGCCGCGCGGTGCTCATGCTGGCCGAAACGCTCGCCGGCCAGTATCAGACGGACGAGGCGATCGAGCTCTACTGGCGCGCCTTCGACCGCGCCGACGACCTGGACAACAAGCTCGAGGTGGTCCGCAAGCTGACCGATCTCTACCTCCAGCGAAACCAGCTCGATCGCCTGCTGACCCGGCTCCAGCACCAGGAGCGAGACGACCGGCCGGGCGCCGTAGGCGGCCGAATCGCGGCAGCCAGCGCGCCAACGCAAGGCCGCGACGTCGCGATGTGTCTGGCGCAGGCGTATGCCTCCTCGGGCGACACTGGCGGCGCGCGGGCCGAGCTCGAACGGCTGCTCGCGGCGAACAACCGCGATACGCAGCTCCTCCAGCAGCTCTCGAAGCTGGCCGAGGAAGAAGGCGACATCGAGGGTGCCGCGAGCTTTCAGAAGCAGCTCGTCGACCTCGCTCCCGGCGACGACGGTCTCTCGCGGCTGGCCGACCTGTACGCCAGGGCCGGCGAGCTCGACGAGGCGCAGGCGATCTGGTCGCGGATGGCCGCCGCGCAGGGCGCGGGGGCGCCATATCACGTGTACAACGCGATGGACACGCTCCTGTTCCACCAGAAGCCGGCGGCCATCATGGAGATGACCGGCTCGCTTCTCCGCAAGAACCCCCAGGACTGGGAGGCGCTGTACCACCGCGGCGTGGCGGCCGCCCGGCTCGACCAGGTTGACGCGGCCGAACAGGCCTTCCGTGCGATCCTCGAGATCAAGCTCGCGGAGGACGAGAAGAGCGCCTTTGCCAGGGCGAAGGCGCGGAACCCCCGGCTGATGCCGCCGGCCTCAGCGTATCCCGCGCTGGGCCGGCTCCAGACGCTCTCGACGATGGAGGAACGGCTCGGCCTCGCCGTTCTTGTTCGGATGTTCTGCGGGATGGATACCGCACGGTCGTCGATTGCCTCGCGATCCACCTGGTCCCCGGCCGACTTCGGCCAGGCGAGGATGGCCGCGCTGGGCTGGCTGTCAAGGCTCGCCGAGCAGCAAGGGACCGAGCGCTCGCAGCAGCTACTCTCGTCCTACCGCGGCCGCGCCGAAAAACGGCCGCGCGACCCCCAGGCGCTGCGGGACTGGCTGTACCTGTGCGCGGTCCGTCTCGATTATGCGGGCTCATACGACGCGGCGCGCACCCTGGCCCGCGAGCAACCGACCGATCCCATCGCCCTCTGGACGTTCCTGCACGCGCTCGGAGGCCGGACCATGACCACCGGCCAGCGGTTGATCGTTAGCCAGCTCCGATCGATGGAGGACACCGCGCCGCCGCTCGAGCCGGCCGAGCTCGACCTCGTCCTGTCGTGCTACAAGTCGCTCGTGGCCCGCCGGCCCGAGCTGGCGCAGGCCGAGATCCTCCAGAACGTCGACGACGAGCTGCGACGCGCGGGGCGGCTCGACGACGAGGCCCGGTTCTACCGCGAGGCGGTCGCCGGCGCGAATCAGATCGGTCGGGTCGCCGCGGCGATGAACATGGCCGCGAAACGCGGGGACGTCGACGTCCTCATCGACCTGGGCGAGCGGTACGACCGCCTCCAGACCGGCCGCTCGCAGCCGAGCTTTGTCACCGGCTCGTTCAGCTTCCTCGGGCCGGGCCTGGCCATGTGCCAGGGGATGAGCGCGTGCGCCGATCGCAAGGCGTTCGGCGACGTGTTGCGGCTGCTCGACCTGAATCTCGCGGCGTCCCGCCGACGGCTTGAACGCCAGTCCGCCCGATCGTCGCGCACCAGTCAGGCCGCGGCGACGCCGGCCGCTCGCCGGGGATCGCAGGTGATCTGGAACAGAAGCTCGTACTCGTTCTTCACGGTCGATTTCCCCGATGTCAACGAGTATCTCGACGCCCAGGCCATTCAGGTGCTCCGCCAGGCGTTCGTCCTCTATCAGCGCGATGACCTGATGAGCGACCTGATCGCCCACTTCCGCCGCCAGGCAGAAACGGCGAACGGCCCCGCCGCCGCGAACCAGCCGCGTCTCGCGCTCGCGGCGCTGCTGTGGTGGGCTAGCTCCGCCGACGAGGCGATCGCCGAGCTGACGAAGGTCGTCGAGACCTCGCGGCCCGAGTCGGACCTGCGGATCGACCTGGCGCAGTTGATGGAGAAACAGGGGGACTTCGCCGGCGCGCTCGCGCTGGTGGACTCCGTGCAACCGATGGACAACCGGAGCCTCCGCCGTCGCGAGGAGGCCGCGCTGCGGCTGGCCGTGCGCACCGGCAACATCGACCGTGCTCGCCAGGCGGCCGAGCGGCTGTTCGGCCTGCGGCTCGACACCGAGACCCAGATCACGCTGGCCGGCCAGATGCACCAGATCGGCCTGCACGAGATGGCCGAGGCCCTCATCGGCCGCGCCCGCCGCCGCGCCGGCAACAGGGCGTCCGAACTGGTGCGGCTGATGCTCCAGTATCAGCGGCAGGGACAGGCCGACCTGGCCGTCGAGGTGGCCATGCAGATCCTCCGCTCGACCCGGACGGCTTCGGCCTCGGCTTCGACGCCCACACCGCTCGTCCGCACGGCCGAAAACCCGCTCGCCGCCCGCACCGCCGCGATGAGCATGCTGGCCCGCTCCGGCCGTTTGAACGAGCTGATTCGCCAGGCGAACGAGGAACTGAAGAAGACGCCGAATGCCGTGCAGATCCACCAGACGCTCGCCGATTATTTCACGGCCGCTCGCCAGACCGACCGGGCTCTCGCCGAGCGTGTGAAGGTCGTCGAGCTGCGCCCCCAGGACGGGCTACTTCGGATGCAGGTCGCCGCCCAACTGGCGGAGGCGGGTAAGCCGGACGCGGCCGCCGACCAGTACCTGTCGGCATTGAAAAAGGAGCCCAGCCTGCTCGAGCGGACCGGTTATCGCCAGGTGATCGACACGTTCCGCTCGGCTCGCCGACTCGGCGACCTCCTCGAACTTGCCGGTGCCGGCAAGACCCCGGCGGGAATCCAACCGTACTACCTGGGGATCCTCGTCAATGAAGTGCTCGCCGACGACCGGCTCCGCGACCGTGCGATCGAAGTCCTGCGCCGCTACTGGCGTGAGAATCCCACCGGGCGAGCATCGACCCTCGCCTACCTGAACAACGACGCGGTCTGGCGGATCCCCGACTTCTACGACATGGCGCTGTCGGCCATCCTGCAAACGAGCGTGAATCAGACGTCGGTGTACGACCAGTGGGATCCGTTCCAGTCATACAGCCTGGGCGTGGGGACCCCGAATCCTCCGCAGTCGTCTTGCGCGGCCAGGCGGATCGTGGACCTCGCCGAAGCGAGCGGCCGCCTGGACGACCTGGCCTCCGCCATCTCGGACGCCCGCAAGTCGCATCGCGACTGGGACGCGGGCGACTTCCTGCTGGCGATGATCGCCGCCCGCGCCGGTCGCCACGAGGAGGTGCGGGCGATCGTTCGAAAGCTCGGCGACACGAAGGCCCGGGGCGCGTTGGTGGGGGGATCCGTCTACGCGATTTATGCCTTCGCGGTCCTCGGGGAAGACCTGGAGAACCGTCCGGGGATGCTCGACGAGGCGCTTTCCTTTTACGAGATGGCCTCGTTCCACCCCTACAGCCTCGCCTTCTCGCGGCTGGACACCCAGCGTCAGCCGATTCACCGGCTCATCGCGCTCCTCGAACGCCGGGACAAGCTCGACGAGGCGCGCCGGGCTGCCCTCCGCTATGCCCGGCACGACGCCCCGTCATCGTCGTCTGACGAGCTGATCCACCAGGCCAAATTCGTGGCGCGCCGAGACATGGCGCGGAAGCTCGTCGAGCTGGGCGACCCGGCGGCGGCGGTCCCATTGCTCAGCGAGGCGCTCGTCCTTGCAAGCGGGATCACGGCCGACGCGCCGAACTACTTCGACGATACCCAGTCGTTCGCCCGCCAGGCCCGCGAGGGGCTGGAATCGGTCCTCGCCCGCCTTGGCCCCGACGACCTGGCACCGATCGCCGGCCGGCTGGTCGCCGACGCCCTCGCCGCCGAGCCATCGTCGAAGCCGGCCGCCGGCTCGAAGCCCGAGCAGCCCCGCGACCTCGTCTGGCTGGTCCATCCCCGCTCGCTCGAACGGGCGGTCCTGCGCAGCCTGCTGGCCGAGTCGCTCACGGCCTACACCCCCGCGCAGCTCGCCGCACTCGACGAGCCCCTGAACCGACTCCGGCAGGCGCACCCCGACGACCTGGCGGTCGCCGTCGTCGCCGCGCTGCACACCCTGGCGACGGGCGACCCCGGCCGAATCGGACCGGCGATCGAACAGCTCGATCGGCTGGTCGCACGGACGCCGCTCGAACCCCTGCCGGCCGGCGCCCGAGCTAACTCCCGCCAGCGCGACATGGCCGCGCGACAGGTCCCGCTCTGGCTCGTCGTCCGGGCCCTCGAACGCCGCCCAAACTCGCAGAAATACCGCGACATCAGTGCTCGCCTCTCCACCCGCGCTCTCGAGGCCGCCCGCCGACAGGCCGACAACACCGTCCTGCTGGCGATGGTGCGCGAGCAGGGCGAGTACGCGCTCGCCCGGGGCGATCGCAAGGCCGCTGAGGCCGCCTGGTCCCGCATGCTCGATCTCGTCATCCCGGCCTCGCCGCCGGCCCGGCGGCGAACTCGCGCCGGCCAGGCCCGCCCGACCACTTCATCTCCAGGACCTTCGAGGACTCCGTCCACCCCCCGATAGGTCCGCGGCACGAACCCTCGGCGAGATTCATACCAGGCCCGCGGCCTCGTCCGAATCCAACACGTTATCATGTTACCGGACGGTGCGATTCTTCATTTCACACAAAGCATTGAAGTCTCCATCCATTCCGCACGGTATCTGTTATGACCTGTAAAGATTGTGCTAAATCCATCGGCCGTGCCGGAAAGGCAAAATCTTGAAACTGGGCATTCTGAGTCCTTGACGGGGGACTTCCCGGCTACTAGATTGATTGCCGTCTATCATCTCGGATCATGGCGATGGGCGTATGCGAGACTGGCGCCCAGCCTAAGCATGGAAGCATTGCTGCTTGTGAATCTCGCCGAGTGGCGAGCAGAGTTTGGTGACTTTCGACCTGGATTCCTGATCGGATGGTCCGGTCGGGGCCGACGAGTGGGCCGATGGAATGGCCCGGCGAAGAGGGTCCCTATCGGGGCTCGCCGGGGAGCCGTCACCAGAGATCAGTTTTGTGCGGGGCAATCGCCGGAACGAGTGTCCGAGCGAGTAGCCGAGCGCCGGCCGGCAAGGCCGGCGCTTGGGGTGTCCCCGTGGATCAGCAAACGCACCTAGCACCAAATTGAGGAGAATTCCATGGGAGACGCGAGAAACACGGCTCGGCTCGGAACGGGATGGTTCGGCGGGCCTCGGAGGGCGCAGCGGCCGGGTGGAGCTCGCCGGCGACGGCACGAGATGCGCCCCGCTCCGGAGAGCCTCGAGGGCCGGACGCTCCTGTCCGTCGGGCTCGACCCGACGTGGGGATGGGGCGGCGGCATCGCGCCGATCCTCCCGCCGGACACCGCGACGACGACCTATTACGGCTCGATCGACTCGATCGCCATGCAGAAAAGCCAGGTGGTGGCGCTCGGGACGTTAACGAGCGACGTCAGCGGCTCGGGCGGCGGCTCACCGACCTTGACGACCAACATGGTCGTCACACGCCTCACCACCAGCGGCACCGTCGACGGGACGTTCGGGACGGGCGGGTCGACGACGATCCCGCTGACGGGCGGAGGAGTGAGCTACGACAACGTTTCCGCGCAGGACATCGCTGTCGACCCGACCGGGAACATCGACGTGCTGGCCTCGGTGACGCCAACCAGCGGCAGCATTTCCCGCGAGTTCATGGTCGTCCAGCTCACGAGCAACGGCACGATCAATCCCTCGTTTGGCACCTCGGGCTTCGAATACATCAGCTTCGGCCCCAGCGCGACACCGCAGGACGCCTCGGCGACGGCGCTGGCGATCGGGCCCAATGGCAAGATCGATGTCCTCTGCTCGACGACCACCTCGGCCGGCGACCAGGTGTTCGCGGTCGCCCAGTTGAATCCGAACGGCTCGCTCGACACGTCATTCAATGGCACCGGGATGACGACGGTGAACTTCCAGCTCGCCGGTACGACGCCGGGCAACGAGCAGGACTCGCCCAGCGGCATCGCGGTCCAGCCGAACGGCAGCATCCTGGTGGTCGGGTCGGCCTCGTTGCCGCCACCCACCACGGGACCCACCCTGACCCAGGCCGCCGTCGCGCGCCTCACTGCGACCGGTGCGCTCGACACATCCTTCAACGGAACGGGCAAGCTGACCTACAGCTACAACCTCGGCGGGAACAGCGATGATGCCGCCTCCTCCGTGATCCTCGACGGCTCGTTGATCGCGATCGGCGGGAGTACGATCCAGCAGCCCACGTCGACGACCAGCCCGTCCGCCCCGCTCCCGGCCTACGCCACCGTGACGGTGCTCAACTCGAACGGGACGTTCGACACGGGATTCAACGGCTCGGGCAAGTTCATGCTGACCTTCAGCCAGGGCGGGGTCCCGTTCAACACCGTAAGCCAGTTCATGTCGACTCCCGTCGTCTCCCTCGTGGCGGTGCAGGACGGCTCGCTCGTGGTCGGGACGAACTTCAGGCAGCAAACCAGCTACTCCGGCCCCAACGGCGCGCTTTTCGCCCACGTGACGTCCTCCGGTTCGCTCGACCCAATGCTCGGCCCCAACGGCGTCGCCATGATCTCGCCGGCCTCCGTCGACGGACGGCTGCTCCTCCAGGCCGACGGGAAGGTCATCGTCTCGAGTAACGGTGACATCGTCCGCACGACGGCCCCGCCGCCGGTCGTCGTCTCCTCGACCATCACCACGATCGGCAAGGGCAAACGGGTCAAGGCGACGGGCCTGACGATCACGTTCGAAACGGGCCTGAACACCATCCTGGCCAACAACTCCAATGCCTACGTGGTCCTTCCCATGAAGGGCAAGCGGCCCATCACGCTCCGCAAGAAGGGTGGGGCCTTCTACGATCCCACAACGGGGACGCTGACCCTGCGCTTCGCGGGCAAGGTGAAGGCGACCCCCGGCTTCCGGCTTACGGTCATGCCTGGCGGCATCATCGGCGCCGATAGCATCGTCTTCTTGAATGGCCAGCCCATGCCCATCATCGTCACGCGTCTCATGACGACTTCCTGATCGTCCTCTCCCGGCGGACGGCCCCGCTCATCGTGCGGGGCCGTCCGTTCGGCCTCCCCTCGATCTCCTGTCCCGCCCGTGGCTCGGCCTACCCACCAGTCCTCGACAGCCGATCGCCCTACTTCCTGTCCGGATGTTTTGCTCCCCCCGCTCGCCACTTCCTCGCGGTGACCCGACAAGCGACCCGGCCCAATGATTGACGAGCCCTTTCGGTTTGGCTATCCTTCGATGAACTCCTGACAACCGTCAGACAGGCGCACGAACGGAGCCGGACGACGAGATCGACGGACGCGGCCGACTCGTGGGAGCGACGACATGTCGAGGCATCGGGGATGGGCTCTTGGTCTGGCGTGGTTGGCCGTGTTCCTCCTCCTGGAGCCGGATGTCTCGGCCCAGCAGACCTCGGCACGCCGGGATGACGCGGTCGACCCCGCGGCGGCCCAGGAGGCTCGCGAGCGCCGCGCCATGGAACGATTTCTCTCGCTCGTCGAGAAGAATCCACGCCGGGGAACAGCGCTCGATCGGGTGTACGGCTACCACGTCGAGCGCGGTACGCTCGACGCCTTCATCAAGTCCTATCGCGACCGCCTGATCAAAAAGCCCGCCGACGGCACCGCCGCCATGATCCTCGGCCTGCTCGAATTCCAGCGCGGCCAGGACGCCGCCGCCGTCGCCGCCCTGCGCCAGGCCGAGGCGGCACGGCCGAGGGATCCTCTGCCCTCGTACTATCTGGGCCAGGCCCTCGTGCTCGTCGGACAGCCCGACCAGGCCGCCGAGGCCTTCGAGCGAGCCCTGGCGCGCATGCCCGCGCGGAACGACCTGATCGAGATCTTCCAGGCACTTGGACGCGTCTATCAGCGCACCCAGAAGCCCGACCAGGCCCTCGCCGTCTGGGCTCGCCTCGAGGCCCTCTTCCCCGACGACCCCCGTGTCAAGGAGCAGATCGCCTCCACCCTCGCCGAGGAGGACCAGCCCGCCCAGGCCCTCCCTCGATTCGAGGCCCTCGCTCGCTCCATCAAGGACCCCTTCCGACAGGTCCAGCTCGCCATCCAGGCCGCCGAGCTCAAGGTCCGACTCGGCAAGACCGACGAGGCCCTGCACGACTTCGAGGCCATGCTCGGCAAGCTTCGACCCGATA
>DAIDHB010000356.1 GCA_027452145.1 Planctomycetales bacterium
GGCCCGGCGCCCGGGCTCATCCCGGAGGACCCGAAGCGCCGCCGTCGCGGCGGCGACGGTCGATGGAGGCAGGCCCGTGGTGAAGATCAGGCTCCGCGCGCGGTTCTCCAGCCAGGCAACCACCTCGGCTGCGGCGGCCACATAACCGCCGAAGCCTCCCAGCGCCTTCGACAGCGTGCCCATCTGAATGTCGGCCGGCTGCGACGGCACCACGCCCAGCCCATGCGCGTCGTCGGTCAGCAGCCAGGCGTCGTACTCGCGGGCCAGGGCCCCCAGCTCGGCGACACGCCCGAGATCGCCGTCCATGCTGAAGACCGTCTCGGTCAGGATCAGGCACCGGCCGGCGCGGGCGCGCTCGGCCTCGAGCAGCGAGCGGCAATGCCCGACGTCGTTGTGCTCGAACTTCAGGATCCTCGCCCCCGAGAGCCGTGCACCGTCCCACATGCAGGCATGGCAGAGCCGATCGGCGAGGATCAGGTCTTCCTTACCCACCAGGGCCGGAATGACGCCTACGTTTGCCAGATAGCCGCTACTGAAGGTCAGGGCTCGCTCGGCGCCCTTGGTTTCGGCGAGGAGTGACTCGAGCTCGCGGTAGAGCGGGTGATTGCCGGTGACGAGCCGCGAGGCCCCGGCGCCGGTTCCGAAGCGTTCGAGCGCCTGGTGCGCGGCGGCGACCACGGCTGGGTGATGGCTCAGGCCGAGGTAGTCATTGCAACTGAACGAGACCATGTCGCGGCCGCGACGGCGGACGCGGCCGCCGCCGAGGCGTTCCGTCTCGACCGGGCGGCGCCGGAGCCCGGCACGCTCCGCGGCGTCGAGCTGTTCCCGGGCGAAATCGCGGAGCGCCGGCATGGGTTGACTTCCTCGGTGGAAATGCGTCTATTGCTCCTGGACCCATGCCAATGTAAGTGAGGCCCTCGATGGTGATCAACGCCGAAACCCGCGCCACGCGACCCGAGACCCCCGCCGTCCGCCACGACTGGACGCTCGACGAGGTGCTGGATCTGTTCCGCCTACCGTTCAACGACCTGCTCTACCGCGCCCAAACGGTTCACCGCGCGCATTTCGACGCGAACGCGGTGCAGATCTCGACGCTGCTCTCGATCAAGACCGGCGGGTGTCCCGAGGACTGCGCCTATTGCCCCCAGAGCGCCCACTACAAGACGAGCGTGGCCCCCGACCGCTTGATGGCGAAGGACGCGGTGATGGCGGAGGCCCGCCGGGCCCGCGACGCCGGCGCGACGCGATTCTGCATGGGCGCCGCCTGGCGTTCGCCGCGGGACTCCGACGTCGAGAACGTCGCCGAGCTGGTCGAGGGGGTCAAGTCGCTGGGCCTCGAGACCTGCGCGACGCTCGGCATGCTCACCCGTGCCCAGGCCGAGCGGCTGCGAAATGCGGGGCTCGATTATTATAACCACAACCTGGATACCTCGGCGTCGCACTACGGCGAGATCATCAGCACGCGGACCTACCAGCAGCGGCTCGACACGCGCGAGAACGTCCGCGCGGCCGGCATGAGCGTCTGCTGCGGCGGCATCCTGGGCCTGGGCGAGGGCGTCGAGGATCGCGCCGAGCTTTTGCGGACGCTGGCCAATCTGCCGGAGCATCCCGAGAGCGTCCCGATCAACCAGCTTGTTCGGGTTGAGGGCACCCCGCTCGCCGATGCCGAATCGGTGGATCCTCTCGACTTCGTTCGCGCGATCGCAGTGGCCAGGATCCTCATGCCCCGGTCGGTCGTCCGGCTCTCAGCCGGCCGCGAGGGGATGAGCGCCGAGCCCCAGGCGCTCTGCTTCCTGGCGGGCGCCAACTCGATCTTCTACGGCGAGCGGCTGCTCACCACGCCCAACCCCGCCACGCACGCCGACCGCCGGCTCTTTGACCGCCTGGGGCTCCGCCCGATGACTCCCGTCGCCACAGCTTCGGCCCCGCTCACGGCCGAGTGACAAACTGTTCCGAAATGTGCGCCCGAATCATCGCGGGGCGCCTCGAACCGTCTGCCATCCGGCGCCGCGAATCGCCGAATCGCGACGGCCCGCGCCCTCGCGACGCCTCCACCAATTCGCCGCGAAACGTATGACCGTTCGAAGCACTCCGCGCGCACAAGCGGGGGATCTTCGGACATGCCTGGTCCTCTTCGAACGACGGCCCCCGGTTGGGCGGCCGCCCCGAGGTCGGTTGCGCACGGACCGACCTTCCGGACGTGACTGATACCCGTTCCGAAAGTTTGTTTTCAAGACAAAATGATCCAAAAAGCGTTTGAATTGATGATTTGCGGCAACGGCCGAATGCGGCATCGCAACGGCCGGGCCGTCGAGAGCGTCGCGGCCGGGGAACTGGGAAGAAGTGCCAGGGCGACGCTAAGGAATCGATAGCGATCGCAGTAGCCCGGTGGCGTTCTGAAGAGAGGTTCTTCGTCTTGTTTTGTTTTGTGTGCCACGGAATGAAGGTGGTAAACTTTGTTTCTGAAATGGTGTGGAAAATACGAAACGTGGATTGTTTGACCAGTGGTGTGGCCGTACTTTTTAGGTGCCGGCATCGGCCGCGAGGAATCGGGATCGAGCGCAGATCGCCGTCGCGGAGGTGCGATTCGCGAAGCGTCACTGAGAAAGGCACTTGTATATGAGAGGTTCTGGCTCCATGTCATCGGGGTGGCGGTTGCTGTTCGGGTTCGCCATCGCGATCGGGGTCGCCGCGGCGGGAGAGGCCCGGGCCGGGCAGGTCCTCGACTTCTCGTCGGCGACGAACGCGGGTGTACTGTTCAACGGAAATGGGTCCTCGGCGACGTTCAGCTTCTACAACAACATCAACAACTCGAGCCAGGGTTTCCAGGTTACCCAGACCAACGGTTACAACGGCGCGGTGGGGCTTTTCGGCACCATCAACGGCAGCTTCACGTATGGCTCGCCGATCACGTCGACGCCCACGCCCGCCGGGACAGTCCAATCGGCGGCGGTCAGCGGGACGGGCGGCGGCTTCACGATCAACGACGGCAGTAACGTGTTCTCGACCACCCTGACCGCCGTCAGCCTCTACACCCTGGGAACCGCCGGCAACTTCGACGTGCAGCTCACCAGTGCCGTCTACACGGGCAGCAACACCAGCCTGATCGCGCTGCGGAACGTCATCAACTCCAACCCCAAGGGAGCTCAAGCGGCGATCAGTTTCTCGTTCGTGCCCGGCGAGACGCTGACGGACCTGCTCAACGCGACCAATCAGAAGACCGGGTACTCGGGTACGTTGAGCCCGCTGTCGGTCCCCGAGCCGTCCAGCCTCGCGCTGGCGGGGACGGCGACAGCCGCAATGGTCGGCTACACGCTCCGCCGCCGGAGGACCGGCCGACGCCTTTGATCTCGTTACCCGACCCCCGATCCGGCCGGCTTGTCGGATCAGAGGACGGCCAGGGCGCCCCTCGTCACACCGTACTGGTTGCTCGCCTTGAGCTCCTTCCAGAGCCCGCGGGCGTCCCGGCGGTTGGCGAGGGCGTCCTGGTAGAGAGTCAGGATGTTCCGGACCGCGGCCGGCTCCTCGTCGAGAAACTCCACCCGAAGGCGGGGCGCCCCACGCCTCAGCAGCCGGGGGAGGAACTGAGCGGCGGTCTGCGGCACGGCGTTGAACAGCGTGTTGCGACAGCCGACATCGGCGGTCAGCGGATGTTCGGAGCCCACCCGGTCGCGGAGCCTCACCTCGTGCCGGTCGCAGGGGCGGCCGCAGTTGGTCGCGTCGGTCCCCGGCGACAGGAAGGCGCAGAAGACGCAGTGCTCCATGTGGAACATGGGGATTCGCTGGTGGATCACCACCTCGAGCCACGATGAAGGCGTCGCGTCGAGCAGGTCCAGGAGCTGTTCGACGTTCAGGTCGTACGACGCCGTGACCCGGATGGCCCCGCGCGAGCGAAGGAGCTCGACCGTCAACGGGTTGGCCGCGTTCATCGAGAAGTCGGCCACGAACGGCACGCCGTGCTCGGCGCAATGCCGCATCCCGCCGGCATTCCTTACCAGCAGCCCGTCGGCGCCCCGGCCGGCCAGATGCTTGAACAGGTTCGACTCGCCCGGCTTCTCGATCCGCGGCGTCGCGAGGAGGATCTTCGCCCCGCCCCGGCGGGCCGCGGCGACGGCATCTGCATATTCCTTGATATCCTGGTAGTCGGCGTAGATGGTCCGGACGCCCGCCGCAATCGCGGCCTCGATCTGTGTCGTCCGGCGGCAGAGGGCGACCAGCTCCACGCTCGGCAGTGCGTTCGATTCCGCACCCGCGCGTTCGCTGTCTCGCTCGCCGCGGATCGGGGCGAGCAGCGAGGGGAGGACCGGCCCCTCGGCGACGGGGCGCGGCCTCGCCGACGCGGCGGCCTTGTCGAGCTGCGCGACCAGCTCGCGGCGGAGGTGATTCAGCAGGCTCATCGGGATCATCGGCCGCCCCTCGATGGCCGCCTCCAGCCGGCCGAGCTGGTAGATCGTTCCGCCGAGCCTGCCGAGTTGCGCGCGCAGGAGCGCCTCGTCGGCGGGGCGGGCATCGGCGGCGGCCAGGGTCTCGTTGGATTCGACCATCGCGCTCAGGCCGGTCGACGTTCGGGCCTCGATTCGAAGCACCTCTCCGGCGATGGCCGCGATCCGCAGGTCGAGATCGACCCGGCGATTCGGCGGTCCCTCGAACGTTTTGCGCAGCCGGCGGGTCAGCTCCGGATCGTCGGTCTTCCAGACGCGCTGGCCGGGCACGACCGCCGCGAGGTCGATCGCGCCGCGGCCGAACCGCAGCTCGACCGGGCCCGAGATACCGGCCTCGGCCTCCGTGGCGGCGTGGGGTCCCCGGCCCGGTGAGAGCGAGATGACCTCATACACGCGGCCGCCCTGCTCGTCCCGGCTGGCCGCCTCGTCGCCGTCGAGGGCCAGTCCGTCCCCGGGCTTGACCGGCGCGCCGGCGTGGATCCGGATGCCCGTTCTGGTCACGGACTCGACGACGCCGAGGTCGATCCCACGTTTCTTGGCGTAGTCGCCACGGACGAGAACCTTGTGGTTGTTGCCGTCGAGGAACCCATGCGAGAAGCCGCGGGAGAACGAGAGCTGCATCTCGCGCACGTCGCGCGGCGTGAACTCGACCGGCCGGCCGGCGATCGCCGCGTCGATGGCCTCGCGGTAGTGCCGGGTGATGTTGGCGACGTACTCGGGGCTCTTGAGCCGCCCCTCGATCTTCAGGCTGGCGACGCCCAGCTCGATCAGTCGGGGGACCAGGTCGTAGGCCGCCAGGTCCTGGGGGCTCAGGAGGTATCGGACGTCGTCCAGGTCGACCGTCCGGCCGTCGCAGACGATCTGATACGGCATCCGGCAGGCCTGGGCGCACTCGCCGCGGTTGGCCGATCGCCCGCCCAGGGCCTCGCTGGTGAGGCACTGGCCGGAATAGGCCACGCAGAGCGCCCCATGGACGAAGACCTCGACGGGAAGGTCGGTCTCGCGGCGGATGCGGCCGATCTCTCCGAGGGATAGCTCGCGGGCGAGGATCACCCGCGAGCACCCCAGTTCCCGCGCCAGCTCGACGCCGGCCCGGCTGGTGACGGACATCTGCGTCGAGGCGTGGATCTCGAGCTCCGGGGCCACGGCGCGGATGAGCCGGGCGAGCCCCAGATCCTGGACAATCACGGCGTCGACGCCGCTCGAGGCGATCTGGCGCACCGCGGACTCGATCCCCTCCAGCTCGTCGGTGAAGGCCAGGGTGTTGAGGGTGACGTACCCCCTCACACCGCGGCGGTGCAGCAGGCCCATGATCTCCGGCAGCTCGTCGCCGTCGAAGTTGTGGGCGCGCATGCGGGCGTTGTGGCGGGAGAGGCCGAAATAGACGGCGTCCGCCCCGTTCTCGACGGCCGAGAGCAGGCAGGTCCGGTCGCCGGCCGGGGCCAGCAGCTCGGGCCGTCGCAGGCCGGTAGCTCGCTCGACTGGCGAATCTCCCGAGATCTCGGTCCGGATATCGGCCCGATCGGGCGCGACGCATGGTATCTGGCTGACCGTCTTCAAGTTCTCCTCCCGATCCCCCTCTCGTGCCGTTCACCGCCGGCCCATTATACGAGGATGCCCGGCCGGTCGTGCAGTCCCCGCGGAAATCGCGCCTTCGGACGGGACGACATGGATATTCTCGGGGATTCTCATAGAATGGACGCTCAAGTGGTCGGCCGTCCGCATCGAACAGAGGGAATCCAGCCGACCGGTCCGAGAAGGAAGCAGATCCGGTTCCCAGGATCTCCGGAGACGGCCGGCCGGGTCGAGACGCCGCTGGACGGGGACAGGTTGACATTCTTGTGCGAGAATCGACGACGATGAGCGAGCAGGGGTTGAAGGGCGGCAGACTCGCCGGGATTGTGAAAACCCACGAGGCCGAGGTCCTGGCGAGCTGGATCCGCGAGCAGACCGCGGTCAAGGGGAGACGAGGAGCCTCGTTGAACGAGTCGGAGATTCGCGCGCAATGCGAGGCCTTCCTGCGGGCCTTTCGCGAGTCCCTCGGCGGCGCGACGTCAACGGATGTCGAGGCAAGCGAATGGCGAGCGGTCCGCGGGATGCTCGACGAGTTGTCGCGATCGCGGGCAGCCCAGGGTTTTAGCCCATCCGAGACGGCGTTCTTCGTGATGTCGCTCAAGCGGCCGATCTTCGAATCGCTGCGGCGTTCGCTCGCCGGTGACGCGCAGGCGATGGCCGACACGACGTGGGAGGCGACCGACCTCGTGGACAGAATGGCCCTGTACACGACCGAGGTCTTCCAGAAGACTCGCGACGAGATCATCGCGCGGCAGCAGGAGGAGATGCTCGAGCTCTCGACGCCCGTCGTGACGCTCTGGAAGGGCATTCTCGCCCTGCCGATGATCGGCACGCTCGATAGCGCCCGCACCCAGACGATGATGGAGAACCTGCTCCAGATGATCCTGGACACGGGCTCATCCATCGCCATCATCGATATCACGGGCGTACCCACCGTGGATACGCTGACAGCCCAGCACCTGCTCAAGACGGTGACCGCCGCGCGGTTGATGGGGGCCGAGTGCATTCTCAGCGGCATCCGGCCGCAGATCGCGCAGACCATCGTGCACCTGGGGCTGGACCTGGGTGGCATGATCACCAAGGCGTCGCTGGCGGATGCGTTCGCCGTGGCGCTGGAGCGGACCGGGCGGACGATCGTCCGGGTTCGCCCCGGCCCCGGCCGCGAATCGACCGCGACGGGGATGGGGATGGACCCGTCGGCCTGAGTCGGGCGGAGAACGCGGATCCACGCGGCGGTGGGACCGGGCAAGCGATCGGCATGGCGAATCGGCCCGAGGCGAGCCAGCGGCCGTTCGGGCGTTGGCGGGATTCATGAGGCACACATGGAGCGCATACCGATCCTGCGGATGGGGCCCTTCCTGCTGGTGACGATCCAGGTCGACCTTCACGATCGCCTGGTGGTCGCACTCCAGGACGACCTGACCGAGCAGATCAGCCGCACCGGGGCCCGCGGCGTCCTGATCGACATCTCGGCGCTCGACATGGTCGACTCGTTCATGGGGCGGATGATCGCCAACATCGCCGGGATGTCGCGGATTCTCGACGCCGAGACCGTGGTCGTGGGGATGCGTCCGGCCGTCGCGATTACCCTGGTGGAACTGGGCCTGGCGCTGCCGGGCGTGCGGACCGCGCTCAATGTCGAGAAGGGGATGGAACTGCTGCAAGCGTCGCGGGGCCTGCGGCTCGGGAAGGAGGAGGATGGTGGCGTCGAAGACTGATACCCACGAGGTCCGCTCTTCGACCGACATCGTCCTGATCCGGCAGGCCGTGAGGAAGTGGACCGCCGAACTGGGGTTCAGCCTGGTCGACCAGACCAAGATGATCACGGCGGCGAGTGAGCTGGCACGGAATACGCTAGAATATGGCGGCGGCGGTGTCGTGGTGTTCGAGCGGCTCGAGGAAGGGGCGCGGCGCGGGCTGCGGCTGACCTTCGAGGATCGCGGGCCCGGCATCGCGGACATCGAGAAGGCCCTGACCGATGGCTTCACCACCGGCAATGGAATGGGTCTGGGGCTCGGCGGCTCCCGGCGGCTCGTCAACGAGTTCGAGATCGCCTCGAAGGTCGGGGAAGGCACCAGGGTGACGATCACGAGGTGGAAATGATCGGCTCTGTCCGGCCGTCGGTGGCGATGGTGGTGGACCACCCGAGCCGGGTGGGCGAGGTCCGCCGCCGCGCCGCGATCGTCGCCGAGCGGGTGGGCCTCGATGAGGCCGACCGGGGCCGCGTGGCGCTGGTGGTCACCGAGGCCGCGAGCAACCTGGCGAAGCACACCCCGCGGGGCGAAGTCGTCATCCAGGGGTGGACGGGGCCCGGCGACCGGGCCGTCGTGGATATCCACTCGCTCGACGGCGGCCCCGGAATGGCGGACGTCGGGCGTTGCCTGGCGGATGGCTACTCGACGGCCGGGTCGGCCGGGACGGGCCTCGGGGCCATCTCGCGGGTCGCGGATCGTTACGCCGTCCACTCCGAGCCCGGCGTGGGAACCGTGCTGTGGGCGAGAATCGATCGTCGGTCGGCGGGGGCCCGCGGGCCCTCGTCGCTGGAGTTGGGCGTGGTGGGCGTGGCCGCGTCCGGCGAGGACGCCTGCGGCGACGAGTGGGCCGTCCGATCGCGCGAGGACCGGCACTTTGTGGTGGTGGTCGACGGCCTGGGCCACGGCCCGCACGCCGCGGAGGCCGCCAGGGGTGCGGTCGCCGCCTTCCGCGACAGCGCGGCGGGTGAGCCGGGCGAGATTGTTGCGGCGATCTCCGGGGCGATCCACGGGACCCGCGGCGCGGCCGTCGCGATCGCGCGGCTGGACGCAGGATCCGGCCGGGTGCGCTTCGCCGGGGTGGGGAACATCGTCGGCGCGATCATCGACCGGGCCACCGGGCGATCGACGAGCATGGTGTCGATGAATGGGACGGCCGGGCACGTCGTCCCTCGCATCCAGGCATTCGACTACGACTGGCCGGCGGGGGGTGTGGTCCTCATGCACTCGGACGGCCTGGATCGACGCTGGGACCTGGCGCGGTATCCCGGGTTGGCATCGCGGCCCGCCGCGCTGATCGCGGGGGTCCTCTATCGCGACCATCGGCGGGAGCGCGACGACGCGACCGTCCTGGCGGCCGCGCGGGGGGCATGATCCATGCCGATCCGCCCGCTCCTGACCGTCGAGGTCCGCCTCGAGCCCGACATCGTGCTGGCGCGGCAGCGAGCCCGCCAGATCGCGGGGCTTCTGGGCTTCGCGCACCTCGACCAGACGAAGATCGCGACCGCGACCTCCGAGATCGCCCGCAACGCATTCCAGTACGCCGGCGGCGGCCGCGTCGAGTTCCAGGTCGATGAGGGGCCGCCGGTGGGGATCGCCATCAGGATTCGCGAGAGGGGGCCGGGAATCCGCGACCTTGAGGCGATCCTGGACGGGCGGCACGTCTCGCAATCGGGCATGGGCGTGGGCATCGTGGGCGCCCGCCGGCTGATGGACCGATTCGAGGTCGAGACGCACGAGCCGGGCGGCTCGTGCGTGACGATGGCCAAGTATCTGCCCACGCGGTCGGCCGCCGTCGGGCCGCCCGACCTGGCGCGTCTCGCCGCCGCGCTGGCGCGCGACGTGCCGCGGGGCATCCTCGAGGAGGTGCAGGAGCAGAACCAGGAGCTGCTCCGCGCCCTCCAGGAGCTGAGGGACCGGCAGGCGGAGATCGCGCAGATCCACTCGCGCGAGCTGGTCGAGACCAATCGCGGAGTCGTCGCGCTGTATACCGAGCTCGACGAGAGCGCCCGGGCGCTCAAGCGGCTGTCGGACCTGAAATCGCGCTTCCTCTCGGAGATGAGCCACGAGCTGCGGACGCCGCTGAGCTCGATTCGCAGCCTCAGCGGGTTCCTGCTCGACCGGGGCGACGGCGAGCTGAACGCCGAGCAGGAGAAGCAGGTCACCCTGATCCGCAAGGCGGCCGAGGAATTGATGGGCCTGGTGGACGACCTGCTTGACCTGGCCCGGGTCGAGGCGGGCAAGGCGGTCGTCCGCCCGTCCTGGTTCGACCTCAGGACCGTGTTCGAGGGCCTCCAGGCGACGATCTGGCCGACCATCGAGCGGACGACGGTGTCCCTGGCCTTCGACGCGGGGCCCGAGGGCGTGCGGCTGTACACCGACGAGGGGAAGCTCACGCAGGTGCTGCGCAACTTCCTCTCGAACGCGGTCAAGTTCACCGAGCGGGGCGAGATCCGGGTGACGGCGCGGCCCGAGCCGGAGGAGCGCGTCCGGATCGAGGTGTCCGACACCGGGATCGGGATCGCGGCCGACGACCTGGCGCGGGTCTTCGAGGAGTACCGCCAGGTCGAGAACCCGATCCAGTTGCGCACCAAGGGGACCGGGCTCGGCCTGCCGCTGGCCCGGAAGCTGGCGGAGGTGCTGGGCGGGGTCGTCGGCGTGCGGAGCCGGCCGGGCGTCGGCTCGACCTTCGCGGTGACGATCCCGCGCGTCTATCGTCCCCCCGACGACGCGATCGCGACCGAGCCGGCCGCGGTGCGCGGCGATGCGAGGGCCGGCGGCCCGCGGCTGCCGTCGCGGGTGCTGATCGTGGACGACCGCGAGGATGCGCGCTACGCGATCCGGTCGACCCTGCTGAAGCTGGGTGCCCTGGTGGTCGCCGAGGCGGCCAGCGGCGCCGAGGCCCTCGACCGCGCGCGGGCAGACCGGCCGGACCTGGTGATCCTCGACCTCGGCCTGCCCGACATGACCGGCTTCCAGGTGCTCGACCGCCTCGAGGCCGAGCCGGGATTTCGCGACATGCCCGTGATCATTCATACTTCGAGGTCACTCGACGAGGGCGAGCGCGGCCAGTTGCGCGGCCGCGTGGCCGCCGTGCTGGAACGGGGCGCGCTGGGACAGGACGACGCGGCCGCCGTGCTGCGCGACTGCCTGGAGGGGCTGCGCACGGGCGGCGGTCGGGCGGCCGCGAGGGAGCCGATGCGATGAGCGACCCGACCCTGACCAGGATCCTGCTGGTCGACGATGACGAGCCGAAGCGCTATCTCCTCGGCAGGACGCTCCGCCGCGCCGGCTACGCCGTCGAGGAGGCCGGATCGGGGACCGAGGCGCTCCGGATGGCTTTGATGCGGCCCGACCTGGTCATCCTGGACGTCAAGCTGCCGGACATCGACGGATTCGAGGTCTGCCGTCGGATCAAGTCGGAACCGACGACGCGGGGCATCCCGGTGCTCCACGTCTCGAGCACGTTCGTCGACATCGAGGACAAGGTCCAGGGGCTCGAGAGCGGCGCCGACGGCTACCTCACCAGTGTGGCCGAGCCCCTGGAACTGCTGGCGACTGTGCGGGCCCTTTTGCGCGCCCGGCGCGCCGAGGACGCGGCCGATCTGTCGGCCCGGCAATGGCAGACGACGTTCGACACGATCAGCGACGGCGTGATGCTGCTCGACGCCGAGGGCCGGGTGGCCCAGGTCAATCGAACTCTCGAGCGGCTGCTCGGCCGGCCCTGGAGCGAGCTGGTCGGCCACGACGTGCCGGCGATCCTCGGCGGCGACGAGCCCGCGCGGGCCCTCTTCGAACGGATGCTCGGATCCGGAGAACGGTCGTCGCGCGACGTCGAGCTCGGCGCGCTCTGGCTGCGGGTGAGCATGGACCCGATCCGCGACGGCTCCGGCGCCATTCGCGGTGCGCTGTGCCTGGTCGCCGACATCACGGGGCTCAAGCGGCTCGAGGTGCAGCTCCTCGCCCAGGCGCATCGGTTGCAGGAGGACGACCGCCGCAAGGATGAGTTCCTGGCGATGCTGGGGCACGAGCTGCGCAACCCGCTCGCGCCGCTGTCGCACGCGCTGGAGCTGATCGCCACGCCCGAGCTGTCCCCGGACCTGGCGACCGAGGCACTCGAGATCGCCCGTCGCCAGGTGCGGCACATGTCTCGCCTGGTCGAGGACCTCCTCGACCTGTCGCGGATCACGCGCGGCACGATCGAGCTTCGCCGGCAGCCCCTCGAATTCCGCCCCATCGTCGCGCATGCCATCGAGTCGACCCGGCCCCAGATGGAGGCTCGCCGGCACGAGTTCGTGACGGCGCTCTGTCCCGACGCGCTGCCGATGGACGGCGATCCCACCCGGCTGGAGCAGATCGTCACGAACCTGCTGAACAACGCCGCCAAGTACACCGAGCCGGGGGGGCGGGTCGCCGTCGCGCTGGTGCGCCGGGGGAGCGAGGCGGTCCTCACCGTCCGGGACACGGGGATCGGGATCACGCCCGAGATGCAGCGCTGCATCTTCGACCTGTTCGTCCAGGCCGATCGCTCGCTCGATCGCTCGCAGGGCGGGCTGGGCATCGGGCTGACGCTCGTCCGCCGGCTGACCGAGCTGCACGGCGGCACGATCGGCGTGACCAGCGACGGGCCGGGTCGTGGCAGCGAGTTCGTCGTCCGCCTGCCTGTCCAGCCCGAGGCCCCGGCCGGATCGGTTGCGGCCCCGGCGATGGGCGCGACCGTCCCGCCGCCCCTGCGTCGCGTGCTCCTGGTCGATGACAACGATGACAGCGTCAAGACGCTGGCGATGGTCCTCCGCCTGCGCGGGTTCGACTCGCGGCACGCTCCCGACGGCCCGCGGGCAATCGCGATCGCCGCCGAGTGGCGCCCGGACGCTGTCGTGCTCGACATCGGCCTGCCGGGGATGGACGGCTACCAGGTCGCTGCCCGGATCCGCGAGCAGGCCGGCGACGACTGCCCGACCCTCGTCGCGCTTACCGGCTACGGCGGCGCCGAGGCGAGGCGACAGGCTCTTGAGGCGGGTTTCGATCACCATTTCATCAAGCCCGTGAACCTGGATGAGCTATCCTCGGTGCTGGCGGCCGCGGCCCCGCGCGGGGCGTCGGGTGGTTGAGCGCGGTTGTGTCTGATGCCTATCCAGTCACACCCTGACGAAACGGGGACCGGCTCCGAGTCTTCGAGGTGGCTTCCCCATTCGTCAGCCCCTTTCGTGCCTGAACCTGTGCCGCTCCCGGGTCTTTCTCCTCTCCCGGGCCGACCCCGGCCGCGCCGTAGCGCAAGCTGGGGCGGGTTCCCGTCGCGGCGGCAGGCGGATCCGGCTGGTCGTGACCGGTCATGGGTTAGTGCCCCTCCGCCGCGGGGGCGGTGGCGGGCAGGTGGACCCAGATGGGGCTGGCCCACGCGAGCTGGCCGTCGTCCTGGATGGCGCGGACGTAGTACCAGCTCAGGCCGGTGGGGCGGCCGGTCTCGTCATCGGTCCACCGGAACGAGACCGTCTGGGCCTTCGGCTCGGTGGAGTAGGCGTAGCGGAAATCCTTGATGATGTCGACCCGGGCGATGGGTCGGGTGCCCACGATGCGGACCTGAAGTTTGACAGGCCCCTCGGAGCGGAACTCGTCGCCCATGAGATGTTCGCCCGAGCGGACGTCCATGATGATGTTGTCGGTGGCGGCGTAGCAGTGCCGCTTGCGGAAGGCGTCGAGGATGGCCTCGCGGGTGGTGTCCTCGGCGAGCACGACGGCGTAGCTGATGTGGGTCGAGAGATCGG
>DAIDHB010000357.1 GCA_027452145.1 Planctomycetales bacterium
CGACGCCGACCAGGCCCGCCGGATGACCGACCGCCGCGTCTTCCTTCGCGCCGGCGGGGTCGTGCCCGAGGAGAACGTTTGAAGCGATGAAGCCCTATATCGAGCTTTCGTATGGTCAGGTGGCGATGGCCGCCGGACTGGTCCTCATCAACGGTGCCATCTCGGTGCTGCTCCGTCTGGATCTGGAACGTCGGCTGCTGATCGCGGCGGTTTGCACGGTCGTGCAGCTTTTGCTGATCGGGCTGGTTCTGGAGTGGGTTTTCCGGGTCGATCGCTGGTACGTCGTCCTGGGAATGATGACGATCATGACCGTTGTGGCGGGTGTCGCGGCGACGCAGCGGACAAGGTTTCGATACCCGGGGATGCGGTCGCGGAGCCTGCTGGCGACCTGGGGCAGCTCGTGGGTCGTTGCCGCGATTGCGCTTGGGGCGATTGTCCGGGTGCGTCCCTGGTATACACCGCAGTACGCGATCCCGCTCCTCGGGATGATCCTGGGCAACACGCTCAACGGCGTCTCGCTCGGGCTGGATCGACTTGGCGGCGAACTGGCCGCGCGTCGCGACCGGGTCGAGGGGCTCCTGGCGCTCGGGGCCTCTCGTTGGGAGGCGGCGAGCGGGCCGGTCCGCGAGGCCGTCAAAACCGGGCTCATCCCCACGATCAACGCCATGATGGTCGTCGGAATCGTTAGTCTCCCCGGGATGATGACCGGCCAGCTCCTCGCCGGGACCAGCCCGGTCGAGGCAGTGAAGTATCAGGTCGTCATCATGTTCCTGGTCGCCTCCGGGACCGCTCTCGGCACCGTTTCTGTCGTGTTGCTCAGCTATCGCCGGTTGTTCAACGACGATCACCAGTTCCTGGGGGGGCTGCTCGAATAGGGCGGCCCCAGGCAGCTCGACCGGCCGCCCCCGACATCCCCTCGCCGTCACATCCGCCACTCCGCGCGCATCGGTCAGAGTGCCGCGGAGTCGGCCCACCTTTCGCCTTTGACAACCTCGCGTGCAGAGCGCATATCCTCCTGGCTGGTCGGACCCGGCCGGGGCGAATGGTCCTGGCGTATTCGGAACATCCGGTCGAATCGTCGCGACTGCGACGGCGATTGCGATCCGGGGCGTGCTCCGGAATCCCTCGCACGGTCCTCCAGCCGATCAGGGCGAGCGTCGGGCGCGCGGGCGGATCTTCCCTCCCCGGGCGACGGTGCGCGGGCGGAGGGCAGGCCATGGCGGGACACCCGGGACGGATGCGAACGCGATCGAACGGATCGGCGCGCGGCGGTGGGCGGACGGCGGCGACGACGAATCTCCAGGCGGCGAATCCCGCCGTCGAGCGGCCGGCGGTGGACCCATCTGCGGTGCGGGCGGCGGTCGCGGATCGGCTCGGCGAGGCAAAGTTCGGCCTCTGGTTTGGCGACGGGGTCGACCTGCGGATCAGCGGCGATGGCGAGTCCCTGGTCGTCCGCGTGCCGGACGAGTTCTTCCGCGACTGGATCCGCCGCCACTACGCGAAGAACCTCTCCGAGGCCGCCGAGTCCGTCGCGGGCCGGGCGCTCCGGCTGTCGATCGAGGTCCGCTCGCCGGAGGAAGACGTTGCGCCGCCGGCCGTCGACCGCCCTGCGCCGCCCTCCGGCCGCCGCAAAGCCTCGGCGGAAGTGCGCGCCCTGGCAGTCGAGCCGATTCCCGCGCCCGAGATGATCGCCACCGAGCCGAAGCCCGCTCCCGAGAGGGTATCGACACCCCGCCGGGCCCCGCGACGGCTGGAGGACTTCGTCGCCGGGCCGGGCAGCCGGCTGGCGCTGGCCGCCGCGCGGGAGATGGCGCTGTCCGCCGGCGCGGCGTTCAACCCTCTTGTCGTCCACGGCGGCGTCGGGCTGGGCAAGACGCTCCTGCTCGACGGGATCGGGCACGCCCTGCGGCGGGCGCATCCCGGGCTGAATGTCCTCCAACTCACGGCCGAGTCATTCACCAACGGCTTCCTCGAGGCGATGCGCACCGGCGGCCTGAGCGCCTTCCGCGGCCGGTTCCGCGGCGCCGGCGCGCTCATCGTCGACGACGTCCATTTCCTCGCGGCCAAGCGGGCGACGCAGGACGAATTCCTGCACACATTCAACGCCCTTTATGAGAAAGGTGCGCCGATCGTCCTCGCCGCCGACCAGCACCCGCGGCTGATCTCGCGCCTGACGGACGAGCTGGTGACGCGGTTCCTCGGCGGCATGGTGGTGAAGGTCCAGGCGCCCGACGTGGCCACGCGCCGCCTGATCCTCCAGGCGCGCTCGTCGGCCCGGGGTGTGGACGTGCCCGACGCAGTGATCGCGTACATCGCCGAGCACCTTCGGGCGAGCGTCCGCGAGCTGGAGGGCGCCTTGCACACCGTGATCGCGCAGGCCCTGCTGACCGGCAAGCGGCTCGACCTGAACCTGGCGAAGGCCGCGCTGCGGGACACGATCCGCCACACGGCGCAGGCGGTGGCGCTGCGCGACGTCGAGCGGGCCGTGTGCGCCCTGTTCCAGGTGACGGCCGACGCGCTCAAATCCGACAGCCGCGCCCGCGCGCTGGCCTATCCCCGGATGATGGCGATGTTCCTGGCGCGCAAGCACACCGGGGCCGCGTACAGCGAGATCGGCCGGTATTTCGGCGGCCGGAATCACTCGACCGTGATCTCGGCCGAGAAGAAGGTCGCCACCTGGCTCCGTGATGAGGAGCGCAGCTCGCTCTTGCCCGGCTTCGAGACGGTGGCCGACCTCCTGGCCGACCTCGAGCGGAGCCTCGGGGGCTAGGCCGTGAGGGATTGGGCGGCCCGTGCTCGCGCCGACGCGAGCGTTGACGCAGTCCCGGCTGACGCAAAAGGAAACGGCTCCGAGAGGATTCGGAGCCGGCCGGTCCCCGCTTCGTCGGCCCACTTCGTCAGATTTTGAAGGTCCGGTGCTGGGATTCCGCGCGGTCGGATTCACGGCCCGACCGGTAGCACACACCCAAGCGTCCGGTGGAAAAAAGGGAACGGGTCTTTGACTTATGTCCGCAAGTGGCTTGCGGTTTCTGATCGACACGTTATATAGGAGGGATGGACCGGAAGAATCGCGGATCCGTTGGTGGATGACCGGGCAGGGGGGGAACCTGGTCTGACCGCGAGGGGCGAGCCCTTACCGACGATTCGAGTGCCGGCCGGAGCGACGCGACGTGGCAGTCGGCCCGAACGCGGGCGAACCCGGGTCGACGTCGGATCCGACTGGTTCGTGCAGTCGATGTCGAGAGAGATCATCGCGAGAAGGGGGATCGCATGTCATCACGTCGAGGTTTCACGCTGATCGAGCTCCTGGTCGTTGTCGCCATCATCGCCGTACTTATCGCGCTCTTGTTGCCCGCGGTGCAGCAGGCCCGCGAGTCCGCCCGGCGGGCCCAGTGCACGAACAATCTGAAGCAACTGGGCCTGGCCATGCACAACTACCTGACCACGCAGGGGACGTTCCCGCCCCTGGTGCAGAATGGGAGCTTCAACGTCTGGGGCAACACGTATGGGACGCCCGGGATGTACTTCGACCCCTGGCCGCTGGACTGGATGGCGTCGCTGCTGGGCCAGCTCGACCAGATGCCGCTGTATAACCAGTTGAACTGGTCGGTGAGCTCGGGCTGGGCGGGGTTCGGCTCGGTGGGCTGGGACCCGCAGAACACCTCGGTGCTCTCGGTGCAGGTCAAGTCGCTGCTCTGCCCGTCGGAGACGATCACCCGGCCGTCGATCGGCCCCGGGACGCGGCGGAACTACGTCGCCAACATCGGCGGGCCGGCGAACTTCTACGCCTGGAGCGGCATGCTGGTTCCGCTGAAGAACAACCCGCCGTTCGACTACTGCGGGACCTACTGGAACCAGAACAGCGGCACGACCTTCGACACGGCCGCCGTCAGCGACGGCACGACCAACACGGCGATGTTCAGCGAGACCATGATCGGCTCGCTGCCCCAGGGGCCGATCGCCCTGTCGGCCACCCAGAGGCGCGGGACCTACCAGTGGCAGATCCCCGTCCCGAACTACTGGGACATGGGACCCGCCGGCGGCCTCCAGGCGATGCTCTTCTACCGGACGTGCAACGCCTTGCCGGGCACCTTCCTGTCCAAGAGCGCCGTCGCGCCGGCCAACGGCAACATCTGGCTCGCCAGCAACGCGGCCTCGTGCCTGATGTGGAGCTCGTACAACCACTTCATGGGGCCGAACACCACGAGCTGCGCGGCGAGCAACAACTTCTACACGACCTCCTACGGCGAGTTCATGGACGCCATCCCGCCGTCGTCAAACCACCCGGGCGGCGTGAATATGTGCTTCGCCGACGGGCACGTGCAGTTCATCAAGAACAACATCCAGTATCAGGTCTGGTGGGCCCTGGGCACGCGCAACGGCGGCGAGGCGGTCAGCTCGACCGCCTATTGATCCGATCCTGAGGGAACGCGCGACGGCCGGAAGGGCGGGCGGGATGAGGCGCCGCCCCTCCGGTCGTGGCGCGTCCCCGCCGGCTTCTCGCGTCGCGACGGCCCCGGGCGGCGGCCATCGGGCCGGGGCATCCGGGCCCGGCGAGGGAAACGAGGAACGATCCGGGACCCTCGCACCCGGCTCGGCCCCCTCGACCTGGACGTGCCGGCGTCGCGACGCTGCTCGATCATCCGGACCGGACGCCACATCCCATGACTCCGGCAGGAAAGCTCCTCAGGTCCGTCGGGCATTCCCGCCCGATGCCCGGGCCGCCTCGGGCGGGAAGGCCGACCGACTTTCCTGCCGGCGTGATACCGACGCGATGACCTCATCACTTTCTTGCCTCGTGGAGACATCTCTATGCGAAGAAACCACCTGGGAATCGTCGGGGCGACGCTGACCGCGCTGGCCCTCTCGGGCTGCGGCGAGGATCCGGGCGTCGAGCAAGGCTCCGTCCCCTTCAAGGGGACCAGCACCGAGTCGCTCAACGCCCTGTCCAACGAGATGAAGAACAAGACGCAGGAACAGGTCAAGAAGGCCGACGAAGAGAAGGCCGACGAGGCCAGGAAGCCGGCCGACGAGGCCAGGAAGCCGGCCGACGAGGCCAGGAAGCCGGCCGACGAGGCCAGGAAGCCGGCCGACGAGGCCAGGAAGCCGGCC
>DAIDHB010000358.1 GCA_027452145.1 Planctomycetales bacterium
CCTCGCCCTCCCAGGAACCAGACCGCATCAGCGGGTTTGGTATGGGGCTCCCGAACTCCGGCAGACGGATCCGGCGGCTTCCTGTAGAATCCCGCCCCGCATGGTCGCAGTCCCCCGACCCGACGGGCGGGCGAGCTACCCGCCGCGCGGGAACGGGCCAGACCGGACCGAACAGGACCTGGATGCGCAACCGCCGCAAGGAGGATGGACGTGGCGATTCCCCGAAGGCCCGGGCGAGCCGGGCATCGCAGCCGGGCTCTCATTCTCGCCGTGATCACCCTGGTCCTCGCGTCTCTCGCGATGACGGCGGCCCACGCCCAGGACCAGCCGCCCCCCGATCCCACGCCGGTCGACAACGCCGGAGACGCCCCGGCCGGACAGGCCGCGTCGCCGGCCGCCGAGGCCGACGCCGACGCCTCGGGCGGACAGATCCTGACTCAAGGTCCAGTGCACGAAGCCTTTGCGACGCCCGTCGTCCACGACCCCAGGGCGACGCCCGTCGTCACCAGGAAGCCGCCGGATCCGATCCAGGAGATCGCCCCCGACCAGAAGCCATCGGGACACAACGTCCAGTGGATCCCCGGCTACTGGGCCTGGGACGTCACCCGCAAGGATTACCTGTGGGTCAGCGGCGTCTGGCGCGAGCCGCCGCCCGGCACACAATGGGTGCCCGGTTACTGGAACGCCGCCGACGGCGGCTATCAGTGGGTCCCCGGCGCCTGGATGCCCGTGAGTGTCGGCGCGGCCGGTGGGTCGGAGCAGCCGTCTCCCCAGTCGCAGGGCACCTACATGCCTCCGCCTCCGGCGAGCCTCGAATCCGGCCCGAACTCGCCCCAGCCGAATCCGAACGTCGTCTGGACCCCCGGCTACTGGACGTGGCAAGGGGGCGGATATGCCTGGAGGCCCGGCTTCTGGGCGGCCGTCCAGCCCGGCTGGGTCTGGATGCCGCCACACTACGTCTGGACCCCCAGCGGCTACCTGTTCGTCCCCGGCTACTGGGACCTCCCGGTCGCCAGCCGCGGCCTGATGTTCGCCCCGGTGTATTACCCCGAGCCGGTTTACGTCCAGCCCGGGTATGTCTACACCCCGCAGGTCACCATCGTCGGCTCGGCCGTCACGGCGAACCTGTTCGTCCAGGCCAGCTCCAACTCGTATGTCTTCGGCAACTACTACGCCCAGAACTACGTGAGCCTCGGGATCGTCCCCTGGTTCTCGTTCAGCTTCGCGACCGGCCCTCCCGTCTACTACGACCCGCTTTTCTCGTACTACTCGGTCGTGTACGTCCGGCAGAACCCGCAGTGGGTCGGCCAGGTGCGCGAGGCCTATCGCTTGCGCCGGGAGAACATCGCCCTCCGCCCGCCGGTCACCTATGCCGAACAGGTGCGGGTGATGCGGAATGTCTCGATCACGCGAGACATCACGGTGGTCGACCACCGCAACATGGCGATGCCGCTGCACCAGCTCGCCGCCGACCCGATCGCCGGGCGAAGTCTGCGGCTGGAGCGAGTCAGCGAGGCCGAGCGCCAGCAGCTCCGCCGCCAGGCGACGGCGCTTCACGCCGCGCGCGAGCACCGCGCGACCCAGGAGCGCGCCGCCGCGCGTGAAGGGTTCGCCGCACGCCCGAGGACCATGACCCTTCCCCACTCCCCCATCGCCGCCCACCCCACGGCGCATCCGGCCGGCCATCCCGGCGTCCATCCCGCGGCGCATCCGGGAACCGGAGGCGCCCGCGCCGAGGTCGCGCATCGCGAGACAGGCGCCACCCGACGCGAGCCCGCCGGCGGCGAGATGTTCCGCGGCCGCGCCGAGCCCGGCGGCGCCGAGGCCCGGCGCGCCACGCCCGAGTCCCGCGCGTCCTATAACTCATACCCCCGACGCCCGGCCCCCGGCGGTTCCTATGGCCGCCCAGGCCTTCGCCCCTCGCCACGCTCGAACTACCGCCCTGCCCACGAGCGCGAGGCCGAACGCCGCCGCCCCTGAATCTCGGGCTCCGGCTGGCCGACAGGCATCCATGCTGCTAACCGTCGTTACCTGAAATGTTAGGTTGAGAGACCATCAAGCACGCTCGATGACATCTCCGCGTCTCGGTGTCTCTGGGGTTCAATCCCCCGGGGCGGCCTCAAGCCGCTCGGCCAGCGGCGTCCGCGGCTTCGGTGAGTTCATGACGACTTCTCCCGGGGTCTGAGGCGGAGAATCGCCTGCTTGTAGCGGTCAGCCAGGGCCTCGAGCAGCTTCCGGTCGCCTGCTGACAGATCTCTCCCGCTCTCCCCTGTCGTGGCCGTCCACCAGGAAGATGGCATCGGCCTCCAGGACGCGCCGGCAGATCACCCGGATCCGGCCACGCCTCCCCTTGCCCTCCGGGGGTTGGTGATACGGAGCTTGCGCAAGCCGCCGCAGCCGGGCATGACGTCCCCTGCCCCGGCGTCTCGCACGAGATCGGGCTGCGGCGAGGCGAGGCGCTCGTAGATCCGGTGTTACGTGACCCACTCGGTGAACTCGCTTGACTCGATTGAAGAAGAGGTCTCATCATTCGACCTTGCGCTTTGGAGGTCGAAGGACTTCCCTCATCGATCCCAAGCCGACATAATTCAGTCTCTCTGCGACTTCCGATGGTGACGCCCGCCCCGCGGCCGCCCGCTTTCCCGGTCCCGATCGAGCGATCCTGATGAAATTCCGCCCCCTGGGCCAGACCGGCATGGACCTCTCGTGGATCAGCTACGGGGCATCGTCGCTCGGCCAGGAATTCCGAACGGTCGACCTCGGCGAAGCCATGCGGTCGGTGCATACCGCGCTCGACCTCGGGATGAACTTCATCGACACGTCGCCGTTCTACGGGCGGGGGCTCAGCGAATGCCTGCTGGGTCCGACCCTCAAGGGGATCCCCCGAGACCGGTATTACCTCGGCACCAAGCTGGGCCGTTACGACAGCGCCCATTTCGATTTCAGCGCCAAACGCGTGGTGGAATCGGTCGACGTCAGCCTGCATCGGATGAAGACCGACCACTTCGACATCATGCTCTGCCATGACGTCGAATTCGTCGAGATGTCGCAGATCGTCGAGGAGACGCTGCCCGCCCTCCGCAAGCTCAAGGAGCAGGGCAAGATACGATTCATCGGGATCAGCGGCTACCCGATGAAGATCTTCCGGTATGTCCTCGAGCGGACCGACCTCGACGTCATCCTCTCGTATAATCACTATACGCTGCAGAACACGATGCTGGGGGATCTGGTGCCGTTCCTCAGGTCACGGGGGGTCGGGATCATGAACGCCGCCCCGTTCTCGGCCCGGCTGCTCACGAACGCCGAGCTGCCACCCTGGCACAAGGCCACGCCCGAGGTTCGCCGGGTCGCGAGGCGGGCGGCCGAGCACTGCGCGTCGAAAGGGGTCGACATCGCCCAGCTCGCCCTCCAGTTCTCGATCGCCGACGAGGCCATGACCACCTGCATCGTCGGGTCGGCCAATCCCGAGAACGTCCGAAAATGGGTGGAATGGGCCGACACGCCGATCGACGAGGCTCTGCTGACAGAGACGCTGGCCATCCTCGAGCCGATTCATGACTGGTTCTACATCGAAGGCCGCCCGGAGAATAACGACGAGCCCATCCGGGCTTGAGCGACGTCCGATGGCAAGGGGGTCCGACCGCCGATGAAAGCCCTGCTCCTCGAAGCGCCGAAGCAGTTCGAACGGATCGAGATCGAGCCGCCGGGAGAGCCCGGGCCGGGCGAGGCGCGGGTCCGCGTCCACCGGATCGGGATCTGCGGGACGGATATCAGCGGCTATCTCGGCAAAATGCCCTTCTTCAGCTATCCGAGGATCCCGGGGCATGAGCTCGGGGTCGAGGTGCTCTCGGTCGGCGAGGGCGTGGCGAACGTCAAGCCCGGCGACCGTTGCTCGGTCGAGCCCTACATCAACGATCCCGACAGCTATTCGAGCCGCAAGGGGAAGCCGAACTGCTGCGAGAAGCTCCAGGTGCTGGGCGTCCATCGCGACGGGGGGATGCGGACCGAGTTCCTGCTCCCCGCGCGGAAGCTCCACCCGTCGACGAGGCTGGCGTTCGACCAGCTCGCCCTGGTGGAGACGCTCGCCATCGGCTGCCATGCGGTGAATCGCGCCGACATCCAGCCCGGCGATTCTTGCCTGGTGATCGGCGCCGGGCCGATCGGCCTCGCCACGCTCGAATTCGTCAAGTTGACCGGCGTGAAGATGATCGTCGTCGACATGAACGAGCAGCGCCTCGACTTCTGCCGGCGCGCTATGGGCGTCCACCACACGATCAAGGCCTCCGAGCGACTGGAGCAGGACCTCCGCGACGTGACCGACGGGCATCTGCCCGACGTCGTGATCGACGCCACCGGATCGTCGGCCTCGATGTCCGGTGCGTTCGGCCTCGTCGCCCCCGGGGGCAAGCTGGTGTATGTGGGGATCACGACCGACGAGGTGAAGTTCCGACACCCGACTTTTCACAAGGTCGAGGGGACACTCCTCTGCTCACGGAATGCCCTCCCCGCCGACTTCCGCCGGATCATCGGCCTGATCGAGGAAGGCACGATCGATACCAACCCCTGGATCACCCACCGGGCCGGTTTCGACGAGCTGCCCGCTATCTTCCCGACCTATACGAGGCCCGAAACCGGCGTGATCAAGGCGATCGTCGAACTGGATTGAATCGGCCGAGACGAGGGATTCTCCGGATTACTATTCATGCTCAAACATCGGCTCATTCATCCCAGGATCAACGAGATCCTCGGTCGGGCGGGGCATCACGGCAAGATCCTGATCGCCGACGGCAATTATCCCGCCTCGTCGAAGAAGGGCCCGAACGCCGAGGTCGTCAGCCTGAACCTGATGCCGGGGGTGGTGACCTGTGACCAGGTCCTCCGGGCGGTGCTCTCCGCGGTCCCGATCGAGAAGATAGAGACCATGATGACCGAGACGTCCGGCATGTACGCCCTGGACGGGGATCCGCCCGTGTGGGCCGAGTATGAGGAATCGATCCGTCAGGCCGGCCTGGCGCTCCGGCTCGAACCGGTCGAGAAATGGTCGTTCTACGATGCGGTCGCCACCGAGGACCACATCCTGACGATCCAGACGGCCGATCAGCAGCGGTATGCGAACATCCTGCTCTCGATCGGCGTCCGCATGGATTGAGAGCTTGTGCAGGAATCGATTCCGAAGGACGGAGCGAAGAGAGCACGCAGATGCAAGTGGTCACATGGCAAGGGATTGCGCTGTTTTTTCTTTCGCTCTCTGCTCCTTGCCTTCTCTCTTTCACATCCGCTGAGAACACCGCCCAGCTCGAAGGTCACACCGATCATGCCGCCCCGGATCGACGCCCATCATCATCTGTGGGACCTCCGCCAGCCGTTCGACTATCGCTGGCTCGACAATCCGGCACTCGCGCCGATCCGCCGGAACTTCCTGCCGGCCGACCTCGCGCCGCTCTTGCAGTCCGCGGGGATCGACGGGACCGTGGTGGTGCAGACCCAGCATCGCCTCGCGGAGAACGACTGGGCCCTGCGCCTGGCCGACGAACATCCGTGGATCGCGGGGGTCGTCGGCTGGGTCGACCTGGCATCCCCGGACTGCGAGTCGCAGCTCCTCGAGGCCAGGCGTCATCCGAGATTCGTCGGGGTGCGGCATGTGACCCAGGACGAGCCCGACGACGACTTCATCGTCAGCGAGCCGGTGCTCCGCGGGCTCGAGGTCTTGCAGGCTCATGGCGTGCCGTTCGACCTGCTGTTCTACGTCAAGCACCTGCATCACGTCCCCGCGCTGGTGGCGCGGCTTCCCGACCTGCCGATGGTGATCGATCATCTGGCCAAGCCCCGGATTCGCGAGCGGGTCACCGAGGACTGGCTCCCGCATTTCCGGGCGGCGGCGGCCTATCCGCAGGTTTACTGCAAGCTCTCGGGCATGATCACCGAGGCGGACTGGAGCGGTTGGAAGCCGACCGACCTCAGGCCGTATGTCCAGGCTGCCCTCGAACTGTTCGGCCCCGAGCGGCTGATGTTCGGGTCGGACTGGCCCGTCTCGAACCTCGCCGGGACGTATCCCGAGGTGATCGCCGCGCTCGAGGAGGCGCTCGGCCCGGTCAGCGATACTGAGAGGGCGGCGATCTTCGGCGGGACGGCCGTTCGCTTCTATCATCTCAACAGATAAGAAGCCGGAGCGGCCGGCGCCTGGGTCCTCCGGAAACTCGACGAACGCAACACGAAGAGGGTCGTATCGCAAATCGACCGCTGTCGCATCCCGCCTGGAGGTCCTACAAAGATTGTTGATTTTGAGGCCCGTCGGGTCCCGGCCGGCCAGAGACGTCGGAGCGGCGGCGGGCGGTGGAAATGAGTTGCGCTCCTATTCCGGAGCGCGTTTCCGTTCCAGAGCACATTCTCGGACTGGTCCGCCCGCCAGGCATCCGATCGGTCCCTTTCAGGCACGACGGACCTTCCGCTGACGCCTCGCGTATCCCATCAGTCCGGCGACGGCGATGCTGGATAGGACGATCGAAGACGGCTCGGGCACCGACGCCGGGATGACGACCTTAACGTCGTCGCCCGACCAGGTCCAGGTGTACGTCCCCGACACGAGCCCGAGGCTGTTGAATGTCTGATTATCCAATGTAACGGTGAACGAGACCGAAGGTCCGTAGAAGGAAAAATCGGGGTGCAGGTAGAGGCTGGATTCATCGATGGCGAAAATCGAGCCTGTCCCGGTGCCGGTGATGTCGCCGGTCGTCCCGAATGACTTCGGCGCCTTTGTGAACCCGACGTACTCGTCAAAATTCGTAACTTCTCAATAACCCTGGGCGGCCAGGCCGTTTCGTTGGTAGAATCAGGTTATGCGGATTCTGCTGCCGGATATCCCTGAGGCCGAGCGCACGCCGCTGGTGCGGCAGTTGCTCGACATCATCTTCTTCCAGCAAGAGCGAATCCAGCAACTCGAGGAACGCGTTCACCAACTCGAGGATGAGATCGCCCGCCTCAAGGGCCTCAAGCCCCGACCCCGGATCGCACCGAGTTCCCTGGAGTCGCCGCCCCGGCCGCCGCGCGACCCCCATGCCAGGCGACCCGGCTTCACCAAGCGGTCCAAGACCGCCGAACTGACCATCACCGAGGAGACCGTCGTCCGCTTGCCCCATGTCCCGGAGGGGGCCGTCTTCAAGGGCTATGAGGACTTCGTCGTCCAGGACCTGGTCCTCAAGCCCCGCGTCATCCTCTACCGCCGGGAACACTGGCAGGCCCCCGATGGCCGGAGCCTGGTGGCCCCGCTCCCCGCCGAGTTGATCCCCGGCAGCCATTTCGGGCCCGACCTGATCTGCTTCATCCTCCACCAGTACCATCACCAGCACGTGACCCAGCCCTTGCTGGCGGAGCAATTGCGCCAACTGGGCTTCGACATCTCCGCCGGCGAACTGTCCCGCATCCTCACCGAGGGGAAGGACGCCTTCCACCGGGAGAAGGACGAGTTGCTGCCGGCGGCGTTGGCGGTCTCGTCGTATATCGAGGTGGACGACACCGGGGCACGGCACCGTGGGCACACCGGGGCCTGTACCCAGATCGGCAACGAGCTCTTCGCGGTCTTCGCCAGCACCGACAGCAAGAGCCGGCTCAACTTCCTTGAGATCCTCCGGGGGCCGCGCACCGACTATGTGATCAACCGGGCCGCGGTGGCCTACTGGCGGCGGCAGAAGCTGCCCCTGGCGATAGTGGGCCGGCTGCGCCGGGGCCCGCAACGCTTTGCCGACCCGGCCGCCTGGCGGGCCCACCTGCGGCGGGCGGGGATCACCGGGCCGCGGCACGTGCGGATCGCCAGTGAGGGGGCGCTGCTGGGGAGCCTGATCGCTCAGGGAGTGTCGCCGGGTCTGGTGGTCCTCAGCGACGGGGCGGAGCAGTACGACGTCCTGGCGCACGCGGTGTGCTGGATTCACGCGGAGCGGCCGTTGGCGCGGATGATCCCGTATAGCGAGGCGCACCGGGCGGCGATCGCCAAGGTCCGGGGTGAGATCTGGGAGTTGTATCAGGACCTCAAGAGATACCGGCGGCATCCGGAGCCATTGCGGCGACCGGACCTCGAGGCGCGGTTCGACGCGATGTGTAGCCAGCGGACGGGTTTCCCGAGCATCGATGGCGTGCTCAAGGAGATGAGGACGCACCGTGCGGGGTTGCTGCGGGTGCTGGAGCATCCCGAGGTGCCGTTGCACACGAACTTGAGCGAACGGCACCTGCGGGACTACGTGAAGAAGCGGAAGGTCAGCGGGGGTACGCGGAGCGAGTCGGGTCGTCGTGCGCGGGATACGTTCGCCAGCTTGAAGAAGACGTGCCGGGAGCTGGGTGTGAACTTCTGGGCCTACCTCCAGGACCGGGTGCGGGGAGTCGGTCAGATCCCTCGACTGGCGGAGTTGATCCGCCGCAAGGCGGAGGAGGCCGGGGCCAGGAAGGCCGTCGCCGCGCTGTCGGTGTAGGCGGGCGGCGGCGCGGTGAGGAGACTGCCGAGGCGAAGAGATGAGGAATGACGTCTGCGCCAGCGGTGCGCGCCCAGCAGTCCGGCGGCATCTTCACCCAGGGTTATTGAGAAGTTACCAAAATTCGACCCAAAGTTGTACACGCCAGCAACATCCGACTGGACGCTTGCGCCATAACCACCACTGGATCCGGACTCCGAATAGGTGAGCCCAGTCAGGTTCAGGGTCCCGCTTCCCGTGAACTCGACGTTGTTGCCGACCTGGTTGACGGTGATAACGACCTCGCCCCTCGCCGCGGTGGCGGTCAACGCGGCGCATGCGACCACGATCCCGATTGCCCGTTTCATCTCGTTTTCCTCCGTTGCGTCATCAAGAACGCGGAATCTGATCCCGTGAAAACAACAAAGAGCCTAGGGGGGGTTGATTCCTTCGAGAACCCCCTTCGACGGAGCACGAAAACCACGAGAGCAGAAAGCGGATGCGCCGCGCGAGTCGAAATCGTGCGACGCGGCGGGTCGGAAGTCGGACACCGGTCCGTTCGCGCTGTGTCCACATCAACGATCTGCCCATCATCCTTTTGAATAGGAACGCGAGACTTTGAAAACCGAACGCGTGTTGTGGAAATTCTTTGAAGCGATCATCGGCACCGCTGGTTTCGCCCGTCCTCGAATGCGGTCGGGCCCCTCGTTTTGCCTGATCGGAGGGCGCCGGCCGACGGGCAGCCACTGCCCGGTTGCCGAGCGCTTCCTCCGGTAAGGAGTCCACCTCGCCGACCGCCGACTCGCCACGATCGACGAAGACGAATGGCCCGCGGCAGTCCAGGAGCGAGAAAACCCGGGGCGGCATGGCGCATCGGAAGCGGCAAGGGTGATAGGCCGATTGAAAAGTACCGGGGGCCTGCGCAAACGGGCGAGGGCACGGGAGACCGAAACACAGAGGCTCCCGCCTCGTCGGACGCCGACCGTCTAGCCTCGCCCCGTTCTGACTTCCGGTGGTCGGGGGGTGAGGTCCGTCGGGTCCCAGCCGGCCGCGGCCGGGGCTGACGGATCGGGCCGGACCGACGGGGCCGGTCATCAGCAGGAGTGGTCAGACAACGGTCGATTCGACTCCGACCCGGTTCCGTCCTCAGACAACCCTCGCCTCGGCTCCTGGCCCCGTTCCGCCCCCCCAATGGGTGCCCGGTTACTGGAACGCCGCCGACGGCGGCTATCAGTGGGTCCCCGGCGCCTGGATGCCCGCGAGTGTCGGCGCGGCCGCCGGGTCGGGGCAGCCGTCTCCCCAGTCGCAGGCCACCTACATGCCTCCGCCTCCGGCGAGCCTCGAATCCGGCCCGAACTCGCCCCAGCCGAATCCGAACGTCGTCTGGACCCCCGGCTACTGGACGTGGCAAGGGGGCGGATATGCCTGGAGGACCGGCCCGCCGCCGGCGATCGACCGGCTGGAAGCGGGACCCTCGGCCGGGGCCGGCCCGCGGCAGGCGGGCGAGTCGGGCCAGAGAGGCGCGAGCGCGGACCGGCCACGACCCGGATCATCACTTCGAAGTCAAGACCGACTCGCGGTCGCTGGCCGACCAGTCGCTCATCCGGGCGACGGCCGCCAGGTGTACAATGTTTGGACCGCCCGCCTCGTCCGACCCGGCCGGCGGTCCAGCGGTGTTGACCACCCCCCGGCATGCGGCGGTGGTCACGGGCGGTGCCACCGACGCTCATTGGGTCCCCGGTCGGTCCTCCGAGAGCCGCGTAGGATGTCGAGCGAGTAACGGCCATGCCGATCACGATCTTCCTGTGCGGCGACGTGATGACGGGCCGCGGGATCGATCAGGTCCTGCCGCATCCCGTCGATCCGATCCTTTATGAGCCGGCGATCCGGGATGCCAGGAGCTATGTCCGGGGCGCCGAGGAATTGTCCGGCCCGATCGCATCGCCGGTCGGCTTCGACTACATCTGGGGCGATGCCCTGGAGGTGCTCGGGCGGGTCCGCCCGGCCGTGCGGCTGATCAATCTCGAGACGAGCGTCACCACCAGCGCGGATTACTGGCCGGGCAAGGGGATCAACTACCGGATGCACCCGGCGAATATCGGATGCCTCGCGAGCGCGGGGATCGACTGCTGCTCGCTGGCGAACAATCACGTCATGGACTGGGGCTACGCGGGACTCGTCGAGACGCTCCAGATCCTGGAAGAAGCCGGGATCAAATCGGCGGGCGCCGGGGTGGACGCCTCGAATGCGGCCGAACCGGCCGTGCTCGAAGTCGGCGCGGGACGGCGCGTCCTCGTCTTCGCCTACGCCTCGCCGACGAGCGGCGTGCCGCCCGAGTGGGCGGCCGCGCCGGAACGGCCCGGCGTCAACCTGCTGGCCGAGTTGTCCGCGAGTGTCGTGCACGAGGTCGCCGCGACCGTCGAGCGCCATGACTGCGAGGGCAGTGTCGTCGTCGTCTCGATCCACTGGGGGGGCAACTGGGGGTACGACATCCCGCAAGAGCAGATCGACTTCGCCCACGGCCTGATCGACGAGGCCGGGGTCGACATCGTCCACGGCCATTCATCCCATCACGTCAAGGGAATCGAGGTCTACAAGGATCGCTTGATCCTCTATGGCTGCGGCGACTTCCTGAACGATTACGAGGGGATCGGCGGCCGGGAATGGTATCGGCCCGACCTGGGGCTGATGTACATTCCCACGGTCGACGCGGCGAGCGGGGCGTTGCTCGGCCTGCGGCTGGCGCCGATGCGTATCCGCCACTTCCGGCTGAATCATGCCGACCGGAGCGACGCCGATTGGCTCCGGAGCCTCCTGGAGCGAGAGAACTTCGGCCACGACGCACGCGTGCGGATCGATGATGATGGCATGCTGACAATGGAATGGCATTGATCGAAGGGAACGGACGCCAGGGCCGGAATCGGGCGAACCTCCGATCCGATCCCGGCGTAGAAAGGATGGAGAGAGAGGCGAAGAGCCCGAAGTCCCAGACTGCTGTAGCAGCCGATTCTCTCCGGAGTCCATCCTGCTGGGATGGTTCCGAGGGCGCCGGTCGAGTCAAGCGGAGGGCTCCACGGGCGATGTCCGTCAGGCTCCGATGGGAGCCGTTCTCCTCTTCCTCCAGGTCTGCCGCTCGGCTCGACGAGAGGCCGCCGGACCGAACGTCCTGGCCGTCCACACGGCCAAATGCCGCCCACGACGGCCGGTGAGGGAACCGAGACGCGCTGTCCACGAGCAGCAAAGGTCGCCTCGGGGCGCGTGGTCCGGTAGCGGAGGCCATCGCCTTGCGAGATGACCGCGGCGCCTGCTCCACCCCGCGATCGGTCGAGATCCGCAACCGGGGTGGAATGTCTCCCTTGCGGGTGAGGAATGGAAAAGCCCCTCGACCGGAGATGGCGCCGGTTCCGATCGCGGACGGTGGCCGCAAAAGGGCCCGACTCTCCACGAGCGGCGGGCCTTTCTTCTTGCGCGCCGATGCCGGTCCTTGCTACTGATCGCCGGCGGGGCGGGATGCGTGGCATCAGGAGCGCGCGTCCGTCCAGACATCGGCGGTATAAAAAATTCCTTGAGCCTTGACCGCGAGCCGGCCGGGCGGTATCCTCCACAACTGGAATTGCTCACGACGGGCAATTCAGATTCGGCTAGGGTGGCCCCGCCGTGCGACAAAAGCATGGTCGGGGTTTTTTTATTGCCTTCGCCGTCGCATCGTCATGCACCGGGGATCGCCCGATGGCGGTCTCTCCCTGCGGTAATGGTTGCCGCACCCAGGACTCGGGCCTGGGCGTCAACCCCGTCTCCGACCCAGGGAGCCGTCGGCATGTTTTCCCTCGATTGCCGTGATTCGGATCGCATGGGCCCCGCCGCCTGTGGCCTTCGCCCGCGGCGAGCCGCGGATTACGGGCCGCCGGGTCCCGGTGCGCCGGGGCGACGCAGGGGCTGCGGGAAGGAGGAACGCGAGGCGATGGTGCGCGCGACCGGCGACGTGGGCATGGGGCTCGGACCCGCCGGCCCCGAGCGATAGCCGGATCGATGAAGGAACATTCTCTGCCGCGGACGTCGGAGATTTGCCTTGCCAGCACGATGGCCCCCAACGGGAGGGACTGCGATGACTACCTCGGGCCGAGAACATATTCAACTGTTGCTGGACCAGCCCCGGGAGCCGGGGATGGTCGTGAGCTGCTACGCCGACACAGCCGTGGCCGAGGGCTTCGAGGCCCACTGGCTCCAGCCGCTCAAGGAAGAGGCGACCCGGATCCGGCGGGGCCTGGCGGCCGAGGACCACCATCCGGCGCGTCGGGAGTTCGACCTGAACGTGGAGGCGATCCGCCGGGCCCTGGAATCGCCCGAGGCCCGGCAGGCCCGAGGCATGGCGGTCTTCAGCGCCGTCGGCCGGCACTTCCTGCTGGCCGTGCACTCGGACACGCCGTTCGAGAACCGGCTGGTCGTCGACGAGGTGCCGTACGTCGTGCCCCTGGTCGAGGCCTACATCCGCCAGCGGGGCTATCTGGTCGTCGTGACCGATACCCATCGCGGCCGGTTGTACGCGTCGCGCGCCGGCGGGTCGCGGCTCCTCGACGAGCTTGAGGAGGACGTCCCCGGCAAGACGCGGGCGTCGGGCGAGACCTGGGGCAAGCAGCAGGCGACCATCGACCGGCACCGCAAGGACCAGATCCTCCACTTCCACAAGCATCTGGCGGAGCGGGTGGACCGGGCGTGCCGGGAGTCGGCCTACCGGGGGATCGTCCTGCTGGGCGAGCACGAGGTGCTGGAGCATTTCCGCGACCGCTTGCCGGGTCGCCTGGCGCGGCGGGTGGTGTACGAAGGCCCGCATGCCTGGACCGATCCGGAGGCCGAGATCGACGCCAGGGTCCGCGCCCTGATCGGCGCGGAGCAGGCGGCGGGGGAGCGTCGCGTCCTCGATGAGCTGGCGCGGCGACTGGGCGAGGGCTGCGCGATGGCCGCCGGCCCGCAGGAGGTGATCGATGCCCTGCGCGACGGCCAGGTCGCCGAACTGATCCTCGGCCCGGACCCGGGCGCGGCGGCATTCCGGTGCGACGGATGCCGCTCGCTGTTCGCCGACGAGCGAGCGGACTGCCCCTACTGCCACGCGCCTTGTCACAAGGGGAACCTCTGGCAGGAGGTGCTGGACCTGGCCCTGAGTCACGGCATCGCGGTGGATCTCGTCCGCGATACCTCGGGCATGGCCCGATACGGTGGGATCGCGGCCCTGCTGGCGCGCGACGAGCCGCAGTGGGCGGGCGCGCCGGGTGCGGAGAGCTCGACGGAGATGGCCCGATGACGACCACGAGCCACCTGCCCCTGGTGGGTCCCGAGGTAATCGACCTGCCGCCGCCCGAGTTCGGCGGGGGCATGTGCCTGGCCGAGGCGCTGGCCCACCGCCGCTCGCACCGCGTCTTCGGCTACAGGGATCCGTCCATCGCCGAGGTCGCGCAGCTCTGCTGGGCCGCCCAGGGGATCACCGATGGCGAGCTGGGGCTCCGCGCCGCACCGTCGGCCGGGGCAACCTATCCCGTCGCGCTGTTCGTGGTCGCGCCCGCGGGCGTTTATCGCTACGAGCCGTCGGAACACCGGTTGCGCCGGGTGGTCTCCGGCGACGTGAGGGAACGGCTGCAAACCGCCGCGGACGACCAGTCCTGTGTCGGCGAGTCGCGGGTCTGTCTGGTCCTCGCCGCCCAGCCGGACGCCATCGCTGCCCGGTACGGACGGCGACGCGGCTGGCGCTATGCCCTGCTGGAGGCCGGGCATGTCGCCGAGAACATCCTGCTCCAGGCCGCCGCACTGGGCCTGGTCGGCGTCCCGGTCGGCGCGTTCGAGGACCGGCAGGTCGCCGATGTCCTGGGACTGCCGCCGGGCGTTCATCCCGTCTATCTACTGCCCATCGGGGCACCTGCTGACTCGTGAGTTCGGGAAGGAGGATCGCGATGAGCACCACGGGGCTGAAGGCGTTCGATTCGACGTTGCAATCGACCAACGGCTGGCTCCACGAGCTGATGGAGGAGCTGCACTGGCCCGAGCGCGAGCGGGCCTACCACGCGCTGCGGGCCGTGCTGCACGCCCTGCGGGACCGGCTGCCGGTCGGCGAGGTCGCCGCGCTCGCGGCCCAGTTGCCGCTCCTGCTTCGCGGGGTCTACTACGAGGGCTGGCGGCCGCTGGAGAAGCACCACAGGGGGCATCGGCTCGATGACTTCCTGGCCGAGGTCGGCGCGGCCTTCCCGGGCGATCGGGACGTCGATCCGGAGTTTGTGGCCCGGACCGTCTTCCGGGTCCTGGAGTGGCACGTGTCCCCGGGCGAGGTCGAGGGGATCAGGCACGTCCTCCCGCACGAGCTCCGCACGCTTCTGTCCTGAGCAACCGGACGAGTTCCGTTGCAGGCCTGAACCGTCCGTACCGGTCGGACGCGATCGAATCCAGTCATCCCGGGGCGGCTCGCGGGATCACCGCGAAGATCCGGCCGCCCCACAAGGCAGAGCAAGGGAACGGCCATGAGACTCCCCATTCAGATTTCCTTCCACAACCTCAACCCGTCGGACGAGATCGAGGCGATGATCCGCGCGGAAGCCGAGCGGCTTGAGGACTATTACGACCGGATCATGAGTTGCCGCGTCGTCGTCGACGTGCCGCATCGACACCACAAGGAGGGGAATTACTATCAGGTCCGAGTCGACCTGAAGATCCCCGGTGCAGAGATCGTGGTGCGGCGCGAGCCGGCCGAGCATGCCGAGTACCGCGACGTCGACATCGCGATCCGCGACGCCTTCGACGAGGTCCGGCGACAACTGGAGGATCGGGTTCACATCGTGCGTGGACACGTCAAGGCCCACGAGCCGATCCCCCACGCTCGGGTCGTGCGGCTGATGCCGGAAGACGGCTACGGCTTCCTCGAGACGCCCGACGGGCGGGAGATCTACTTCCACGAGCACAGCGTCCTGGACGGCGGGTTCCGTACGCTGAAGGTCGGCGCCGAGGTCCGCTTCGTCGAGGAGGAGGGGGAGAAAGGGCCGCAGGCCAGCACCGTACGCGCGGTGGGACGGCACAGCGGCGCCTGACTCGATCCGGCCGGATCGCGCGCGGCCCGTTCAGAGTTTGACCTCGATCCGGCCCTCCTGCTCGCGGGCCTCGTAGACCGCGAGGGATTCGGTTGCGGGGCCCCTGAGTACGGCGCCGGTGCCGAGGTCGTACGTCGAGCCGTGGCACTGGCACTGGATCGTCGCGCCGCGCAGCAGGCCGGCGGAGAGCGGGCAGCGCTCGTGGGCGCACAGGCCCTCGAAGGCATACAGTCGGCCCGCGACCCGGGCGACGTTCAGCCGCAGCTTGCGCTCGGGCACATAGTACGGGCGGACGTCGTTGTCCTCGAGCTGGGCGGATGGGCCCAGGAGGCGGAAATCATCTTCGCTGGGCATCGCTTGGTACTGCTCCGGTTGGGTACGGGCTCGGATCAGAGGGAAGATGGGAACCGCGAATCCAGATTCGAGTCGGAAGAGAGAAGACATCAACCGCGAGGAACGCGAAAGACATGAAAAACAAGGAACAAAGCTGCGGAACGCTCCATCGTCCTTGTCGTGTCTTTCGCGTTTTTCGCGGTCAAATGTCTTCCCGAGGCACGGCTGCGGAGCGGTCGGGGCCGTCTGTCAATCCGGGAGCCGCAGCGCGCCCGGTGCGCCGGCCGGGACGATCGGGCGGTTGGGACGGACGGGGCGGATCGTCGTGTAGCCCGAGCCGAGCGGCGGGCGCGGGTCGGACTCGCCACGGTTGGGCCAGAAGGCCATCGCTCGCTCGGCCATCGCGGTGATCGTCAGCGACGGATTCACGCCCGGGTTCGCCGGCATCACCGAGCCATCCACCACGTGCAACCCGGGATGGCCGAAGACGCGCTGGAACGGGTCGACGACGCCCTGCTCGATCGAATCCCCGATCCCCACGCCGCCGATGAAGTGCGCCGTGGCGTTGCGATTCACGACCTCGAACCACGAGCCGGCCTCGCGGCCGCCCATGCCTTCCGACAGCCGGCGCAGGACCTCGTTGGCCGAGGGGATGCAGGCCGGCGGCCTCGGGCCGCCGCCGTGCCGGCTGTGCAGGCCGCCGTTCTTCCAGTACAGGTCGATCGACTCGTCACGCGTCTGCATGCAGAGCAGGATCACGCTGCGCTCGGACCAGTGCCGCGGGTCGTCGATGCCGAGCGTGCGCAGCGGGTGCTTGATGAACTCGGTCAGCCAGGCGAGCGTGCGGTGGGCCTCGGTCCCCTGCGTGTGATAGGTCGACAGGAACGCCATCACGTTGCTGCCGACGCCGTAGTACACCGGCTCGATCGACGTGTCCTCATCCGGCCAGATCGCCGAGGTGATCGCCACCGAGCCCGGCGAGGTGATGAACCGCTCGGGGTGCTTCTTCCACTGGCCGTAAGGCACCACGCTGCCCAGGAGCACCTCGGAATTGGTTCGGGCCAGCCGGCCGAGGCGGTCGGAGAGCCGGGCCAGGTGGCCCTCGTGCCGCATCCGGTGGAGCAATCGGGCTGTGCCGAACGCGTGCGCCGAGACGATCACCTGCCCGGCGCGGTAGCGGGTCGATCCCTCGACGCGGCCCTCGAGCCCCGGGTGCCGTGCGGTGACCTCGTAGCCGCCGCCTTCCAGCGGGCGGATCTCGGTGGCCTGCTGCAAGTCGTGGACGACGGCCCCGTGCTTTTCGGCCAGGTAGAGGTAGTTCTTCGATAGCTTGTTCTTGGCCCCGTGCCGGCAGCCGATCATGCACTCGCCGCACGAGATGCAGCCGGTGCGGCGGGGTCCCTCGCCGCCGAAATAGGGGTCGTCGGCCTCGACGCCGGGCATGCCGAAATAGACGCCGACAGGGGCCCTCTCGTAGGTTTCGCCCCGGCCCATGTCGCGGGCGATGTCGCGGAGCAGGCGGTCGGCGTCGGTGTCCATGTACGGCACACGGACGACGCCGAGCATCCGCGTCGCCTGGTCGTAATACGGGGAAAGTTCGGACTGCCAGTCGGTGATGCCGGACCATTCCCGCGCGCGGAAGAACGGCGCGGGCGGGACATACAGCGTGTTGGCGTAGACGTTCGAACCGCCACCGACTCCGGCGCCGCACATGATCGTCACGTCGTCGAGGAACTCGAGCCGCTGGATGCCGTACATGCCCAGCTCGGGCGCCCAGAGGAACTTCCGCAGGTCCCACGAGGTGTGGGGCAGCTCGTCGTCGGGCCAGCGCCGGCCGGCCTCGAGCACGCCGACGCGGTAGCCCTTCTCGGTCAGCCGCATCGAGGCGACCGAGCCGCCGAAGCCGGACCCGATGATCAGGACGTCGTACTCGAGATCGCCGGACGCCTTCATGCCGGGGTGGCTCCTCGATTCACTGTAAATATAAAGTTAATAAACAATGAAAAATATAAATTGATTATTTGTTATGCCGGCGTGAAAGCAGGTGGGGCTTTCCAGCCTGGCGGGGGCTTGAGTGTCGGGCAAGAATGCCCGACCTACTTCACATCATCGTGCGCATGACGAAGCCACGGAGCCGTTCGTGCTCGGAGTACGGAGGATACCTGACGCCCAGGTCGAGCCTCGTGCTGTGGTACAGGACGCCGCGGGCATTCGTGTAGGCGCGGAAGCCCCATTCGCCGTGGTATTTACCCATTCCAGACTCGCCCACGCCGCCGAAGGGCAGCTCGCGGATCAGGGGCTGGATGGTGCAGTCATTCACGGCGGCGTCGCCGGACTCGGTGGCGTCGAGCAGGCATGCGGCGACGTCGCGATCCTCGGCGAACACGTAGAGGCCCAGCGGCTTCGGCCGCGAGCGGACCGTCGCGATCGCCTCTTCGAGGCTGTCGACCTCGAGCACGGGGAGGATCGGCCCGAAGATCTCCTCCTGCATCGCGGGCGAGTCGGGGGCGACGTTCACCAGGATCGTCGGCGCGATGTAGCGGTCATCGCGGTCGTGTTCTCCTCCGTGATAAACCTCGGCGCCCCTGAGCAGGCCGAGCAGGCGGTCGAAGTGGCGATGGTTGACGATCCGGCCGTAGTCGGGGCTCTGCCGCGGGTCATCGCCGTAGAATGACCGCACGGCCGCCTCCAACTCCGCCAGGAACGGCGCCGCGACTTCGTTGAAGACGAGGATGTAGTCGGGCGCGGTGCACGTCTGGCCGGCGTTCTGCCAGCGGCCCTGGGCGATCCGCCGCGCGGCGACCTTCAGGTTCGCCGACGAATGCACGATCGTCGGGTTCTTGCCGCCGAGCTCGAGGACGACGGGCGTGAGGTGCCGGGCCGCGGCCGCCATGACGACGCGGCCGATCGCCGGGCCGCCGGTGAAGAAGATGTGGTCCCAGCGCTGGTCGAGCAGCGCGGTCGTCTCGGGAACGCCGCCGGTGACGACCGAGAACGCCTCGGGGTCGAGGTACTCGGGCACGATCCTGGCGATCGCCTCGGCGCAGGCCGGGGCGACCTCGGAGGGCTTGATCACCGCGGCGTTGCCGGCCGAGATCGCGGCGACCAGGGGCGAAAGCGTGAGCATCACGGGATAATTCCAGGCCCCGATGATCAGCCCGACGCCCAGCGGGTCGAAGCGGACCTCGGCCCGCGCGGGCGCCAGCGCCAGGGGGGTCGAGACCGCCTCGGGATGCAGCCATTTCCTCAGGTGCCGCCGGGCATGCGCGGCCTCGTCGGCGACGAATCGGACGTCGGTGGCGTCCGCATCGACGCGGTTGCGCCTCAGGTCGGACCAGAGGGCGGCGAAGAGGTCGTCGGCCCGTTCGGTCATCATCGTCTCGAGGGCCGTCAACTGGGCCTCGCGCCACTCGACCGGCCGCGTCTTGCCGGCTTCGAAGTAGCGGCGATGGCGCGCGACGACCGCGCCGAAGGCCTGATCCGCCGGGGTTTCGGCCATGCGTGGTGCTCCCGCGTCGAGCCGCCGATCTCCGGGAGAGGAATTCCCTCGCGGCGTCCGCCGCGGTCGCGTGCCGTCGCGACCCCTCCCCACCCGATCATACGGCGCCGGGCTCGATCCGGGCCAGGAATCGCCCGCGAAAATGCGGAGCGTGCGGTTCGCGCCGGAGCGTCCGACCCGCGACGGGGGCCGGTTGTTACGATCGCCCGGCGGTATCCCCGCCGTGGGCACCACGACACTGGCATTCTTTATGCAAGAGAGTGCCTTCGTCACGATTTCTGGCTCGTGGCAGTATTGCCGGCCCGGCCAGGTCATCCGTCGGCCCGCCGGTCGGTCCCCAGGGGCCGGCTTCGTATTTGACGCCGGGCGCCCGTTTCTCGGCCCGCGCGGTCGTTAGGGACGGCGCGGGATCCGCCACCCCACAACAACGGCCGGCCATCGGTCCTGCGCGCCGATCGCGGCGGGCGGCGGCCGGATGTCCGGCCTTGACCGATAAAGCCTCATCCAGAACGGGGGGTTCCATGGCTCGCGCGGAGGATCGAAAGCGAAGGCGGCGGGTGCAGGTTCTCTCGGTGAATGCGCTGGAGGATCGGGTCGTGCCGTCAGCCGGCGCAGCACTCGCGGAGATCCAGTACCTGCGGGCGATCAACCGGCTCAGCAGCGAGCTGCTGGCGAGGGTCGACCACGCCGACGCCCGGGTGACGAGCCAGGCCGTCCGGATCGATGCCCAGTATCAGGCGGCGCTGTCGCATTCGGCCGCCCGGATTTCGGCGGGGCCCGCGCAGGCGGTGCGGGCCCAGGCCGAGGTGGCGCGAGCCTCGGCCCGCGCCCGGGTGCAAGTCAACCGGCTCACCGCCGCAGTGGCGGGACAGGTCAACGCTGTCACGGCGAAGTTCGAGCACCGCGTCTCGAACCTCAACGCGCGGTTCGGGCATTCCAGCGCGATGGTCCGCAGCGCCAATCCGTACTTCCAGACGTTCTTCAACGAAGCGCTGGCGGTGGCCGGGAACATGCTCAATTCCGAGGCGCACTCGACCCAGGCAGGCGTGCAGGCCACGGCTGTCGTGGTCGCCGGCGGGACCCCGCAGGCGGCCACGCTGTCGGGAGCGCGGCCGGCAGCCGTCGCCCAGGCGGCATCCGCACACCTGGCTGACGCCCGGCAGGCGCAGCGCGCGGCCGACCGGGCGGCGTTCGACCGCTTCCGCGGCGAGTATTACGTCAGCTTCAACCCGCTGAGGGACGCCGTGGCGGCCGTGGCGTCGTCCGAGTTGCCCCCGGTGCACCTGGGCGGCGGACGCGTCACCGGGCCGAAGGGCCAGTCGGGCCTGAGGCCGGGGGTCAACCTGACCGGCAGCGGAACGGTCACATTTACCGGCGAGGTCGGGGCCGACTCGACGTCCGGCTCGGGCCTTGGGCTGGCCAGCGGGGTGGGCGGCAGCGCGGGCGTCGGGAACGCCCCCGGTACCGGCACCACCACGATCACCGGCTCCGGCACCGGGACGACCGGTACCGGGGCCACCGTCACCGCCGGCAACGGCGCCAACGGCAACGGCATCGGCGCCACCACCGGCGCCGCCGGGACCAGCACCGGCGTCACCGGGACCACCGCGACCGGGACCACGACCACGACCGGCATGAACACGATGTGACAGCCCCCCTGCCGCCGATGCCTCCGATCCCGCGCCTGGACCCAGGCATCGCATCGTGGAGGCGCCCGGGCAAGGGAACAGCCGGGCCGCGGGCCCGTCTCAACCCTCGCGGGTTTTTCGCAAACTTTTTGGCGAAAAATCCCCGCTACCCGATGGACGACGGGAGGCCGTGGCTCTACGATGAGGGGGTAGCGCGGCAGAGACCCTGCCGCTGGCGGGAGGACTCGTGATCCGGCCCTTGGGTCGGGGGGTGGCTGCGATGTCGGAATCCTCGGATCGGGGGGTGCTCGATTTGCTCCGCCGCCGCGGGCCGATGACGGTGGCCGAGCTCTCCGCGCACCTTGGAGTGACCGGAACCGCCGTGCGCAACCGTCTGGCTCGCCTGCTGGATTCGGGCCTGATCGAGCGCCGGACCGAATCTGGCGGCCGCGGGCGGCCTCGCCACGCCTACCAGGCCAGCGTCGAGGCGCAGAAGCGCCTCGGGCAGAACTACGCCGACCTGGCCGTGGCGATGTGGGAAGAGATGATGACCACGGTCGAGGACCGGAAGCTCCGACGCCTGCTGTTCACCCGGATCACCGAGCGGCTCGCCGAGTCGTATCGCTGCCAGGTGAGCGGCCAGGAGTGGGAGAACCGCCTGGTCCAGTTGACCAACCTCCTGCACGACCGGGGGGTCGAGGCCGAGGTCGCCCGCGACGGCGGGACGGCCTTCCCGATCCTCCGCCAGCATTCCTGCCCCTACTACGAGCTGGCCGAGTCCGACCCCGCCATCTGCGCCCTCGAGCGCAAGATGCTCGAGAAGGTTCTGGGCCGCGGCCTGCGGCTCAGCCAGTGCCGGCTCGACGGCGACCGCTTCTGTGACTTCCAGCCCAAGCCATCCCTGGGCAGTGGTCAGTAGGTGGTAGGCGGTGGTCAGTGGTCAGTGAAAGAGGGCGGCTCATTTACCCCGCTGACTACCGAGCGCACTCCACCATTCTGACTACGAACTACCGACTACTAACCAGTGACCACTGACCACCGGCATCCAGGATGACGATGAGCAAGACTCTGACGATCAAGAATCTGCACGTCGCGATCGACGGCAAGGAGATCCTCCGCGGCGTGGACCTGACGGTCCGCCAGGGAGAGGTCCACGCCCTGATGGGCCCCAACGGCTCGGGCAAGAGCACGCTGAGCTACGCGCTGGCGGGCCACCCCCGCTACGAGGTGACCGAGGGCACCGCCGAGATCGACGGCGTCGACCTGCTCGGCCTGGAGGCCGACGAGCGGGCCAAGGCAGGGCTGTTCCTCGCGTTCCAGTACCCCACGTCGATCCCCGGTGTCTCGGTGGCCAACTTCCTCCGTCACGCCGTGACCAACGTCCGCAATCCGGAGCGCAAGGAGGGACAGGACCTGGTCCCGATGCGCGAGTTCCGCAAGGAGCTGCGCGAGCAGATGGACGAGCTGGGAGTCGACCAGGAATTCGCCCGGCGCTACCTCAATGAGGGCTTCTCCGGCGGCGAGAAGAAGCGGGCCGAGATCCTCCAGATGGCCATGCTCCGCCCGTCGTTTGCCATCCTGGATGAGACGGACAGCGGCCTGGACATCGACGCGGTTCGGATCGTCTCGGAGGGCGTCAACCGCGTCGCCGCCCGGCACGCCACTGGCGTCCTGGTCATCACCCATTACGAGCGGATCCTCACGTACATCAAGCCCCAGTTCGTCCATATCCTCTTCGGCGGCCGGATCGTCGAGGACGGCGGGCCCGAACTGGTCAAGCAGCTCGAGAGCCAGGGCTACGACTGGATCCGCGAGAAATACCCCGACGCCGCCCGCGACGAGGACGACCTGGAGGCCGCCCAGAAGCCCGGGACGCTCCAGGCCGCCCGCTAGCTAAAAAGGGGCGACCGAGGCCGGGCCGGGCCGAGCCGACGGCCCCGCGCCATCGGCCGGCAGCGGCCCCGTACCGATTACGAGAGACTCCGCGCAAGCCATTCAGAAGGACCAGCGACGATGTCGACCGACTTGAATCTCCAGGTTGCGGGCATCAAGGACGAGTACAAGTACGGGTTCCACGACTCCGAGGCGAACTACGCGTTCAAGAGCGGCAAGGGACTGACCCGCGAGATCGTTTGCCAGATCTCGGAGATGAAGAACGAGCCGGCCTGGATGCGCGACTTCCGCCTCGAGGCCCTCGAGGTGTTCCGCCAGAAGCCGACGCCCACCTGGGGCGGCGACCTGTCCGAGCTGAACTTCGACGATATCCACTACTACATGAAGGCGGCCGACCGCCAGGGCCGGAGCTGGGACGACGTCCCGGCCGAGATCAAGAACACCTTCGAGAAGCTCGGCATCCCCGAGGCCGAGCGCAAGTTCCTCGCGGGCGTGGGCGCCCAGTACGAGTCGGAGGTCGTCTACCACAGCCTCCGCGAGGACTTGCAGCAGAAGGGCGTGATCTTCGTCGATACGGACACCGCGCTGCGTGAGCACCCGGACCTGGTCCGCGAGTACTTCGGCACGGTGATCCCGATCCGCGACAACAAATTCGCCGCGCTGAACTCGGCGGTCTGGAGCGGCGGTTCGTTCGTGTACATCCCGGCCGGCGTGAAGGTGGACATCCCGCTCCAGGCCTATTTCCGGATCAACGCCGAGAACATGGGCCAGTTCGAACGGACGCTCATCATTGTCGAGGAGGGCGCGCAGGTCCACTACGTCGAGGGCTGCACAGCGCCCATCTACACCAGCGAGAGCCTGCACTCGGCGGTGGTCGAGATCGTGGTGAAGAAGGGCGGCCGGTGCCGGTACACGACGATCCAGAACTGGGCAAACAACATTTATAACCTGGTCACGAAGCGCGCCGTCGCCCACGAGGACGCGCTGATGGAGTGGGTCGACGGCAACCTCGGCAGCAAGCTGACGATGAAGTACCCGGCGGTCTACATGATCGGCAAGGGTGCGCGGGGCGAGATCCTGTCGATCGCGTTCGCCGGCAAGGGGCAGCACCAGGACGCCGGCGGCAAGGTGGTGCACGGGGCGCCTTATACCAGCTCGCGGATCATCTCCAAGAGCATCAGCAAGAACGGCGGCCGGGCCAGCTACCGCGGGCTCTTGAAGGTCGCCGACGGCGCCAAGGGCTCGAAGTCCAACGTCGTCTGCGACGCCCTGATCCTCGACCCGATCAGCCGCTCGGACACGTATCCGTACATCGAGATCGACGAGGACGATGTCAAGGTCGGCCACGAGGCGAGCGTCTCGAAGATCGGCGAGGAGCAGCTCTTCTACCTGATGAGCCGCGGGCTCTCAGAGGCCGAGGCCTCGACCCTGATCGTCAGCGGGTTCATCGAGCCGCTGGTCAAGGAGCTGCCGATGGAATACGCCGTCGAGATGAACAAGCTCATCCAGCTCCAGATGGAAGGCTCGGTGGGGTGAGGAGCAATTCCCATGGCGAATGAACGATACTTCCGAGTCGACGTGACTGAAGGCGGCAGGACTAGCCCGGCCTATTTTTACGAGACCACGGGAGGATTGGCCGACCTCCAATACGGATGGATGAATCATTCGTCCGGGATGAGCAAGTCGGTGGAAGACGCGGTCCGAGACTTCCGCGAAACCCTCCAGTCACGACACGATGCCGCAGGCGATCGGGTCGTCGTGAGTGTCTCGTCGCCGCATGAGGTGACCCGGGACGAGGTGGATCGTCACAATCCTTCTTATCGTGCCCTGGTCGAGCGAGCCAGGGCGATTCTCGACGAGGAGACGAAGAAGTCCGTCTATCCCGTAGAGATCGTTGGATTGGAGTGGATCGACGATCCGAACTCGCCGGCATTGGTTCGATTCCGACTCTCCGACGAATTGGGAGAGGTCGCCGCCGAGTTCACTCCTCAGGAATTGAGAGATGAATCCTCGCTGCGCCGCCGACTCCGTCGCCTCTACGACGAATTGCTCGACAAACGGCTGGAGAGGTTCCTGGAGCGAAACCTTGAGTCGATTCGTGAACACGGAAGAAACTAGATCGGAGTCTCGAGGAACGAGCGGTGGCCGGTAATACAAACAGCGATCGTATCCTCGAGTTGGAGCGTAAGACCTTCGAGCTGGAACGTCAGACTTCAGTTGTTCTTGAGCGCGTCGAGAGGTTGCGCTCCGACCTGGAGCGAGCGGACGAATCCCGGCGCGACAGCGGGGCCGTGGCCTGGCGCGAGCAACTCGCGCAGGTCGGCGGGAGGATCGATCTGGTCGCTCAGGATCTGGTGCGCACGAGGGATGATCTCAAGGAGTTGAAGGCGCTCCGCTGGGAAATCTGGAAGATGATCCTGACTCCCCTTATCAGTGCAGTCGTTAGCGCCATCATCAGCGCGGTCGTCGCCTCGCTCGTTATCAACAGGTCGCCGGGCCCTGCGATTGAGCAAACGCCACAGGCCCCGGCAAAGAAGCTCTGAATCTGGGATCGAATTTCCCGCCGAGATGGCTCGAATCCCTTTAGTCCGTCCATCGTTTTTACTAGAAGACGCTGAGTCATGACAGCTACTGCGACGACATCCACCACCGGCGGCTTCACCGAGGACGCCTTCCACCGCTTCATGAAGGGGCGCGACGAGCCATCGTGGCTGGTCGAGCGCCGTCGCGAGGCGTTTGCCCGGTTCCAGGCGTTTTCCTGGCCCGGCGCTCGCGACGAGGAGTGGCGGCGGACCGATATCCGCGCGCTGAAGCTCGACGCTTTTGCCCCGCCCGCCGCCGAGGCGCCCGCAGCATCCGCAGCCTCGGCGTTCGACGACCTGTGGGGCTCGCTGAGCTCGCACTACGCCACCGGGATGCTGCATGTCGACGGCCCGGCCGTCCGCGAGCCGGACCCGGCCAGGCTCGGCGGCGCGGTGTTCGTCGACCTGGCCCGCGCGGCGAAGGACCACCCGGAGATCCTCGATCGGTACCTGCTGACTCAGGCGGTCACCGCGAATGACGACATCTTCGCCGCGCTCCATGCCGCGTTCTGGAGCGGCGGATCGTTGCTCTACGTCCCGCGGGGCGTGAAGCTCGAGGCCCCGCTGTTCAACCTCGTCGGCCTGACCCGGCCCGGCGGCGTTGATTTGAACCACACGCTCGTCGTGCTCGAGGACGGCGCCGAGGCGACGCTCGTCCGCGAGACGGCCGGCCGCCGCGGCGATGAGCCGGGCGCGGCGTTCCACGCCGGCGCGCTTGAGGTCTTCGTCGGCCAGGGCGCGCGGTTGACCCTGGTGAACATCCAGAACTGGGACGACGCCACCTGGCACTTCAGCCGCGAGCGCGCAATCGTCGGTCGCGATGCCTCGATCCAGTGGACCGTCGGCGGCCTCGGCTCGCGACTGGCCAAGGTGAACCAGGAGGTCGTCCTGGCCGGCCCGGGCGCAAATGCCCAGGTCAACGGCGTGATGTTCACCACCGGCCGGCAACACCTGGCCTACTTCACCCGCCAGGACCACGCCGCGCACCACACCACCAGCGACCTTCTGTACAAGGGGGGCCTCAAGGACCGGTCGCGGGTCGTCTGGAAGGGGATGATCCGCGTCGAGAAGGACGCCCAGCGCACCGACGCCTACCAGAAGAACGACAACCTGGTGCTCTCCGAGTCCGCGAGGGCTGACTCGATCCCGGGCCTGGAGATCGAGGCCAACGACGTCCGCTGCACCCACGGCGCGACCGCGGGCCGCGTGGACGAGGACATGATCTTCTACGCCGAGGCGCGCGGCATCCCTCTCGAGGTCGCCGTTCGCCTGATCGTCGAGGGGTTCTTCGCCGACGTGTATGACCGGATCACTCTCGAGCCGGTCCGCGAGACCCTCCGGCAGGCCGTCGCTCTTCGCGTCATTAGTCATTAGTCGATGGCCATCGGCACCCGGCCGGCGAAGCCCTTCGCCGGGTTGATGGCAAGTCGCTAGTAACTAATGACAAATGACTAATGACTAGACACCAAGGAGTTTGCCCCATGGGTGACGCTTATGCCCATCCGGAAGTCCTGGTCTCGGCCGACTGGGTCGAGGCGCATCTGAAGGACCCCAAGGTCCGCATCGTCGAGAGCGACGAGGATATTCTGCTCTACGACATGGCCCATGTCCCCGGCGCCGTGCGGATCGACTGGCAGGGGGATTTGCAGGACCAGTTGCGCCGCGACTACATCGACGCCGACAAGTTCGCCGCCCTCTGCTCCCGCGCGGGGATCGCCAACGATACCACGGTCGTGTTCTACGGCGACAAGTCGAACTGGTGGGCGTGCTACGCCTTCTGGGCTTTCAAGCTGTTCGGGCACGCCGATTGCCGGATCCTCAATGGCGGGCGGAAGCTCTGGCTGGACCAGAAGCGGCCGACGACCACCGAGGTCCCCAGCTACCCGCCGACCCGGTACACCGTCCAGGGCGGTGAGGAGGAGCGAATCCGGATCTTCCGCGACGCCGTCGAGGCCCACGCGAAGGCCGGGCTCCCGCTGATCGACGTCCGCAGCCCCAAGGAGTTCACCGGCGAGAAGCTGCACATGGAGGACTATCCCCAGGAAGGCGCCCTCCGCGGCGGCCACATTCCGGGTGCAAAGAACGTCCCCTGGAGCCGCGCGGTCAACGAGGATGGCACCTTCAAGTCGCCCGAGGAATTGCGGGCCATCTTCGAGCGGGAGTGCGGGCTCAAACCGAACGATTCCGTGGTGGCGTACTGCCGCATCGGCGAGCGTTCGAGCCTCACCTGGTTCGTCCTCACCTACCTCCTCGGCTACAGCAACGTCAAGAATTACGACGGCTCCTGGACCGAGTGGGGCAACCTCGTCCGGGCGCCCATTGCTCGCGGGGCCTGAGGGGCTTCGCAGTGGTCAGTGAGTAGTGGTCAGTGGTCAGTGGTCAGTGGTCAGTCAAGACTCATACCGTCCCTGCGGTTGCCTCGCTGTACTGGCTATCGACAACCGGCGCCACGGCGACTGATTCCCGTCTCTACCTCCAGACCACTGACCACCGCACCGACCACTGACCACTGACCACCACACTGACCACTGACCACTGACCACTGACCACTGACCACTGACCACTGACCACTGACCACTGACCACTGACCACTGATCCATGACAAAGCTCGACTCCATCGCGACCGAGATGTCCCAGTGTGACCGGCAGGAGCGGATCGACCTCCTGCTCGATTTTGCCAAGGGCCTGCCGCCCTTGCCGGAGCGACTGGCCGCCCACAAGGATGCCTCGCATCGGGTCGAGGAGTGCCAGTCGCCGGTCTACCTCTTCGTCGAACTCGACGGGGAGAAGGTCGGCCTCTTCGCCGATGCGCCGATCGAGGCGCCCACGGTGCGCGGGTTCGTCGCGATGCTCGTCGAGGGGCTGGAAGGTGCCACGGTGGAGGACATCCTCCAGGTTCCCAACGACCTGGTCGAGCGTTGCGGACTGGGCGAGATCCTGGGCATGCTGCGGGTGCGCGGTCTCTCGGGGGTCCTGCGTCGCGTGAAGGCGGATGTCACCCGGGCGGCGATCTCCCGATCTGGTCGTTAGTCACCGCGCCATGGCCCATGACCCGGGAGACCCACCACACGGAGACCCGGAGCGATGCCCAGGGACGAACCACGGCCGACCAATGACCAATGACCAATGACCAATGACCAATGACCAATGACCAATGACTAACGACAAATTCATCAAGGTCGCGACCCGGTCCGAGCTGCCGCCGGGCGGCAAGAAGTTGGCGGAGATTGACGGCCGCGCCATCGCGATCTTTCACTGCGACGGCGGCTTCCACGCGATCGATGACGTCTGCACCCATGACGGCGGGCCGCTGGCCGAAGGCGAGCTGAAGGGCTGCGAGATCCGCTGCCCGCGTCACGGCGCACGGTTCGACGTGCGGACCGGCCGCGCGCTTTCGATGCCCGCCTTCGAGCCGGTGGCCACACACACCGTCGAGGTGCGCGGGGACGATATCTATGTGGCGATCGAGGACTAGCGATCGACCGGGCGGCTGGCGTCAGTCGTGAGCGCTCGAGATCACCGAGGACTTGCCCCATGATCGAACAAGAGGCCCTGCTCGAAGCCCTGCGGACCGTCAAGGATCCCGAGCTGAATGTCAACGTGGTTGACCTGGGACTTGTCTATTCGGTCCAGACGCGGGAGGACCAGGTCGACGTGGAGATGACCCTGACCTCCCCGGCCTGCCCGGCGGGTCCGGAGATCCTCCGAGGCGCGGTCACCGCACTCGAGGCGGTCCCGGGCATCGCCAAGGCGAACGTCCGCCTGGTCATGTCGCCGCCCTGGACGCCGGACCGGATGAGCGAGGCCGCCCGCGACGAGCTGGGCTTCTTCTGATCGCCCTCCTGCTCGATCCCGGGCTCCCTGGCACCCACCCACGCCGCCATGGCCGCCACCTCTCGCTCGCGGCGTGCTGCGTTATTTCAACGCGGTGTTCCCCGCGAACACCTCCTGGCCGAACAGCCGAACCGACTCGATCGGTTTTGTAACAAATCTGTCTGTTCTGCGCAAATCCTGATCTGGAAAGCAGTTGCGGCTACGGAGATCCGACGCCTCTCGTCCGTGCAGGCCGGCGGCGGCGCGATCGGGCCGGCGGACGAAGAAGGCGGCGGTCGCGGTTCCACGAATTTCCTGGGCCGAGTAGCCGAGGGCGCTTGTCTCCGTTAAAATAGCCCTTACGAAACAAAATCCTTTTGACCGGAGTAGATGTCGACTGGGTCCCGGGATGGCCGGTCCGAACTGCCCGCGGAATGTGTGGCCTCCGCCACGCCGTGGTGTGCGGAGCCTCCTCCTTGGTCGTGCCTTGGCCGCCGGCATGAGGAAGTGATCGGACGGTTTAAACGCGAGGACCCCGAGTCGGCGAGATCAGGTCCGTCGCGGACGCGGGCTCCGGCCCATGACGCTCTCGGGTTAATGGTTCCGTGATAAGAGTTTCCCAGTCCGGATTGAGGGGTCCCCACGTGCGGGATCGAGCACTGTGGCTCGCAAGAAGACGCCGAAGGTCAGAGTCCACGTCAAGGCCGCCCTATCCCGTCGCTTGAGGGAGATCCGGCAGGAGCTATTCGGGGAGCATGGCGGACCCGAACTGGCTCGACGACTCGGCCTGCCGGCCCGGACGTGGTACAACTACGAGACCGGGGTGACGGTCCCGGCCGAGGTCTTGCTGGGATTCATCGAGCAGACGGGCGCCAACCCCGCCTGGCTATTCAAGGGCGAAGGCCCGATGTACCGCGACCCGAACGACGATCGGCTCCTCTCCGAGCTGACGCCGGTGGAGCTCATCCGCCGCGGCCTCGAGAAGCTCGAGCGGTCGTCGAGCGAGACGATCGTGGTCGCTCCGGACAACCTGCCCGGCGAGGAAGCCTCGAAATTCGTGGCGATCAACCTCTATCCCCTCTCGACGGTCGCGCAGCGAATCGTCGACCCCGCACGGGCCGAGGGTCACGTCATGGCGTACCGCAACTGGCTCCCCGAGCCGTCGCAGACCATTGGTACCCGGCTGGTGGATGACTCGATGCATCCGATCCTACCCGCCGGATCGATCGTCGCCGTCGACCGCTCGGTCACCGATCCGGCCCGGCTGCACGGGCAGATCGTCGCGGCCTGCCCGGACGGCACGCCGATGATCCGGTGGCTCGACCTCCACGGCCGGCACATCATCCTCCGCCCCAACCACAACGTCGGCCGCGAGTACCCGCTGATCCCCGTCGAGGTCGAATCGCACGAACATGTCATCATCGGGCAGGTCGTCTGGTCCTGGAGCCGGTTCGCGACCTCCTGAGTCGCGGGCCGGTCGAGCCCGGTTGGCTCACGCGGCCTCGGGGTCCTCGAAGGCTTCCCAGCCCTCGGCCGCGGCGTTCCGCTGGCGGATGAACCGCGCCTGGGCGGTGAAGAGAAACCCGGCGAAGATGCCCGTCGCCGCTCCCCCCAGGTGGGCCATGTAGGCCACGCCCCCCTCGTCGCCGCCGCGGTGGAACGCTCCGGCCCCCATCCAGACCTGAAGTGCGATCCAGACGCCGATCACGATCGCGGCCGGAAGCACGGTGATGAATCGGACGAGCAGCACCCGGATCCGGTTCGTCGGGAACCAGACGACATATGCCCCCATCACACCCGCGATCGCGCCGGAGGCCCCCAGCGTCGGCACATTCGAATACGGATTCAGGGCGATCTGAGCGAGCGAGCCCACCAGGCCGCAGGCCAGGTAGACGATCAGGTAGCGGACCGAGCCCAGCACCTCCTCGACGTTATCGCCGAAGATCCAGAGGCTGAGCATGTTCCCCAGCAGGTGCAGCCAGCTCCCGTGCAGAAACAGCGAGGTCAGCAGGGTCCAGCGCACCGGGATCGGGCAGGGATGATGCTCGAGCTCGACCTGGCGGAGCGTCAGCCGTGCCGCGCCGTTGGCGTCGCGCTCGATCACCGGGATCTGCCGGGGGATGGGCCCCTCGAGGTCCTCGTTGTGCATGACCTCGCGCGGCGTCATCGCGAAGGCCCGGGTAAACTCCTCGCCGCGATCCTGCTGGACCAGGAAGATTGTGACGTTCGCCGCAATCAGCAGGTACGTGACGAACGGGATGATCCGGGTGCGTTCGAGGTCGCCGAGCGGCAGCACCATGAGAGGAGTCCGTTTCTGAGGGGAATCCCGCAAGATCGGGCCGGCGGACGATGAGGGACCGGCCCGCGGTCATCAATCCAGGGGAGCCGGCGGGTCGATCGCCGGCCCGCGCGCCCGCTCGACAAGCGGCTTCCAGGCCGACGAGGCCATCTCCACGCCGTCCTGCCAGAGGCGGCGGCGGCGGGCTTCCCAGCCCTCGGGGTCCAGGGCGTGAAGATCCGCCCCGGCATCCTCGGCGGCGGACCGTTCGCGGGCCGCGGCGACCCGTTCGTGCCAGGCCGAGAGCGATCCCGGCCCGGTGCCCGCCAGCGCGGCGACCAGCCAACCGCCTTCAGGTACAAGCACTTCGGCGGCCAGCCGCATTCCTTCGGAGAAGTCCGTCGCGGGATTCTTCCCCGGGCGGCGGCTCGCCGCCGATCGGCCCTGCGCCGACGGCGACTTCCCACTCGTCGCGGGCGTAGGTAGGCCGGGATCGACCACCAGCGGCAGGCCCGCGGCCGTCGGCAGGGCCAGGCTCCAGGCCCCGCCGGGCCCGATCGCCCACCCGGCCATCGGGCCGATCGCGATCCCGGCGGCGATCGGCGCCGCCGAGACCGCCGACTCGATGCCGACCACCCGCACCAGCCCCACGCCCGAATCCCTGGCCTTCTCGACCGCCAGCTCGGCGGCCCGCTCCAGGACCAGCAGCGGCATCCCGTTCTCGCCGTCCAGCTCCGCCAGCGACGACCGCTCTCCCACCACCCGACCCGTCGTCGCCGCATTCACCCGCCGCTCGTCGATCGCCGTCAACCAGGTGTCGAGCGTCGCGATGCCCAGGCTCGGGGCACCGGCTGCATCGAACCAGAGCAGGTGCGCGGCCAGTGCGCCCGAGCGCGCGGGCGCGAGTCCCGCCGCGGTCCCCAGCGCCATGGCGAACCGGCGTAGGTCGTCGTACGCGAATCGATGGATGACCGCCCCGGCCACGCTCTGTTCATCCCTCCCGTCCGGCAGACCGATCGACCCCAGGCTGTTGGCAGCCCGGGAGGCTCGCTCCACATTACGGAGTCGACGCCGGCGGTGTAAATCCCCGGCTCCCGGTAAGACACTCGTCCTTCCGAGCCGGGGTGACGCGCCGCGTCCTCTCTGTCCCGGCTCGCCCTCCCGGAGAGGCGATGGCCGACGGAAGGGAGAGCGAGGCTCCGGCCGAGCCGGGGTGATGCGCCGCCTTCAGGGGATGCCGGCTCGCCGGGAGGCTCGCCCTCCCGATCAGACGCGGACCTGGGAGGGCAAGGCTCCGGCCGAGCCGGGATCGCGCGATGGCGCCCGTTCGGGGCAGATCCTCAATACACCGGTCCCCTGGCTTGCGGGCCCTCCGACTCGAACCGCTCCCACTCACGACGGACGCACGACAGACCGAAGGCGCACAGCTCGAACTGATCGCTCAGCCGGCGGAAGACCGAGCTCTCGCCCCGCCCCGCACTGAGACGACTGGCGACGTAGTACGACCGCTTCCCCTGCTCCTGGTAGTCGATTAGCGCGTCGGCGCGATCGGACCGGCGCAACCGGGCCAGTGCCTCGGGATACACGCCCGTCCAGAACAGCGTGAAATCGCCGACATGGCGATGGCACTCGCGACGGCGCTCGGCGTCGTCGGCCGCCTCGGCCGCGGCGACCATCGCCGCCACCTCCGCCAGCGGCCGGCCGTCGGTAGCCCTCAGCCGCCACAGCGACTGTGACGGCACGAAGGTCGCCAGCAGCTCGGCCACGTACTGCACCAGCGCCGGGTCGCCGATGCCCAGCTCATTCATGAACGCAGACTCGGTCAGACCCCGAAACAACCGGTGCAGCGGGTGCGTTTCGGGAATCGCTCGCAATTCATCCATCGAGGGCGCTCCTCACCCATACATCTCGGCCATGGGAAAGATGGAGAACCGACTTCGGGAATGATTCGGGAGGCTGAGGGCGGCATGCGGCTCGGGAGGTGATTCGAGGTTCCGCCGGGCTTTCCTAGCAAATCCTACGCCGGGAGTCGTGAACGATCAACTGGAGAATCCGGCAGCGTCCAACCGGGCGCCATCGCGCCTAGCCTTGAAGGACTCGGCCGTTCCTGGCATGATGAAGGTGAGAAATGGAACATCAATCCCCCTGGGGCTCGTCTTGCGGCCTCCGGAGCTTGCCGCGGCGAAGGGGGCATGCCGGCCGAGCCGATTGCCTCGGCTCGCGAGAGATGGCGGTCGTTCGCCGGGTCCGCCACCGGCCATCCACGCATCGCGGACCCGCTCCGCCGGGAGAGACTTGGTTGCGAATCACCTTCCACGGTGCGACCCGTCAGGTTACGGGCACGGCTCACTTGCTGGAGATCGGCTCCCGTCGCATCCTGATCGATTGCGGGTTATTTGACTCGGAGCGGATCCATCCCGAGAGCCCCAACCGCCAGCTCGCCTTCGACCCGCGCGAGCTGGACGCGGTGATTGTCTCTCACGCCCACAACGACCATATCGGGCGGCTGCCGTACCTGGTGCGATCGGGCTACAACGGGCCGGTGTACGCCACCCCGGCGACCGCCGACATCACGGCCGTGATGCTCCGCGACAGCGCGCGGATCCAGCGCGAGGAGGTCCGCAACGCTCACATCAAGTATCCCCACCTCGAGACGGTCGAGCCCCTCTACGAGCAGGCCGATGTGGAGTGGCTGATCGAGCGGCTTCAGCGCGTGCCGTACGAGACGCCGGTTGAGGTCGCTCCGGGGGTCGTGCTCACCTATCACGACGCCGGCCACATCCTCGGCTCGGCGATCGTCCGGCTGGACTATCAGGAGGGCGGCCGGCACCGTCGCTTCGTCTTCACCGGCGACTTGGGCCGGCGCGCGACCCACCTGCTCCCGGATCCCGCCATCGTCCGCGACGTCAACATCCTGGTCACCGAGAGCACCTACGGCGGCAAGGAGCTTGAGCCGTACGACCGCCTCATCAAGCAGCTCCACGCCATCATCGCGCGGGCCATCCGGCTCGAGAGCAAGGTCGTCATCCCGGCCTTCAGTCTGGGGCGGACCCAGCGGATGGTCTACTGCCTCCAGGAGCTGTTCGCCCAGCACAAGGTCCGGCCGATCCCCGTCTACGTCGACAGCCCGCTGGCCCTGCGGCTGACCGACATCCATCGCGAATACCCCGACGCCTACACGCCCCAGGCGCGCAGCCTGATGGACAAGGATCCGATGTATTTCGGCTCCCGCTTCGTCGAGTTCTGCGCCTCCTGGGACGAGTCGCGCCGGCTCAACTACATGAACGGCCCGATGGTCATCATCGCCTCGTCGGGCATGTGCGAGGCCGGGCGGATCCGCCACCACCTGCGGCACGTCGTCGCCGACCCGGACAACGCAATCGTCATCGTCAGCTACCAGGCCGAGGGGACCCTCGGCCGGCAGATCTCCGAGGGGGTCGAGCGGATCCAGATGTTCGACCAGTGGTACGACCTGAACGCGGCCGTCTACGTCCTCGACGGATTCTCCGGCCACGCCGATTCCAACGACCTGGCCTGGTGGTACGAGCAGACCGGCGGCAACATCGAGTCGGCCTTCATCGTCCACGGCGATCCCGAGGCGATGGACGCGCTGGTCCCCGTCCTCCAGCCCTTCGTCCAGTCCCCCGTGCACACCCCCGAGCTGCACCAGAGCTTCGAGGTCTGATCTCGCCCCCAATAACGGGCGAGTCGCGGCGAATCCCCTCGAGGGGGATCGAATCGGAATTCCTCGCGGGAGGCCGCGCATCATGCCGTACTGGGATCCGCAATACGCCCTGCGCCAGATCAAGGCCGGGATCCGACTCCCCCGGGGCGATGATCGCGCGGCATCGCGGTCTCACGCCTCGCCGGGTCGCGCCGGGGAGGCGCGGTGCGGCTGCTGCCCGCGCTGCCGGGCGTTCGTCCGCATCCCGGCTGCCGCGCCGGGCATCGCTGTGCCTTGCCCCGCCTGCGGCCAGTTCATCGCGTTCGTCAGGCCGCCTGAGGACGAACCGCCGCCGCTCGAGTGATCCGGCGTGGCTCGCCCCCAGGGAATTCGTCGCCTCACGCCGGCGCCGGGCGGCGTGGGCTCTTCTTCTCGACGCATCCCGCGCCGCCCGGCAGCATCTTGAACGGGTTGCAGCGGTTCTCGGGGTTGAAGGTCGACCGCAAGGCAACCATTGCCGCAAGGTCCTCGGGCGAGAACAGCTTCGGCATGAACTCCATCTTCTCCACGCCGATGCCGTGCTCGCCGGTGACGCTGCCACCGACGTTGATGCACTCGTCCAAAATCTCGTGGCTGGCGAGGAACACCCGCTTGACCTGCTCGGGGTCGCGCTCGTCAAACAGCAGGATCGGGTGGATGTTGCCGTCGCCGGCGTGGAAGACATTCGCAATCCGCAGGCCGTGGCGCTGGCCGACCTCGGTAATGAAGCGGAGGATGTGCGGCAGCTTCGTCCGCGGCACCACGCCGTCCTGGGTGCAGTAGGTCGGGCTTAGCCGGCCGATGGCGCCGAACGCCGATTTTCGGCTCTTCCAGATGGCGACATATTCGGGCTCCTTGCGGGTCCGCCAGACGATCGACTTCTCGACCTTGCCGCCGCGGGACTGGACGATCTCGGAAATCGCCCGGGCCTCGCGGTCGAGACCGGCCTCCAGCCCGTCGACCTCGATGATCAGCACGGCGCCCGCCTCGACGGGGAAGCCGAAGCGAAACGCCTGCTCGACGGCGCGGATCATCGGGTTGTCGAGCATCTCGAGCGCGGCCGGCACGATTCCCGCGGCGATGATGCCGCTGACGGTCTCGGTGGCCGCGTCGACCGAGTCGAACACGCCGAGGAACGTCCGGCCCGATTCCGGGTCGCGCGTCAGGTTCACCACGGCCTTCGTGACAATGCCGAACGTCCCCTCGTTGCCGACGATCAGGCCGGTGAGGTCATACCCCGGGTCGTCCTCGGCGATCCCGCCGGTCTCGACAATCGTCCCGTCGGGCATGACGAGCGTCGCGGCCTTGATGTGGTTGACGGTCACGCCGTACTTGAGCGTGTGCGGCCCGCCCGAGTTCGTGGCGATGTTGCCGCCGATCGTGCAGGCCCCCTGGCTGGACGGATCGGGCGCGTAATGGAAGCCCGTGCCGGCCAGCGACCGGGTCAGCCAGACGTTGACCACGCCCGCCTCGACGACGGCGTACCGGTCGCGCAGGCTCACCTCGAGGATCCGCTTCATCCGGGTCAGGCAGATCATCAAGCCGCCGCCGACGGTCAGCGTCCCGCCCGCCAGGCTGGTGCCCGCCCCGCGCGGGACGAATGGCACATCGTGCCGGTTGCACAGCCGGACGATCTCGGCCACCTGTTCGGTCGAGGTGGGAAAAACCACGACGTCGGGCACGCTCTTCTCGACGACGTAGCCGTCGCACTCGTAGACCAGGGCCTCCTCGCGGCTGTCCAGGAGGTTGTCGGACCCGACGACGGCGGCGATCTCCGAGACGAGCCGGGGCGTGACGTTCCCCGTTCGCGGGGCGGCGGCTGGGGTCGTGGCGGTGGCTGAGGCGGCCATGGGGTGGTGCGACTCCGGAAGGCGTGCGTCGGGGCGTCGATCGGGGCTGGCCCGAATCCGGTCGGGACCGGCGAGACGTTTCATTCTATCGCGTCGTACCCCCTCGGGGCACGGGAAATCATCGTGGTGCACGCCGCGCCGCCTTGCACGCGACGCGACTGGTATGGTACGCACTGGGTGGGGGACCTCCAGGAATCCAAGTCGAGAGGGACGAGCGCCGTGGCGACCCTACCGGTCACGATCGTCGGCCTGGCCCTGGTTCTGGCGTACCAGGAACAGGCGCCCGCGCCCGCACAGCCGAAGCCGCAACCGAAGGCGAAGGCCAAGGCGAATACCTCGGGGTGGGCGGCCTACACCTCGCGAGATGGTGACTATCGCGTCGAGTTCCCCGCCCGACCGGCGGAGAGCACGCGGATCATTCCCAGCCGCACGGGGAACCTCGAGCAGAAGAGCTACGTCGTCCGCGCGGGCGGTTGCATTTATCTGCTCCAGCAGACGAGGTATTCGCGGCCGTTCCCGGTGCTCGGGGTCGCCGATCAGTTGACCCAGTGGAAGCAGGGTTACCTCCAGGGCCAGGTGCAGCTCGTCCGCGAGAACGACGTGACCGCCAGCGACGTGGTCGGCCAGCACTTCGAGTATCAGACGCCATCGCCGCGAGCAAACGGGACGATTAACCACGTGACGCGGCATTTCATTCGGGGGTCGTCGTACATCCTCCTCAGCGTGACGACGTCGCCCAACCAGCCGCTGCCGCGCGACGCGGATCGGTTCCTCGACTCGTTCACCTTCCTCACGCCCCCGCCCGGGCGGGGCGGCGCCATGGCGAAGGGCGGGCCGGCCGGCAAGGCGGCGACCGCGCAGCCGGAGTCGCCCGACGGCACGCCCGAGGAGGCGCTGCGGACGTTCATGGTCGCGGCCGTCGCCCACGACGAGGAGGCGCTGCGCGCCATCACTCTGCCAGACCCCGAGCTCGAATGGTTGGTCCGCGGCGAGCCCGCGCCGGAGGAGGTCGTTGCCCGGATGCGGACGCTCGCGAAGGCAATGAAGATCCGGCGGCTCAAGCCCGGCGAACGCATCCGCGGGCCGCAGGGCAAGGTCGCCGCCGTGAGCCCGGACGACATCGGCGAGGACCGGGCGCTTTTGCTCCCCGAGGGCGCGCCCTCGCCCGTCCGCGCCCGCCGCGTCGACGGCAAATGGAAGATCGACGCCCGCCCCGCCATCAACCAGCGCAAGGAAGCCGCCGCGGCTCTACAGAAGGGCGGCAGGCAGTGATCAACGGAGATTTAATATAATTCAATTGAACCACAGAGACACAGAGATCGGAAGAGAAGAGGGGTCGAAGTGACATGCGCTTCATCCCGCCCTTCAGCAGGGAGACGTCGTCAACGGATAGAAAATAAATACAATTGAACCACAGAGACACAGAGACACAGAGATCGGAAGAGGGGTCAAAGTGACATGCGCTTCATTCCGTCCTTCAGCAGGGGGACATTGAAGTTCAGCAGAAGGCCATGGCGGATGCCGGTGAGCCGAAGGTACGTCAGGAGCTGAGCGTAGTGGATCGGATGGAACTCGATGACGGTTTTCAGTTCCACGATGAGCCTGCCCGGGATGACGATGTCCATCCGATAGCCGCAATCGAGCTGGAAGTCCTTGTAAATGACGGGCAATTCCACCTGGCTCAGATGCTCGACTCCTCGAAGATTCAGCTCATGGCAGAGACAATGCTCGTACGCCGATTCCAGCAATCCCGGCCCGAGCGCCCGGTGGACCTCGATCGCCGCGCCGATGACCGCCTCGGACACCGGGTCTCTCTCTTCCGATCTCTGTGTCTCTGTGGTTCAAAATGTTTTTGATTTGCCGTTGTGTTTCCCTGTAGTGTGAGACCACCTGTTGGCGGGTCAATAACAACGACCCTGGAGCTCGCTACGGTTGCGTGGCGCACGGGCGAAAGCTGGAGGTTCCGGCCGTCCCGGGAGCCCACGAAGTGGGCGTCAGGACGTAGCCGGGGGGCGTCAGCCCCCCGGAACGCCAGGCGTACCCTCATCTCCCCGCCATCGTTTCACCCTCGCGGCCGCGACCCCGCCACGCGGGGTCGCGGCCGCGAGGGTCCGGCGAGAGGATTCGGTGTGTGGCGCGGCGGTCCGACCC
>DAIDHB010000359.1 GCA_027452145.1 Planctomycetales bacterium
ACACCCGCGACCCGGGCCTGATGAAGGCGAAGAAGGCCCTCAAGAAGAAGAAGCCGAAGCGCCGCGAGACCGAGCAATACTGGGTCGAGGGGCACTTCAACCAGCTCCAGGCCGCCCCGCCCGGCAAGCTCTACAGCAAGGGGCCGCTCCCCTGGCGGCTGCTGGCCTATCTGCTCGAGGTCTCGCCGGAAGTCGAGGGCATCCGCGCCGCGGTCCGCAAGCGGCTGATGGACGACCCCCGGATCGCCGCGGGCGAGAAGGCGCTCGACCGGATGCTGCTGGCCCTGCACGCCGGCGGTTTCGTGACCCTGAGCCCCGAGCCGCCGGCGCCGGCGCCGACGCCGCCGGAGGCCGGCCAGCCCCCGACGCCTTACACGCCGACCCTGGCCCAGCCGACGCCCGCGCTGGGCAAACTGCTGGCGTTCCGGAGCATCCATCCCCTCTACGGCGCCTTCCTGACCGAGATCCTGGCCGGGGCCGATCCCGACGAGCGCCTGCAAGCGATGGAGAGCACCCTGGAGGTGCCCGGCCCGGTCCGGAAGCGTCTACGAGTCCCGCTCAGGCTGCTGGAGTCGGGCGCCCTCGCCACCTCGATGCTCGACTCCGAGCTCATCCAGCGCGGGCTCATGGCCGCGCAGGTCGAGGAAGAGGAGGACGACGAAGACGAAGACGAAGACGATTGGGCAAAGAGGCCGCCGACCCTGGCAGAGAAGCTCCGGTCCTACTTCGACCACCGCTACCCCGACGTCACCGACGTCCGCTCGCACCCGGTCTGGTGCGTCGGCGAGCTGATCGAGTTCGGCGGCAACTTCAACAAGTTCGTGACGGTCCTCGACCTGGCCAAGCAGGAGGGGATCGTCTTTCGCCACGTCCAGCGGATGATCATGCTCTGCGGCGAGTTCGAACGGGCCTGCGCCCTCGGTATCGACGCCGATCCCTCCACCACCCTCGCCTGGCGGACCGAGCTGCACGAGCTGGCCGCAAGGCTAACCGAGAGCTGCCGGGTCGTCGACCCGACCAGCACCGACCAACTGATCGCGAAGATCGGCGAGCCCGACATGATCGATGCCGAGGCGGCGAAGCTCGCGGGCGGGCCGCCCTGAGGGCGGACGGGACTGATCGCCTCGGCGGCGTCGCCGGTGTCGGCCCCCGGGGTCCCAGGGCAGATTCCCCGAGGAGTCCGATGAGCTGCCGTGGCCCAGCAGTCGCATTCCATCCGATCGAGCAAGGTTGGCGAGGTATTGATATGGACGTAGGTTAGCCGGGAAGGTCGACGTTGTGGTAGATCTCCTGCACGTCGTCGCAATCGTTGAGCATGTCGAGTAATTTCTCGAACGAGCCCAGGTCGTCCCCGCCGAGGATCTTGCTTGCCTGCGGAAGAAAGGTGATCTCCTGGACTTCGAGCTCGAGGCCGGGGAACGCCTCGAGCAAGGCCATTTTCGCCTTGTAGAACTCGCCAGGAGGGGCGAAGATCGTGATGGTGCCGTCCTTGAATGTCACGTCCTCGACGGCGACATCCGCGGCGAACATCGCCTCGATCACCTTCTCCTCATCATCACCTTTAAAAGACAGTACCGCCAGGTGATCAAAAGACATAACAACGGATCCATTGGCCGCCAGCTTGGACCCCGTCTTGTTGAAGCAATTGCGGACATCGGCGATGGTGCGGGTATTGTTGTCGGTCAAGCAATCGACGATGACCAGGGAGCCGCCGGGACCAAAACCCTCATAACGCACGGATTGGAAGTCCTCGCCCCCCGCGCCAGCCGCTTTCTGGATCGCCTTTTCGATCACATGACTCGCCACGTTGTCGCGCTTGGCCTTTTCGACGAGATTGCGCAGGGCCGGATTGGCTTCCGGGTCAGGCACGCCATTCTTGGCCGCCATGTAGAGTTGCCGCCCATACTTGGAAAAGAGCTTTGATTTCTGGGCGGCGGTCTTGAAAATCGAAGCTTTGCGCTTCTCGAAGATCCTTCCCATGCGAAGTCGGCCTTTCGAATGAGGATGCTCAGCGGATGCTCGTGACGGTGATTGTACCGTAACTCCTACTCGGCCGGGTACGTCGGAAAGTTCTTCCGGTCGATGGCGTGGCAGAGCCGGTGCAACCGCTTGGCGTAGCTCCAGGACGCTGCAATCGACGAACCGGGATCGAGGGCTGAAGCGGGGCGCGACTCGTTTCCACCGCACACCGACTGTCGATACGAGCGCCGTCGCCGTCGGCCCCTCAGCCTTTAGGGCCGCGGGGTGAGCTCCGGCTCGCCGCCGGCCCCCGAGCCGCCGCCGCCGGGGCTCGCCGGCTCGCGCGACCGCCCGCCTCACGCGGACTTCCCGGTTGATTCGACGGGGTGCCGGGCGGAAACTGGCGTCCGGACCGGACGGACCGGTCGGGCGGACCCGGTTGGTCGCCCGGCGGGCCGTCGCGAGGGATTCGAGGGCCGTCCGATGATCCGACTGACCGACCCGGCCGCCGCGGCCGTCCGGGTGTGTGCCGTGAGCCTCATGGCGGCGGTGATGACGGCGTCCTTCGCCGGCGCCGAGGCCCCGGAGCGGGGCGATTACCTGGCGTTCGTCCGGCAGCAAGCGGATCTCCTCCGCAAGGGCGACGCGCCGCCCCGGTCGCTCGACGACTGGAAGTCCCGGCGCGCCGAGATCCGCCGGCGGATGGACCAGGCCCTGGGCTCGGTCCCGAACCCGCCGCCGCTCGACCCGGCCCGTCACGGGACGCTCGATCGCGACGGATATCGCGTCGAGAAGTGGACGTTCCAGACGATGCCCGGCGTCCGGATGACGGCGAACCTCTACCTGCCCGACGGGTCCGGTCGGCATCCGGCGATCCTGTGCGTGCACGGGCATTTCGCCGGGGCCAAGCAGGACCCCGTGGTGCAGTCGCGCTGCATCGCGATGGCCCGGCTGGGCTTCGTCGTCCTCGCGGTCGACGCCCTTGGCGCCGGCGAGCGGGGCATCGGCAAGGCGCTGGGCGAGTACCACGGCGAGCTGACCGCCGCGACGCTCCTTCCCGCCGGGCTGACCCTCGCCGGGTTGCAGGTCTACGAGAATACCCGCGCGGTGGCGTTCCTCGCCGCGCGGCCCGAGGTCGATCCCGAGCGGATCGGCGTCACCGGCGCGAGCGGCGGCGGCAACCAGACGATGTATGCGATTTCGCTGATCGACGGCCTGAAGGTGGGCGTGCCGGTCTGCTCGGTCGGCAACTATCGGGCGTACCTCGGCACCGCGTGCTGCATGTGCGAGGTCGTCCCGGGCGCCCTGACGTTCGCCGAGGAGTGGGGCGTCCTCGGCCTGTCGGCCCCGAAACCGTTGATGATCGTCAACGCGACCCAGGACGCCGTTCAGTTCTCCGTCGCCGAGTCGAACCGGACCCTCGCCGGTCTCGAGCCGTTGTATCGCCTGTACGACCGGCCCGACAACCTGCGGCATACCATCTTCGAGGCGGACCACGGCTACCACCAGCCGATGCGCGAGGCCGCCTACGGCTGGTTCGCCCGCCACTTGCAGGGGCGCGGCGACGGCGCGCCGATCGCCGAGCCGGCCCTGAAGACCGAGGACCCCGAGGCCCTGCGCTGCTTCCCCGGAGATAGCCGCCCCGACGAATTCGTCACGTTGCCGCGGTACGCGGCGTCCGTCGGGCGGAAGCTGCTGGAATCGCGGGCGATCCCCAAAGACGCCGGCGCCTGGAAGCTCGAGGCCGATCGCCGGCGCGCGGCGATGTCGGTGATCCTCGGTCTCAAGGAGAGCAAGAGCCCGCCGACCGGGTCGGGGTCCGCCTCGGCTGCCGGGACGGTCGGGTTCGAGCCCGAGGCTGGGATCAGGCTGGCGGCCATGGGGGACGATTCGCCGCGGGCGATCCTGCTGGACCTCGACGGTGCCGAGCACGCCGCGGCGCACCCGATCGCGGGCGAGCTCCGCCGGACGGGCTGGTCGGTCATCACCCTCGACCTTCGCGCGACCGGCCGACTCGCTCCGGCCCATGACGCCGTCGGCCACGCCCCCGACCATAACTCGGCCGAGTGGGGTCTCTGGATCGGCCGGCCGCTGCTGGGCCAGTGGGTCGCCGACGTCCGCGGGTTGCTCGATGCGCTGAATGCCGGCGCTGGTGCCACCAAGCCTCGGCGCCCGACCGCCCTGATCGGGATCGGGCCCGGCGGGCTGGTGGCGCTGGCCGCGGCGGCGAAGGACCCGCGGGTTGACCGCGTGGCGGTCGTCGGCACGATCGCCAGCCTGGTGTCGGAGACGCCCTACCGCAGCCAGCGGCTGGGCACGATCGTGCCCGGGATGCTCTGCGCGGTCGGCGACGTCAGCCACCTCGCGGCCCTGATTGCCCCGCGGCGGGTCGTGATCGCCGGCGGCGTCGCGGGCGACGGCCGACCGCTGGATGGCGGGGCTCTCCGCGCCGCGTACGGTCCCGCCACGCGGGCGTTCGGCCTGCTCGGCGAGGCTGGGGCGCTCCGGATCCTCGAGAAAGCCGATCCGGCGGAGGTTGTCCGGGCGCTGCGATGATCGAGTCGTGCCCGGGGCGGCCGGCCGACCCACCGCCCGCTCGCGACTGTCGCCGCCATCGGCGGCCGAACCCGAGACAGGCCAGGCGTGTAAGGGGGCACGAGCCATGAGATCCGACTCCATCCCGGACGACCGACCCCAGAGGCCGCCAGTCGGATCTCCCGGATCGCTGGAACCCGACCCCCGTCGCATCCTATGCCTCGACCGCGGCTGGCGGTTCGCGCTGGGCGACCCGGCCGGCGCCGAGGCCCCAGGCTTCGACGACTCGGGCTGGGCGATCGTCGACCTGCCCCATACCTGGAACGACCGAGACGGGCAGGACGGCGGCAACGACTATCATCGCGGCGTCGGCTGGTATCGCATTCATCTTGCAGTCCCCGGCGGCCAGGCCGGCCGGAGACTGTTCCTCAGGTTCGACGGCGCCAGCCTGATCGCCAGCCTGTATGTGAACGGCACGTTCGTCGGCCAGCATCGCGGCGGGTTCGCCGCCTTCGCCTGGGACGTCACCCAGCACCTCGCGATCGGCCGGGACAACGTGCTCGCCGTGAAGGTGGATAACGCCTCCTATGCCGACATACCCCCGCTGGAGTGTGATTTCACCATCGGCGGCGGGCTGTACCGAGGCGTCCGGCTCGTCTCCACCGACCCGCTGCACATCAGCCTCACCGACTTCGCCTCGCCCGGGGTCTACCTGACCCCGACGAACGTCTCGGCCGGGGCGGCCGACCTGCGGGTCATGGCCCGGCTGCGGAACGACGGCCCCGGCCCCCGCATGGCGAGGGTCCGCACCGAGGTCCTCGACCACACCGGTGCAGTCGTCACGGTCCTCGAAACTTCCGAGCCGATGGCCGCCGGCGCCGACCGGGACTTCGTGCAGGACACCACACTGATCCGCCCGCGCCTCTGGGACGGGCGGAGCGACCCGTACCTGTACCGCGTGCGCGTGCGAGTGATCGACGAGGCTTCCGGCGATACGGTCGACCGGGTCGAGCAGCCCCTGGGATTGCGATCGTTCCGCGTCGATCCCGCCGGGGGCTTCTTCCTCAACGGCCGCCCACTGGCGCTGCACGGCGTGGCCATCCACCAGGATCGCCAGGACAAGGGCTGGGCGACATCCGAGGCCGATCGCGCGCAGGACGTCGGTCTGATCGCCGAGCTGGGCGCGACCTTCGTCCGCCTGGCCCACTACCAGCACCCGCCCGACACCTACGACCTCCTCGACGGGCTCGGCCTGATCGCCTGGAGTGAGATCCCGCTGGTCTCGCGTGTGGTCGACAGCCCGGACTTCTTCGCCAACGTCCGGCAGCAGCTCGTGGAGTTGATCCGGCAGAACGACAACCACCCGTCGGTGCTGTTCTGGGGCCTGTCTAACGAGATCGCCGACAATCCGACCACCCGGGCGCTGGTGGCGCAACTGGTCGAGCTGGCCCACGCGGAGGACCCCACGCGTCTGACCACGGCCGCCTCGTGCCTGCCGGAGGCCGCCGGGATCCACGCCCTGCCCGATGTGATTGGCTTCAACAGGTACTTCGGCTGGTACCAGGGCCAGATCGACGACCTCGGCCCGTGGGTGGACGCGGTCCATCGGGTCTACCCGGATCGGGCGATCGGCATCAGCGAGTACGGCGCGGGGGGGAGCATCCGCCAGCACGCCGAGGATCCGTCGCCCCCGCGCACGCTCGGGCCCTGGCATCCCGAAGAGTATCAGGCCCTCGTCCACGAGGGGTGCTGGTTGCAGTTGAAGGCGCGTCCGTTCCTCTGGGCGACGGTCGTCTGGAACCTGTTCGACTTCGCCTGCGACAGTCGCCACGAGGGTGATACGCCCGGGCGCAACGACAAGGGGCTGGTCACCTACGATCGCGGGACGAAGAAGGACGCCTATCACTGGTACCAGGCCAACTGGTCGGCCGCCCCGGTGCTGTACATCACCGGCCGTCGCCACGTCGACCGGTCGGCGGCCCGCACCTCGGTCAAGGTCTACTCGAACCTGGACGCCGTGCAACTGATCGTCAACGGCGAGCCGCGCGAGACCCTGACTTGCCCCGATCGGATCTTCCGCTGGGCCGACGTCCCGCTCCGGCCGGGCGAGAACCGGATCGAGGTCCGGGGCACGCGGGGCGAGGGCGTGTATTCGGACGAGGTGATCCTGGCCTGCTCGGCGAGCTGAATCGGGAGGACCGACGACCGATGGCGGGAAGACGTAAGCTGCCGTCGGGAACCGCGCCGAGCCCCAGCGGATCATCCCGTCGGCTGATCGCCCGGGGCCGCCTGCATCGGCTCCAGCCCGAAGGCTCGCTCCAGCTCGGCGGTGACGTCGTCCGGCATGGGGTGGATGACGCCCGCGTTGAGGCTCAGGCCGTCGATCATCGCCTCGGCGGTCGACTCGAGGACCTCGAGGCGGTCGAAAGCGTCGAGGACGGTCTTCCCGACGACCTGGACGCCGTCGTTTTCGATGATCATCACCGGGATATTCACCGAGGTCCGGGCGGCGATCTCGCCGCCGTCGCCGAACCGGTGGGCGAAGGGGATGCGGGGGACGTCGCGGAGGAAGACGTAAGCTTCGGGGATCGTCCGGGTCTCGAGGGTCGCGCCCGTGACGGAGAAGGCCGTGGCATTCACCGGATAGGCGTTGACGACCGCGTGGACCTGGGGATGCGCGTCGTACACGGCCCGGTGGCTCCGCGCCGAGCTACTCGGGGTCTTGCCCTCCTCGGGTCGGCCGTTGCGGACGAGCACGATATCCGCCGGCTCGAGATCGTTGCGGTCGGTCCGATGCGGGGTGACCAGGAACGAGTCGCCATCGAGGCGGGCGGAGAATGAGCCCACGGTGCTGATCATCAGCCGCTGCCGGTAGCTCCGGCGGACGAACTCGCAGAGCTGCGCTCGCAGATCCTTCTCGCGGCTGGTGACCGGCCCGGTGCGGTGCTCGGGAGTCCCGCCGGCGGGCGGGCGGGCGCGATCGGCCTCGGCGTCGGTCAGGTAGCGGATCGGGCCGAGGATGCTCGCCCGGATCGCGATCTTCGCGGCGAACTCGAGGGTCTCGAACCTTTGGAACGCCTGCGCGAGCGTCGCGCCGCCGGTGACGACGCCGTGGTTCTCCAGCACCAGGCAGGGAGCCCCGCCGGCGAAGGCCGCCGCGATGTTCCGGCCGAGCGCCTCGCTGCCGGGCAGGGCGTACGGGGCGAACCCCACCGGCCCGCAGACCCGGCGCGACTGGGGAAGCAACCGGGTGTCGGGGACCCGCCGGCAAATGCTGAAGGCCACCAGGGCGACCGGGTGGGCGTGGACGATCGCCTTCAGGTCGGGCCGGGCGGCGTAGATCGCCCGGTGGAAGGGGAATTCCGACGACGGCCGGTGCGAGCCCTCGACCGAACCGTCCGGGCCGACGCGGATGATGTCCTCGCGGCGGAGGTTCCCCTTGTCGACGGCCGCCGGGGTGATCCAGATCGAGCCGTCGTCGTCCCGGATCGAGAGGTTCCCGCCGGACGTGGTGGTCATCCGGTAGCGGTAGATCCGCTCCATGGTCCGCACGATCTCGTCGCGAGGGTGAATCAGCTCGCGGGGTCCGTATCCGTCCATTGGCGCAGTCCTCCGGGTTTGCCGCAGGCAATTACACAGAAACGCCCGCCCCCGATCAACCGGGAAGTGCGTGTGATGCGACCGAGGTCCGGCTCTCCCCGTCCCCTGCGGCCGTCGGGCCTTCCGACCGTCCGCCCGCGGCCCGGGCCCGCCTCGATCCGTCCGGTCCCGGGATGCCTGCACGAGCCAGGGCGGGGTTCCAACGCGGGACAACGTTCGTGTAAACTGATGGTCAGACGAGTCTGCGATGATCGCTCGGCGGTATCGGGCGGGCCGAAAAGGACGATCGTGAGCCAGGAGAACGATGATGCTCGATACCGGCGGAACCCCCCGACCAGGCGGCCCCACCCGGGGTCTCGTGCATTCGCATTCCGGCCTTTCGCGTCTCGTCCGGTCCCTGAATCGCAGAGGCGCCCCCTGGCTGATGACGGCGGCGGTTGTCGTCCTGCTGGCCTGTGCCTGGGCCGTTGCGGGAGGACAGGGCACCCCGGTCGCTCGCGCGAGTGGCGAGGCGCCTGCCGCGCCCGAGGAACCGAGATACCTGCTCTTCTGGTTCGACGCCGAGAAGGCCGCGGAGCTGGCCGATCGGGTCGGCATGAAGGGGGACGGCAAGACCCGGCTCCTGGGCTTCGGCCTGCCCAATCCGACCTTCGAGCTCGGGGACCAATTGCCCGACCGCATCCGCAGTGCGTTCGCCGCGGCGCGCAAGCACAACATGGCCGTGATGCTCCATTTCGATTTCCATCTCGCCTGGAAGAACCGCCCGGACCTCTGGAACTGGTTCGACCCGAAGAAGCCGGGTTACAGCCCGGACAACAGGTTCAACGTCGAGTGGCACGGCTGGGACGGGCCGCCGAACCGGGTGCGCTACCTCGACCACGGCGTGCTCGAGCGCGTCGCGCCGAACATGTGCTTCACCAGCAAGAAGGTGCGGGCCGAGGTCACGCGGATCGTCGCGAAGGTCATCGCTCCGGTCCTGCGCGACGAGATCGCGAGGCTCCGGGCCGAGGGCAAGGAAGCGCTCTTCGCGGGGGTGCTCGTGGGCCTGGAGCCGGGCATCGACGATTACTCGCGGCCGAATCCCGAGGTCGCGAGGATGATGAAGGAGGACGGCGTGCCCGCGACGCCGCTCGGCTACCGGGCGCTCCTGGATCGCGGCTTCGGCGCGGACCATCCGCCGGACGACTTCCGGAAGGCCCTCGCGACGATCATCCAGGAGACCGTCGCGTTCTGGTGCGAGCAGTTCGTCGAGGCGGGCATCCCCCGGGAGAAGCTCTACCCCCACATCGCCGCACCCGCGCCCATCGAGATGACGTGCGCGCCCATCTGGACGGCCTTCAACAAGGATTCCCGGCCCGGCTGGACGACCTATCCGGTCATGTTGCTCGAGCGGGACTTCAAGCCCATCTATGACGAGCTGGAGAAGCACGGGAATCCCCCATGGGCGGGCGTGGAGGCCAACGCCGGCATGCCCGGATCCGTCGTGGACTGGGAGACCTACCTCGGCTGGCATTACAACCACGGCTGCGTCCTCGTGGCCGTGAACATGGGCGCCACCGGCGAGGATCTCCCCAGGCGCCTCCGGGACGGCGCCTTCAGCAAGGAAGCCGTCGCGGCCTACCGCAAGTTCCTGACCGGACAACCGCTGGCGGAGAAGCCCGTCTCCGCGGATCACCCGCAGCTCCGCATTCAGCGGAAGATGCTGCGAGTGCGCGATGGGATTGAGCGGTGGCACAAGAGCGGCAGGGACCCCTCGGCGGTGGGCAAGCTGATGGAAGGCGCCGCGCCGCTGGCGAACGCCGGCAAGCTCGACCAGTTGGAGAAGCTGGTGGACCGGGCGCTCGAGATGCTGGGCGAGACCGAGAAGGCGCCCGGCGAATCGCGTCCCCAGTGACCCGGCGCGCCACGGTCCAGGCCCGTCGACGCCGAGGTGCGCGAATCCGGCCGCATTGGTCCTGGAGACGCGCTCCCGACATCGATCGCCTGCAAGCAAGTTGACACCCCTCACCGACCGGCCGGCCCGCCGCCGCGCCGCGGAGTCGGGCCCCGTTTCGACCTCGAAGCGGCGCCTGGCAGTGGCAGGTTTGCGGTGTCGAGTGGCAGGTTTTCGAGGCCTTTTGGCCGGCTTTTCGCACCTGGTGGCCCCTGGTGGCAGGTTTTCGGAGTCTCGAGCGTCGGACGGCACGGATTGTAACGTCCGGCGGATGGGCGCGTCCCGGGCGGCCGCCTCTCGCGAGCGGGGCCCTGGGGACGCAGGCACTCGGCGACGCCGAGGACATTGCCGTGGCTCTCCGCCGCGTCCGCAGGCAACGAATCGCCTTCACGCTGATCGAACTGCTCGTCGTCATCGCCATCATCGCGATCCTGATCGCGCTGCTGTTGCCGGCCGTGCAGGCCGCGAGAGAGGCAGCCCGGCGGTTCCAGGGCACTAGTGTCCTGAGTTAGAAATTCGCCGACCAACCTTGTTCTATCGCAGGATTCATCATATAATCCAATAAAGGAGAAACATGATGAATAAAGGTGGTCGCCCCAAGCCCGTGCTGACCCTCACCGACGACGAGCGGCAGA